>NZ_JBEAFH010000012.1:0-14572 GCF_040061575.1 Klebsiella sp. CB_Kp196
CGACCTTCGGGTTATGAGCCCGACGAGCTACCAGGCTGCTCCACCCCGCGTCCGTGGAAGCGCACTATACTCCGCTAACGTTTTGATGCAACCCTTTTTGGCAGAAATCATCAATTTTGTAAAAAATGGTGCATATAGAATCACTTCCAGCCTATTTTTTGCGCAAAACTGCCTTTGCGGTGCCTAAGCGCATTTCATTAGCCCTGGGGGTTTGTTATCTTCATCACGCACCCGGGCTTAGCAGCATAAAGAAGAGATACCATGAAAGGACGTTGGGCAAAATACGCAGTAACAGGCGCAATGCTGGCAATGCTGGCCGCCTGTTCCTCAAAACCGACCGATCGCGGTCAGCAGTATAATGAAGGTAAACTCACCCAGCCGTTTTCACTGGTTAACCAGCCTGATGCGGTCGGCTCGCCGATCAACGCCGGCGATTTCTCCGAGCAGGTGAGACAGATTCGTAGCGCCTCTCCGCGCCTCTACACCAGCCAGAGCAACGTCTACAATGCGATTCAGGAGTGGCTGCGTTCCGGCGGCGACACCCGCACGCTGAGCCAGTTTGGTATCGACGCCTGGCAGATGCAGGGGACGGATAACTACGGTAACGTCCAGTTTACCGGCTACTACACGCCGGTGGTGCAGGCGCGCCATACTCGCCAGGGCGAGTTCCAGTACCCGATTTACCGGATGCCGCCGAAGCGCGGCAAGCTGCCGTCCCGCGCCAGCATCTACGCCGGGGCTCTGAGCGACAACTACATTCTGGCCTACAGCAACTCGCTGATGGATAACTTCATCATGGACGTGCAGGGCAGCGGTTACATTGACTTTGGCGACGGCTCGCCGCTGAACTTCTTCAGCTATGCCGGGAAAAACGGCTGGCCGTACTACAGCATCGGTAAAGTGCTGATCGACCGCGGCGAAGTGAAGCGCGAAGATATGTCGATGCAGGCGATCCGCGAATGGGGCGAAAAACACAGCGAGGCGGAAGTGCGCGAGCTGCTGGAGCAGAACCCGTCGTTCGTCTTCTTTAAACCGCAGTCTTTTGCGCCAGTGAAAGGCGCCAGCGCGGTGCCGCTGATCGGCCGCGCATCGGTGGCTTCCGACCGTTCCATTGTTCCTGCCGGCACCACGCTGCTGGCGGAGGTGCCGCTGCTGGATAATAACGGCAAGTTTAACGGCCAGTACGAGCTGCGTTTAATGGTGGCTCTCGATGTTGGCGGGGCGATTAAAGGCCAGCACTTCGATATTTACCAGGGCATTGGCCCGGATGCCGGGCATCGTGCCGGCTGGTATAACCACTACGGCCGCGTATGGGTGCTGAAAAACGCCCCGGGCGCGGGCAACGTCTTTAGCGGCTAGTACGCCGGTTCTCTTCCCCGGTCGCGCTGCGCTTACCGGGGCTACGGCTGATTTTGTCACCCGGGTAAGGCGCTTGCGCCGCGACCCGGGAATGTCCACTAATTCTGAGGTTTTATGTCTGTTGTAATCAGCGATGCCTGGCGCCAGCGTTTTGGCGGCACGGCGCGTTTATATGGTGAAAAGGCGCTGCAATGTTTTGCCGACGCGCACGTCTGCGTGGTCGGCATCGGCGGCGTAGGCTCATGGGCGGCGGAAGCGCTGGCGAGAACCGGAATTGGCGCGATTACCCTGATCGATATGGATGATGTCTGCGTGACCAACACCAATCGCCAGATCCACGCCCTTGGCGGCAACGTTGGCCTGGCGAAAGCCGAGGTGATGGCGGAACGTATTCGCCTGATCAACCCCGAGTGCCGGGTCACGGTGGTGGACGATTTTGTCACCCCGGAAAACGTCGCCGAGTATCTTGGCGTTGGCTTTAGCTACGTGATTGACGCCATCGACAGCGTGCGCCCGAAAGCGGCGCTAATCGCTTACTGTCGTCGCCATAAGGTTCCGCTGGTGACCACCGGCGGCGCGGGCGGGCAAATCGATCCGACGCAAATTCAGGTCGCCGATCTGGCGAAAACCATCCAGGATCCGCTGGCGGCAAAGCTGCGTGAGCGTTTGAAGAGCCAGTTTGGGGTGGTGAAGAACAGCAAAGGTAAGCTCGGCGTGGATTGCGTGTTTTCCACCGAAGCGCTGGTTTATCCGCAGGCGGACGGCAGCGTTTGTGCGATGAAAAGCACCGCTGAGGGGCCGAAGCGAATGGATTGCGCATCCGGCTTTGGCGCCGCGACGATGGTGACCGCGACCTTTGGTTTTGTCGCCGTCTCCCACGCGCTGAAGAAAATGCTGGCGAAGGCGGAGCGGCAGACGGCGTAAATTCCCGGGTCGCGGCGCAGGCGCCTTACCCGGGCTACAAAACTGCGCACCTGTCCGGGCGACAAAACCGCATGAACCCGTAGCCCGGGCAAGGCGCGTCAAGCGCCGCCCCCGGGATAAGCTTAAACCTCAACCTCGCGGGCGGCGGCGAGCACCGCTTCGCTCAGGGCGCTGAGCCCCTGACTGCGCGAGGCGCTCAGCTGGCCGCGCAGCCCCAGCGCATCAAATAGCGCCAGCGGATCCTGCGCCAGCAGCTCAGCGGCGCTTTTGCCTTCTATGGCGGTCAACAGCACCGCCAGCATGCCGCGCACGATGCGGCCTTCGCTATCGCCGAAGAAATGCAGCTTGCCCTCGGCGTCAACGACGTGCCCCAGCCAGACGCGGTTTTCACAACCGGCAATCTCTTTGGCTCGCGCTTTCAGGTCGTCCGGCAGCGCGGGAAGCTGCTTACCCAGTAAAATCAGCTGGCGGTATTTATCTTCCCACTGGCTGAGCGGGGTAAAGGTCTGCCGTAGAGATGCCTCGGTGATGCGGGTACCAAAAGGGTGAGAAGTCGTCATTAATCCACCAGTATTTCCAGAGCGCGGTCCACGGCGTGCACCAGCGCGTAGACATCGTCTTGCGTGTTATAAGGCGCGAAGGAGGCCCGTAGCGTGCCGCTGACGCCAAGCGCCGCCAGCAGCGGCTGGGCGCAGTGCTGACCGGCGCGCAGCGCGATCCCCGACTCCGCCAGCAGCGTCACCATATCGCTATGGTGAACGCCGTCAAAATCAAACGCCAGCAGGCTGGCGTCCTGGCAGCGGAAGGAGCGGAAGCCCGGACGTTTCGCCAGCTCGTCTTCCGCCAGCGTCGCCAGGCCGCGGCTCCAGTTTTCCGCCTGCGCGATGTCCGTCTCCTCCAGCCACTCCAGCGCCGCGCTCAGGCCGATCACCCCGGCGATATTGGGCGTTCCCGCCTCGAAGCGCCAGGGGGCGGGCTGGGTTTTGAAGCCATCGAAGGTGACTTCGGTAATCATTTTTCCGCCGCCGAGCCACGGCGACATCTCCGCCAGCCGTTCGCTTTTGCCATACAGCGCGCCGATGCCGGTCGGCCCGTAGAGCTTATGGCCTGAAAAAGCATAAAAGTCGATATCCAGCGCCCGGACGTCCGCCGGGAAATGCACCGCCCCCTGCGCGCCGTCGACCATCACCACCATCCCGGCAGCGCGGGCCTGGCGTATTGCCAGCGCCAGATCCGGACAGCCGCCGGTGACGTTGGACATCTGGCCAATCGCCAGCACCCGGCTGCGCGGCGTGATAAGCGCGCCAAGCGCCGCCACGTCCGGCAGGCGGTTGCCCGCCAGCGGCAGCTTCACCACCCGCGCGCCGGTTTGCCCGGCAACCATTAACCACGGCACCAGGTTGGCGTGATGCTCTGCTTCGCTGACGATAATCTCATCGCCGGGTTTCAGGCGCGGGCGCACGTAGCTCTGCGCCACCATATTAATGGCTTCGGTGGTGCCGCGCGTCCAGACGATATCCTGGCCGGAAGGGGCGTTGAGCAGCGTCGCCACCCGTTCGCGCGCGTTTTCATAGCGTTCGGTTAGCTGACGGGCGGTGGCGAACTGGCTGCGGTGGACGTTACCGGCGCTAAGGCGATAGAACTGGTCGCTGGCCTCAATGACCGCCAGCGGTTTGAGGGTTGTCGCGGCGCTATCAAGATAGACGCCGGCGTCGGCCAGCGCCGGGAACTGGGCGCGAAATTGGACGGGGTTGAATGCGTTCATGAGATTCCTCGTATCGATATCAGGATCGTCGCGCAAATCGGCGGGTGATACAAGGTTTCTGCTAACGACTGGAATTTTCTGAATATGGCTTCGGGTGGGTAAAAGATAGTTATGCTGAATAGTGTTGGGTTTGCGTTTTAACCTGGTACAGAACGAATCATAAACAGTATAAATAGTCGAAAGGAGAGAAAGATGAAAATGAATAAGACTGCCGCAATTATTTCTGCCTGTGTGCTGACCTTTGGCCTGAGCGCCTGCTCCTCCAACTACGTGATGCATACCAACGATGGGCGCACCATCGTGACCGACGGCAAACCGCAAACGGATAATGATACTGGCATGATTTCGTACAAAGATGCCTGGGGTAACAAGCAGCAGATTAACCGTTCTGACGTAAAACAGCTGGGCGAGCTGGATAAGTGATTTCGGTATAGCAGGCAAAAAAAAGCACCGCGCAGTGCGGTGCTACATTAAATCACTATGGACAGACAGGGTAAATGTACAGGAAGTGAAAAGGGGTAGCTGAGCTACCATGGTCCGCAAACCCGGACCAATTGCAAACACAACAACACAACATCACAACCGTAAGCCAAAAGCTTGTTGGAACACGCATTCCAAAAAAAGCTCTTCGTTCCGGCTCAGGAAGTGCCGCCACTATAGGTATTTGCTGGTAGAAGCTCAACGGACAAATTATAATAGCTCAGATAAAAAAAACTAATAGGTTAACTATTGTTTCCTGTTTGTTAAATTGCCTTAACATCTAAGCCAGAATAACTATGTCCAAGCGTTTGCCACCTCTGAATGCATTACGTGTTTTTGATGCAGCCGCCCGCCATCTTAGCTTCACTCGCGCCGCCGATGAGCTTTTTGTGACGCAGGCCGCAGTCAGCCACCAAATCAAGTCCCTGGAGGATTTCCTCGGCCTCAAGCTGTTCCGTCGACGCAATCGTTCTCTTCTTTTGACGGAGGAGGGGCAGAGCTATTTTCAGGATATCAAAGAGATTTTTTCGCAGCTCACCGAAGCGACCCGCAAGCTTCAGGCCCGAAGCGCAAAAGGGGCCCTAACCGTCAGTATGCTCCCCAGTTTTGCCATTCAGTGGCTGGTGCCAAGGCTCACAAGCTTTAACTCAGCTTATCCGGGAATCGACGTCAGGATCCAGGCCGTGGACCGTCAGGAGGATAAGCTGGCCGACGATGTCGACGTGGCGATTTTTTACGGCCGCGGCAACTGGCCGGGGCTGCGGGTGGAAAAGCTGTACGCCGAATATCTGCTCCCGGTGTGCTCACCGCTGTTGCTCACCGGCGATAAAGCGTTGAAAACGCCTGCCGATCTGGCGCAACATACCCTGTTGCACGATGCTTCCCGCCGCGACTGGCAAACTTATACCCGCCAGTTAGGTCTAAACCATATTAATGTTCAACAGGGACCGATATTTAGCCACAGCGCAATGGTGCTGCAGGCGGCAATCCATGGACAGGGGGTCGCGCTGGCCAACAATGTGATGGCGCAGTCCGAGATTGAGGCGGGCCGTTTGGTCTGCCCGTTTAATGATGTTCTGGTCAGTAAGAATGCGTTTTATCTCGTTTGTCATGACAGTCAGGCAGAACTGGGTAAAATAGCCGCCTTCCGCCAGTGGATTCTGGCAAAAGCGGCTAATGAACAAGAAAAATTTCGCTTTCGTTATGAACAATAAATCATCGTAGGGTAAACACATGACCAGCCGTTTTATGCTGATATTCGCCGCGATAAGCGGTTTTATCTTTGTGGCTTTGGGCGCGTTTGGCGCGCACGTTTTAAGTAAAACGATGGGCGTTGCGGAAATGGGCTGGATCCACACCGGCCTGCAGTATCAGGCTTTCCATACGCTGGCTATTTTTGGCCTGGCGGTGGCGATGCAGCGCCGCATCAGCATCTGGTTTTACTGGAGCAGCGTCTTTATGGCGCTCGGTACCGTTCTTTTTAGCGGCAGCCTCTACTGTCTGGCGCTCTCGCATTTACGCCTGTGGGCGTTCGTTACGCCGGTTGGGGGCGTCTGCTTCCTCGCCGGTTGGATATTAATGTTAATTGGTGCAATTCGTCTGAAACGTAAGGGCGTTGTTCATGAATAAAGTTGTCCTCTATTGTCGCCCTGGGTTTGAGAAAGAGTGCGCAGCAGAAATTACCGATAAGGCCTCGCGCCTTGAGGTGTTTGGTTTTGCCCGGGTTAAAGACGACTCCGGCTATGTGATTTTTGAGTGCTACCAGGCCGAAGATGGCGAAAAGCTGGTGCGCGAACTGCCGTTCAGCTCGCTGGTGTTTGCCCGCCAGATGTTTGTGGTTGGCGAACTGCTGCGCGACCTGCCGCCGGAAGACCGAATTTCCCCGATCGTCGGTATGCTGCAGGGCGTGGTGGAGAAGGGCGGCGAGCTGCGCGTAGAGGTCGCCGATACCAACGAAAGCAAAGAGCTGATGAAGTTCTGCCGCAAGTTTACGGTACCGCTGCGCGCGGCGCTGCGCGAAGCGGGCGTGCTGACCAACTATGAAACGCCAAAGCGTCCGGTGGTCCACGTGTTCTTTATCGCCCCCGGCTGCTGCTATACCGGTTACTCGTTGTCTAACAACAACTCGCCGTTCTATATGGGCATTCCTCGCCTCAAGTTCCCGTCCGATGCGCCGAGCCGTTCGACCCTTAAGCTGGAAGAGGCGTTTCACGTCTTTATTCCGGCGGATGAGTGGGACGAGCGTCTGGCGAACGGTATGTACGCGGTGGATCTCGGCGCCTGTCCCGGCGGCTGGACCTATCAGTTGGTGAAACGCAATATGTGGGTCTCCTCGGTGGATAACGGTCCGATGGCGCAAAGCCTGATGGATACCGGCCAGGTGACCTGGCTGCGTGAAGATGGCTTCAAGTATCGCCCGACGCGCAACAACATTTCGTGGATGGTGTGCGATATGGTGGAGAAACCGGCGAAAGTGGCGGCGCTGATGGCGCAGTGGCTGGTGAACGGCTGGTGCCGGGAAACCATCTTTAACCTGAAGCTGCCGATGAAAAAACGCTACGAAGAGCTGTCGCGCAATCTGGCCTATATCCAGGAGCAGCTGGATGAGCACGGTATCAACGCGCAAATCCAGGCGCGCCAGCTGTATCACGATCGCGAAGAGGTGACGGTTCACGTTCGTCGCCTGTGGGCTGCCGTCGGCGGACGTCGCGACGAACGCTAGTTTGATCTGTAGGCCGGATAGGGTGTTAAGCCGCTATCCGGCGCTGCAATAGCCGTTACGACTGCGACACGTCCGAAACAATATGCGTTACATCATCCAGATGGCCGATCCGCGCCTCCCCTGAACGATTAAATTTGCTCTTATCAATCAACAATAACGATTGCGACGCTCGCTTAAGCAGCAGCGATTTGAACTCGGCGTTCACCGTATTTGAGTCCCAGAGCGCGCCGTCGCTGTCGATGCCCTCGCAGGAAAAAATGAACAGGTCGATCTCCAGCGCTTTGAGCTGTGAGATAAGCGACGCGCTGACGTAGCAGCCGTATTTTCGCTGGAGCGTACCCCCGGAGCAGGTGAGCTGAATATTCTCTCGCTTGCTGAGCTCCTGGCAAATCGGCTGGCTGTTGGTAAAGACGTGAAGGTTGATATCCGGCAGCTGGCGGGCCAGATACCAGCAGGTGGAACTGGCATCAAGGGCGATAACCATCCCCTCTTCTATCCACGCAAGCGCCTCGCGGGCGATGTCCGCTTTGTGCGCGTAGTGGCTTTTCAGACGGATATGAAAAGGGTCGCCGCTGTCACGGCTTTGCCGGTGAATGACTTTTGCCCGACCGTGGTTACGCAGCACTTTCCCCTGGGACTGGAGCTCGCTGAGATCGCGGCGGATGGTTTCTCTGCTGACGTTAAGCTGTAGCGATAAGGCTTCGGTGGTCAGGCTGTTATGGTTAATGAGCAGGTCTAGTATCGCTTGCTGTCGTGCCGCTTTCATTTTTCTCACCCTGGCGTTCGCTGAGCGCCCGCATCAGACGGGCGCTCCGGCATGAGATTACGGCGTTACTCCTTTTTTTAAAAGAATATTCCCGTACTTAGCGCGCTCACCTGTGATAACGATCGCAAAGGCTTTTTGCGCCCGCTCGTAGAAAGCAAAGCGGTCGATGCGGGCGATCTCCGGGCAGGGCGCGGGGCCGGAAAGCGCCTCGCGATAGCGCGTTTCTACCTGAGGGTCGAGGACGTCGCCTTCCACGGCGGCCATCATCACCAGCGGCGGAGCGTAGCTGTCTAACTCAAACAGCGGAATAATCGCCTGCAGCAGGTCGCTCACCCGAAGGCCGTCGGCGCGAATGACCTGTGGGCCCATGCTGTGGGCCGGGAAGTGGGCATCGGAAAAAATAATCTCATCGCCATGCCCCATTTCCGCCAGCACTTTGAGGAGGTCCGGGGAAATCAACGGGGAAATCGTTTTTAGCATCTCATACTCCCTCAATCAGTTCGGGTTCGGTTTGCGGGTAAAAGTAACGATACCGGTAGCTCACCTGCGCTCTGGCCTGCTCCGGGCTGCTGAATTCACCGACGCCATACCAGCCAAGCATGGCGGCGCCGGCGACGGTGGTTTCGGCGTCATCGAGTACTTTAATGGGGATCTCCAGCCTGTTGGCTTTGATCTGATTCCACAGCGCGTTGCGGCTGCCGCCGCCGACCAGCAGCAGCTCGCGGGCTTTGAAGTGGCCGATTTGCTGCAGCGTTTGCAGATTGTGCGCCAGCTGTTCGGCTAATCCTTCCAGCGCGGCGAGGTAGAAATGACCGCGGGTGGTATTCAGCGTTATGCCCTGCCAGCCTGCGGTTGGGCTGGATAGCAGGTCGCACTGCATCTTCACCTTCTGAGCGCCGCGGGGGAGGGCCCGGGCCTCTTCAATCAACGTTTGCCACGGCGTCTCAGGCGTCCACAGCAGCTGGCGTATCCATTCCAGCACGCCGGAGGCCAGCCACTGCATGCCGGGGTTATAGCGTCCCGGCTGACAATCCAGCTCGCAGGTGGAGCCCGCATAGTGGCTGAGCAGCGACGTGTCTACCTGGGCGCTGCGCACCATCAGAATTTCCCAGGTGCCGGACGACAGCACCGGTTCATCCTGCTCCGCGCCCGCGCCAAACAGCGCGAACTGGGTGTCGTGCCCGGCGGAGATAACCGGAATGCCGACGGCTAAACCCAGCATTTTCGCGGCATCGCTCCGCAGCGTGCCAATCTGCTGGCCCGCTTCAACGAGCCGGGGAAACAGGCGGCGCGGCAGCCCCGTGGCCTGCAGAATCTGCGCGCTGAAATCCCGCTGGTGGATATCCAGCATCTGGCTGGTGCCCGCCATGGTGATATCGGTCGTGAATTCCCCGGTCAGACGCTGGTTGAGAAGCGAGGAGATGAACAGCCAGGCGTGGGCCTGCTCCAGCAGCTGCGGGTGGTTCTCTTTCAGCCATATCAGCTTATACAGGGTGTTGAAACCAAATGCGCCGACGCCGGAGATCTGCTGGAGCTGCTGCGCGGGCATAAAGCGGCCGATATTGTCCATCACCGCCGCGGTACGCGGACATTTCCAGCTGATGACCGGATAGATCAGCTTGCCCTGTTTATCCACCAGCGCGCCGTCGACGCCGAAGGTGGTGACCGTGATGCCGCGAACCGTGCAGGATGAGAGCGGGTCGGCAATTTGCCGACAGCATTCGGCGAAGCGTTGCAGGATCGCCTCCAGCGACCACTGGTGCCAGGCGCTGTTCTCCACGGCGATATCGCTGGCGTTGGCCGTTGCGGCGCGGGCGATAATATTCCCCTGGCGGTCAACGGCAATCGCCCGTACGTTAGTGGCGCCGCAGTCGAGGACCAGGATGACTTCATTCTTCATAATCTCTCCCGAGACGTTGCCGGATGGCGGCGTAAACGCCTTATCCGGCCTACGGGAACGGTATCATCCGTAGGCCGGATAAGCGCAGCGCCATCAGGCATTTTTAACGTTTATACAGCGGGCCGTAGTTCTGGCAGGCGCGGTAATCCTGGCCTTCGCTATCCATCCCGTGCGCAGACCAGCTGGAGGGGCGGTAGATTTTCGCCTCTTCTACGTTATGCATGCACACCGGGATCCGCAGCATCGACGCCAGGGTGATAAAGTCGGCGCCAACGTGGCCGATGGTCAGCACGCCGTGGTTAGCGCCCCAGTTCGCCATCACCGAGTAGACGTCGGAGAACGGGCCTTTACCGGTCAGGCGCGGCGCAAACCAGGTGGTGGGCCAGGTGGAGTTGGTGCGGGCATCCAGCTGGTCATGCATCGCTTTCGGTAGCTCTACGCTCCAACCTTCGGCAATCTGCAGTACCGGGCCGAGGCCTTTGATGATATTTACGCGGGTCATGGTGAACGGCACGCCGCCTTCGGTCAGGAAGCGGGAGGAGAAGCCACCACCGCGGAAATATTCATGAATCGCCGGGCACCATTCGGTGGCCGCGAGGCAGGCGTCGGCCTCCTGCTGGCTGATTTCCCAGTGCGGCTTCATGGTTGGCTTGCCTTCCGCATCGCGCTGTTTGCAGGCGCCGTCCAGCGCCGCTGAACCGGAGTTGATCAAGTGGATAATGCCGTGTTCCGCCAGTCCGGTGAGCGGTTGGCCGGTGACGCGTTTAACCGCGTCCGGCGACCAGTAGGTGCGCACGTCGGCAAACACCTGGGCGGTGCCGGTCAGCTGGTGGCCCATCAGCATCGCCACGCCGTTGAGGCTGTCGTTTTCCGTGGCGACGACGAAGGGTTCGCGTACGCCGTTCCAGTCGAACGAGCTATTGAGCAGCGCTTCGGCGGTATCGCCGTTAGGGTATTGATCGGTCCAGTGGCGCTGGCCCTGGAAGCCCGCAGCGATGGCGTTGTAGCCCAGCGACTCTTCGACCAGCCCTTTTTCCGCCAGCTTCTTGTTGCCCTGCATCATGTCGCGGATGCACATCGCCATCAGCAGGCTCTCTTTCAGCACCGCGCGGCTCTGTTCGGCGTTGCGCTTATACTGCTGCGCGTTCTGGTCTTCGCCGTAGCGGAAGTTTTTATCCGCCCACGCCAGCGCCATTTCCAGCTCGCTTTCATCATAGATTTTCTGGTCGATACGGCGGCGCAGCTCGGTCATGTCCACCGCCTGCACTTTCATACCGAGCCAGGACTCGAAGAAGTTGTGATCGACGATAGAACCGGCGATCCCCATCGACACGCCGCCAACGGAAAGATAGCTTTTGCCCTTCATGCTGGCCACCGCTAAGCCGGCGCGGGCAAAGCGCAGCAGTTTTTCTTCGACATCCGGCGGAATAGAGGTGTCGTCGGCGTCCTGCACGTCGTGACCATAAATGGAGAACGCCGGAATACCCTTCTGACTGTGGGCCGCCAGCGCTGCCGCAAGGTAAACCGCGCCGGGGCGCTCGGTGCCGTTAAAGCCCCAGATGGCTTTTGGCCGCAGCGGGTCCATATCGATAGTTTCGCTGCCGTAGCACCAGCACGGAGTCACGGTAATGGTGACGCCGACGTTCTGGCTGCTGAATTTCTCCTCGCAGGCGGCGGATTCCGCCATGCCCGCAATGCAGCTGTCGGCGATGACGCACTCAATCTGCGCGCCGCAGGCGTGACGCAGTTTTTCCGCGATCAGCGCGGCGGTGGCTTTCGCCATATTCATGGTTTGCTCTTCCAGCGACTCGCGCACCCCCATGCGGCGTCCATCAATCACCGGGCGGATGCCAATTTTCGGTAAGCTGATTTTTTTCATTCCAGATTCCTCACGTTATTCGGATAAATATTTAGTTAGCTGCCGTTTGCGAACGGAAACGGGCAAAGATGAAGATGACGGCAAAGCACAGCGCCGGGACCAGCTCCGCGGTGGGGATGTTGCCGGCGGCGTCGCTGACAAAGCCCATCACCGGGGTGACAATCCCGCCGCCAATAATGGTCATGACGATAAAAGAGGAGCCGTATTTGGTGTCCTGCCCGAGGTTTTTGATGCCCAGCGAGAAGATGGTCGGATACTGAATCGACATAAAGGCGCTGCACAGCGTCAGGGCCAGCAGACCCACGTGGCCGCCGGTGAAAGCGGAAATCAGGCACAGGATCATGGAGAGCAGGGCATAGGCTGCCAGCACTTTATGCGGCGCGAAGCGGCTGATGAGCCAGGTACCGGAGAAGCGGCCGATAAAGAAGCACACCATCGTGCCGGTCAGATAGTTGGCGGCGAAACCGGGCGTCATGCCGGGGATCTCTTCGATAGCGTAGCGAATCAGATAGCTCCAGCAGGCGGTTTGCGCGCCGACGTAGCAGAACTGCGCCAGCACCGCCCAGCGCCAGTGGCGAACGCGGACCAGGCGAGCAAGGGAAGCGGAGAAGGAACTCTGGTTGGCGTCACTATGGTCGTCGCTCTGCAGGGCCGGAAATTTGGTCAACATAATCAACAGAGCGACCAGTAAGACAACCGCGACGATGATCATATACGGGGTTTGCACCGAGAGCACCAGGCTGTGTTTATAGGCGCTAAGCTGCTCCGGAGCCATTTTATCGAGCACATCCTGCGATTGATGCGGCACATTAGACAAAATGAGATTTTGCCCAAAAACCACCGCAATAATGGCGCCAAACGAGTTAAACGTTTGGGCAAGATTAAGCCGGAAGTGACCGCCGCTTTCTGGTCCTAAGACGGTAACAAACGGGTTTGCCGCGGTTTCTAAACACCCTAAGCCTGCAGCAATAATAAACAGGCCAATCAGGAATAAGGTGTAATTCATAACCTCAGCGGCGGGCCAGAATAGCGCGGTGCCAAAAGCATATAAGAACAGTCCGGTAATAATGCCGGCTTTATAACTTAACTTTTTCATCAAAATTCCGGCCGGAATGGGAATGACAAAATAGCCGAAATAAAAGGCGGATTGAATCAGTCCAGCCTGGAAGTTGGTTAAGGTAAAGGCTTGTTGAAATTGTGGTAATAAAATATCGTTGAGATTATTTGCGACCGCCCAAAGAAAAAACAGCGAGCACAGTAGGGCGAAGGGAATAATGTAGCGCTTGCTTTGCCCTGTCTCTACCGCACGAAAACTCTGCGTTTGTATTGTTGTGTTTCCCATAGCATCCTCATTGGTTCAGAAGCGTGTTCAGCAGCCGGCTTATGCCCACCAGACCGCAAAAATCAGGCGAGCTCTTGTGACGACATCAACAGTGAAATAAACATCACGGAGTGAACTCATGAATTCATTTTCAAATTAAAAAAGCCTTTTAATATGATAGCGGTCACACTTCGTATCCACTCGGTGGTTTTATGTGATTATCATCACCTTAATAATCAGAAAAACATGACCGTTTGAGAAAGTTAATTGTAAAACCCACAGGGTCGATGACCGATTTATTTTATTATGTGGAAAACGGGCAGTTGTTAAAACTATCAGTAAAATGCCCGTTTTTAAATCTATTAGTAAGAACGGGCATTTTTCAGAAAGCAAAAATCAATGAACGGTTGTTTTTATACTGAAATAAGTGAGAGGAATCACAGAACCGGCGGATGTAAATTCCTTTCTGCTTATTCGGGATGATGATGGTGAGTAATTATTTGAGCTATTCAACAGCGTCGGAGCGTCATCTCCGGCGAGCCGTCTGTTGTCGCATTGCGCATCATAAAGAGAGGTAAAGAATGGAACGAAATAGACTGGCCCGGCAGATTATTGATACCTGCCTGGAAATGACCCGCCTGGGGTTAAATCAGGGAACCGCCGGTAACGTGAGCGTGCGTTATCAAGGGGGGATGCTGATCACGCCAACGGGTATTCCTTACGAAAAGCTGACGGAAGCGCACATTGTGTATATCGATGCCGAAGGTCAGCATGAACAGGGCAAACTGCCGTCCAGCGAGTGGCGTTTTCATATGGCGGCTTATCAGACGCGGCCTGATGCTCACGCGGTGGTACATAATCATGCGGTTCACTCTACGGCGGTGTCGATCCTCAATCGTCCCATTCCCGCCATTCACTATATGATTGCGGCGGCGGGCGGTAACTCTATCCCCTGTGCGCCCTACGCCACGTTTGGAACCCGCGAGCTGTCTGAGCATGTGGCCGTGGCGCTGAAAAACCGCAAAGCGACGCTGCTGCAGCACCATGGCCTGATCGCTTGTGAAGAGAATCTGGAGAAGGCCCTGTGGCTGGCGCATGAAGTTGAGGTGCTGGCGCAGCTTTATCTCAGCACTCTGGCCATCACCGACCCGGTGCCGGTTCTTGGCGACGAGGCCATTGCTATCGTGCTGGAGAAATTCAAAACCTACGGATTGCGTATCGAAGAGTGATGCCGTAAGCGAAGGCTTCTGTAGGCTGCTTCCGGGAGATGTGCTGGGCTGATACCCCGGCGCTGTTATTCCCCGGCTTGCGCTGCGCTTAGCCGGACTACGGGCTGTCCCTCTGTGCTTTGCTCCCGGGGGCGGCGTTTGACGCGCCTTGCCCGGGCTACGGGCTCACCGTCGTCTGCGGTAGCCCGGGTAAGGCGTAAGCCGCGACCCGGGGAATGCGCTCACCG
>NZ_JBEAFH010000013.1:0-13777 GCF_040061575.1 Klebsiella sp. CB_Kp196
CCCGGGCAAGGCGCTCTGCGCCGCCCCCGGGAGCAAAGCGCAGAGTGGCATAATTACCCGGAGGCGATGCTGCGCATCTGTCCGGGCTACCATCCCGCAGACCGCGGTATACCTGTAGCCCGGCTAAGCGCAGCGCGAGCCGGGGATGTCAGGCGGCACATCAGCGCTTAATACTCATCGCGCTCATCATCCTCATCCGGCTGCTCCATCACGCTATAGGCCACCGAGCAGAACAGTGAATTCAGACGCTTCATATCGCCCAGCAGCGCCAGGTGCAGCGTACTGGTCTCAATACTCTGCACGTTTTGCTGATGCAGGCGGTCAACGTGGGCATGCGAGTAACGACGGTTCATGATGCGAAAACGATGCTTGCTGCGGCGCAGGCGGCGGGCGCTCGGCACGTCGCCGGAGAAGAAGACCGACATCGCCAGCTGCAGATTGCTGAGCAGCTGCTCGTAGAGGGCATCCAGCTCTTTTAATCCCTCCATGGAGAACGCGCGCCGCGCGGCCAGCGATTTATCGGCGATCTCGCTGCCCATTCTTTCGACGATATCCGAAGCCTGCTCGAGGTTAAGCGCCATTTCGATAATTTCCGCCCAGCGGCGGGACTCCTCATCCGCCAGCTCCTCTTTCGGCATCCGCGCCAGATAGAGCTTAATGGCGGTGTAAAGTACGTTGATATCGTCCGCCATCCGCCGCAGCTCTTTCTCCTCACGCGGCTCGCCGTGCATCACTTTATGCAGGCTTTCCAGCATCTGCTCCATGGCATCGCCAATACGCAGGGTTTCGCGGGCGGCATTGGCCAGCGCCAGGGCGGGCGTATCCAGCGCCGAAGTATCAAGATGCTTCGGCTTCAGCCGCGCGTCCAGCTCGGGCTCATCGCGAATCAGACGCTTACAGAGGTTAGCCATGGGGCCGGCAAACGGCACCATGGCGATACAGCGGATCAGGTTGTAGAAGACGTGGAAATAGATCACCAGTTCGGATTTTTGCAGCGGAAGCTCATCCATGACGTTTGCCAACAGATGCACAAACGGCAGGATAATCAGGCTACCCACCAGCTTAAACAGCAGGCTGCCGAGCGCCACGCGGCGCGCAGCGGCATTGGCGCCGCTGTTGTTTAGCATGGCCAGCAGCCCGGATCCGAGGTTGGCGCCGATCACCAGGCACAGCGCCACCGGAAACGAAATCACGCCGGTGGCGGTTAACGTTGCGGTCAGCAGCACCGCTGCCAGGCTTGAATAGCTGATGATGGCAAACACCGCGCCGATCAGCGCATCCAGCATAATATCGCCGGTCAACGAGGCGAAAATCACCTGTACGCCGTTAGCCTGGGTGATGGGATGCACCGCCTGCACGATCAGCTCCAGCGCTAGCAGAATCAAGCCCAGACCAATCCCCACGCGTCCGAGCTGGCCCGCGCGCGTTTGCTTGCGCCCAAGGAAGAAAATCACGCCGATAAAAATCAGCAGCGGCGAAAGCCAGGACAGATCGAAGGTCAGCACCCTCGCCATCAGCGCGGTACCGACGTCAGCGCCCAGCACCATCACCAGCGCAGGGGCCAGCGCCACCAGATCCTGGGCGACAAAAGAGGTGACCAGCATGGTGGTGGCGTTGCTGCTCTGCACCAGCGCGGTAACGCCGATCCCCGCGCAGAAGGCGAGCGGTTTTTTCTCCACGCTGCTGCTGAGTACGCTTCGCAGACGAGCGCCGTAGACGCGCATCACGCCGGTACGGACGATATGGGTGCCCCACACCAGTAGGGCGACGGCGGACAACAGGTGTAGCAGAGTTAACACGGAATCAGCTTCTCCTTATATTTATTCGTTCCCGAAACTCATAAACCGTTACAGGCCGGATAGCGCTTCGCTTATCCGACGGCAACGATCGCAAGCTTCCTTCAGTATAAGGGTTTACGCACAATAAAGAGACTGGGCGCTCATTGAGCGCCCTGTTAGTTGTAAGGAAAGATAACGGTTTGGTGGATCAGTCGGCATCGTAACCGAGGTTCGGCGCCAGCCAGCGCTCCACTTCCGCCACACTCATCCCCTTACGCAACGCATAGTCTTCCACCTGGTCGCGCTGAATTTGCGCTACCGCGAAGTATTTGCTGTCCGGATGGCTGAAGTACCAGCCGGAAACCGACGCGCCGGGCCACATGGCAAAAGATTCCGTCAGCTTCATGCCGGTGCGTTTTTCCACCTCCAGCAGTTCCCAGATCGTCGCCTTTTCGGTGTGCTCCGGGCAGGCCGGATAGCCCGGCGCCGGGCGAATTCCCTGGTAGTTCTCGCGGATCAGCTCCTCGTTGCTGAGGTTTTCGTTCGCCGCATAGCCCCAGTAAACCTTACGCACCCGCTCATGCAGATACTCGGCAAAGGCTTCCGCCAGGCGGTCGGCAATCGCCTTCACCATAATCTTGTTATAGTCATCGTGCTGCGCTTCGTAGGCGTCGGCCAGCGCGTCTTCCTCAAGGCCGCCGGTCACCGCAAAGGCGCCGATGTAGTCCGCCTTCCCCGACAGCTTCGGCGCGACAAAATCCGCCAGGCAGTAGTTGGCAAAGCCGACTTTCTCCGTCTGCTGGCGCAGATGATGCCCCACCGTCAGCACGTGAGTCCGGGTTTCATCGCGATAAATTTCAACATCGTCGCCGACGCGGTTAGCCGGGAACAGCCCCACCACGCCGCGCGGATTCAGGGCCTTCCCGGCGCTGAGCTTATCCAGCAGTTCGTTGGCGTCTTTGAACAGGCGCTGCGCCTCTTCGCCGACCACTTCATCTTCCAGAATGCGCGGATACTTACCGGCCAGCGACCAGGTCATAAAGAACGGCGTCCAGTCGATATAGTTACGCAGGGTTTCGATACTGGCCTCAACCTCATGCACGCCCAGACGATGGGCCACCGGCGGGGTGTAGCTTGCCCAGTCAAAGGCCAGGTCGTTATCGCGCGCGGCCTCCAGCGTGACCGGCGGGGTGCGCGGCTTTTTACGCCCGTGCTGAATACGTACCGTTTCGTACTCTTTGCGGGTACGGGCGACAAAATCATCGCGCTGGCTATCGGACAGCAGCGCGGCGACCACGCCAACGGTGCGCGAGGCGTTCTGCACGTAGACCGTCGGCCCGCTGTAGTTCTGCTCGATTTTCACCGCCGTATGCGCTTTCGAGGTGGTTGCGCCGCCAATCAGCAGCGGAATAGTAAAGCCCTGACGCTCCATCTCCTTCGCCACGTTGACCATCTCATCCAGCGACGGCGTAATCAGCCCGGAGAGGCCAATCAGGTCGGCGTTAACCTCGCGGGCGGTTTTCAGGATTTTATCCGCAGGCACCATCACGCCAAGGTCGACGATTTCGTAGTTGTTACACTGCAGCACCACGCCGACAATATTCTTGCCGATGTCGTGAACGTCACCCTTCACGGTGGCGATGACCATCTTGCCGTTGCTGGAACCTTTCTCTTTGCTGGCCTCAATATAAGGTTCGAGGTAGGCCACCGCCTGCTTCATCACGCGGGCGGATTTCACCACCTGCGGCAGGAACATTTTCCCTTCACCGAACAGGTCGCCGACCACGTTCATGCCGTCCATCAGCGGCCCTTCGATAACCTCAATCGGACGCGCGGCCTGCTGGCGGGCTTCTTCGGTATCGAGCTCGATAAATTCAGTAATGCCTTTAACCAGCGAGTATTCGAGGCGTTTTTTGACGTCCCAGCTGCGCCATTCCGCCTGCTGAGCGTTGGCGGTATCGTCGGTTTTGCTGCCGCGATACTTTTCCGCCAGATCGAGCAGACGTTCAGTGCCGTCATCGCGGCGGTTCAGAATCACATCTTCAACCGCATCGCGCAGCTCGGCGGGAAGGTCGTCGTAAATCGCCAGCTGGCCGGCGTTAACGATGCCCATGTCCATGCCGTTGCGGATGGCGTAGTAGAGGAATACCGCGTGAATCGCCTCGCGCACCGGGTCATTGCCGCGGAACGAGAACGACACGTTAGAGACGCCGCCGGAGATCAGCGCGTGCGGCAGTTCGCGTTTGATATCTTCGCAGGCGCCGATAAAGTCCTGGGCATAGTTGTTGTGCTCTTCAATCCCGGTCGCCACGGCGAAAATATTCGGGTCAAAGATGATGTCTTCCGGCGGGAAGCCCACCTCTTCGGTGAGAATTTTGTACGCCCGGCGGCAAATTTCAATTTTCCGCTCGCGGGTATCGGCCTGGCCCACTTCATCAAAGGCCATAACCACGACGGCGGCGCCGTAGCGGCGCACCTTTTTCGCATGCTGGATAAACGGCTCAACGCCCTCTTTCATCGAGATGGAGTTAACGATGCCTTTACCCTGAATACACTTCAGACCCTTTTCGATGACCTCCCATTTGGAGGAGTCGATCATAATCGGCACACGGGCGATATCCGGCTCACCGGCGATCAGGTTGAGGAAACGCGTCATCGCCGCTTCGGCGTCGAGCATCCCCTCATCCATATTGATATCGATAATCTGCGCGCCGCTTTCCACCTGCTGGCGCGCCACATCCAGCGCTTCGTTATATTTTTCTTCTTTAATCAGGCGTTTGAATTTTGCCGAGCCGGTAACGTTGGTGCGTTCGCCGACGTTCACAAACAGGCTGTCATCGCCGATATTCAGCGGCTCAAGGCCGGAAAGACGACAGGCGACGGGGATTTCCGGCAGCTGGCGCGGCGGCAGGCCGGCCACCGCGCGGCTCATGGCGGCGATATGTTCCGGCGTGGTGCCGCAGCAGCCGCCGACAATATTCAGGAATCCGGCTTCAGCCCATTCGCGAATTTGCGCCGCCATCGTGTCGGCGTCCAGGTCGTATTCGCCAAAGGCGTTCGGCAGACCGGCGTTCGGGTGGGCGGTAACGTAGCATTCGGCGATACGCGACAGCTCCTGCACGTACTGGCGCAGCTCATCCGGCCCCAGAGCGCAGTTGAGGCCAAACGTCAGCGCATCGGCGTGGCGCAGCGAGTTATAAAAGGCTTCGGTGGTCTGGCCGGACAGCGTGCGACCGGAGGCGTCGGTGATGGTGCCGGAGATCATAATCGGCAGATCGACCCCCAGCGCTTCAAACTCCTCTTTAACCGCAAAGATCGCCGCTTTGGCGTTGAGGGTATCGAACACCGTCTCAATCAGAATCAGATCCGCTCCGCCTTCCACCAGCGCTTTGGTGGATTCACGATAGGCTTCCACCAGCCCGTCAAAGGTGATGTTGCGGAAGGCCGGGTCGTTGACGTCGGGAGAAATGGACGCCGTGCGGTTAGTCGGGCCGAGGACTCCTGCGACGTAGCGCGGTTTTTCCGGCGTGCGTGCGGTCCAGGCATCGGCGCTGGCGCGGGCCAGTTTCGCCGCCACAAAGTTGATTTCCGCCGACAGGGATTCCATCTGGTAATCCGCCATCGCGATGGTCGTCGAGTTAAAGGTGTTGGTTTCAATGATATCCGCCCCGGCCGCAAAATAGGCATCGTGGATAGCGGTTATCACATCCGGCTTGCTGAGAACCAGCAGGTCGTTGTTGCCCTTCAGGTCGCACGGCCAGTCGGCAAAGCGCTCGCCGCGAAAGTCCTGCTCACTCAGACGGTAGCTCTGGATCATGGTGCCCATGCCCCCATCCAGAACCAAAATACGTGCTTTTAACTGCTGATGCAGTTGCTCAACTTTGCTGCTCACACTCGCTCCCGACAACGCTCAACCAGACCGAAAAAACTCAACAGACCATACTGGCACAAACCGAAGGGGTGGAAAAGAGAACAGCGGGCAAGATGAGACATGTTCAGCTTCACTCATCCGATCAGTCGGGTAGTGATTGCATTATCGCCAAATAAAACGAAAATCATTTCCACGATACAGAAAAAAGGAGTCCGCGATGGCGACCCTCGCTCCCGCAAAACGCGGCAGAAAACCTGCCTCCCCCGCCGCCGCTCCGGCCGGCGGGCAAGTTCAGTCCCTGACCCGCGGACTGAAGCTGCTCGAATGGATTGCTGAATCCCACGGCAGCGTGGCGCTGACCGAACTGGCCCAGCAGGCCGGCCTGCCTAACTCCACGACTCACCGCCTGCTGACGACCATGCAGCAGCTGGGTTTTGTTCGTCAGGTCGGTGAACTGGGCCACTGGTCGGTGGGCGCCCATGCTTTCGTCGTCGGCAGCAGCTTCCTGCAAAGCCGTAATCTGTTGGCGATCGTCCATCCGATTTTGCGTCAGCTGATGGAAGATTCCGGTGAAACGGTTAACCTCGCGGTGCTTGACCAGAGCGATCATCAGGCGATTATTATCGATCAGGTGCAGTGTACGCAGCTGATGCGTATGTCGGCACCGATTGGCGGTAAGCTGCCGATGCACGCTTCCGGCGCCGGAAAGGCGTTTCTGTCGCAGCTAAGCGAAGAGCAGGTTACCGGCCTGCTGCACCGTCAAGGTCTGCACGCTTATACCCATGCCACCCTGGTATCGCCGGTACATCTGAAAGAGGACCTGGCCCAGACGCGTAAGCGCGGCTACTCGTTTGATGACGAAGAACACGCGCTGGGCCTGCGCTGCGTAGCGTCGTGCATTTATGATGAACATCGTGAGCCGTTCGCCGCCATCTCCATTTCCGGGCCCATTTCCCGTATTACCGATGACCGCGTGACCGAGTTCGGCGCGATGGTGATTAAGGCGGCGAAAGAAGTGACGCTGGCCTACGGCGGAGTGCGCTAAATGAGCGATCTGAAATCCTACTGGCAGGATAAATACCCTTCTGCTTTCTGCTGGTCTTTCGGCGATTCACCGGCGCTGGCCGACGAGCTGGCTGCCCTGGTTATCGCCGGGAAGAAACGCGGCACCTGCGGCTCGCTTGCCAGCTATCAGCAGGAGCAGCCGCCCGTGACGCCGGGGGCGTATCACATTGTGCTGGACGGCAAAGGGAAAGCCGTCTGCGTGATACGCACCCTGACCCTCAGGCTCATTCGCTTTAACGAAATGAGCCCTGAGCTCGCCGCGCTGGAGGGCGAAGGTGATTTAAGCCTCGCTTACTGGCAATCGGCGCATCAGGCATTCTTTGAACGCGAAGGCACCTGGGCGCCGGATATGGAGCTGGTGTACGAAGAATTTGCCGTTATCGAAGCAGCCTGAAGCAGGCCATCGGCTATCCCGCCTGCTTCAGGTCGCCGTAGCGCACGCTAAAACGCTGACGGCGGCGATAGGCGTAGACGTCTTCCACGTGGCCGTTGCGGATACGCGTTTGCAGCTCCCGCCAGTAGTCGGCGCGCAGCAGGTCGGCGTGCATCTCTTCAAATAGCGGTCCGATGCGCGGGTCAGCGCACAGCCAGTGGCGAAACTCTTCCGGAAAAACATCGCCAGGCGAGACGCTATACCAGGGCTCGCTGGCAAGCTCATCCTCCGGGTAGCGCGCCGGCGGGATCTCGCGGAAATTCACCTCCGTCATATAGCAAATTTCATCGTAATCGTAGAACACCACCCGGCCGTGACGCGTGACGCCAAAGTTTTTAAATAGCATATCGCCGGGGAAAATGTTGGCGGCGGCCAGCTGACGAATGGCGTTGCCGTACTCCTCTACCGCATCGCGCAGCGCCGGACCGTCCACCTGCTCCAGCCAGATATTCAGCGGCACCATCCGCCGCTCGATATAAAGATGGCTGATCGCAATCCGATCGCCGAGATCGGTAATTTTCGCTCCGGCTTCGGTTTGTAACAGGGCCATTAGTTCGGGCGCAATTTGCCGTTTCTCCAGGACGAAGTTCTCAAACTCCTGGGTATCGGCCATCCTTCCCACGCGGTCGTGCTCTTTGACCAGCTGATAGCAGGCGCGCACGTGGGCGGCGGTCATCTCTTTCTGCGGCGCAAAGCGGTCCTTAATGACTTTAAATACCCGGTCAAATCCCGGCAAAGTAAACACCAGCATCACCATGCCGCGAATCCCCGGCGCTTCGATAAATTGCTCATCGCTGCGGGAAATATAGTGCAGGTATTCCCGATAGCTCTCGGTTTTCGCATGCTTCTGGCAGCCAATCGCCATGTACAGTTCAGCGGTGGTTTTCCCCGGGAGAATCTCGCGCAGCCACTCGACCAGCGCGCCGGGCAGCGGCGCGTAAACCATAAAATAGGAGCGGGCGAAGCCAAAAACGATGCTGGCTTCGGCATGCGTCGTCAGACAGGCGTCGACAAACAATTCGCCTTCATCGGTGCGATGGATTGGCAGAAGAAAAGGCAGCGTCGCCATCGGCGTAACCAGTTTGCCTACCAGCCAGGCCGCCTTATTGCGGTAAAACAGTTCATTCGCCACCTGCAGGTGCGACCGGGAAAGCAGCTCGCTGCCGAGCGCCTCCTGCAGGCAAGCGGTGATATAACCGATATCGCGCGCGCTGTTTTGCCACGGCAGACGGAGAGGAAGATCGGATAACACTTTGCGTAATAGCGTGCCCCAGCCGCGCTCGGGGAAGAAATCTTTGGCCAGCGGGCGCGGGATGGCGCGTAAGCGCCGCTCTGGCTGAGAGCTGAAAATAAAAAGCCGCTCGGGAGTCAGCGAGCGGTGGTCAAACAACCGGCAATAAACGGAATTGAAAAAGCTCTCCGCAATTTCGAAACGAGGGTAATCCGGCAGCAGGTGGGTATAGTGTTCTTTTACCTGCAGCAAAAAATCGGTATCGGTATTTTTACCATCGGTAATGCAGCGCAGCTGCTCGACGACCAGGCCGACATGGTGATCGTAGAGATGAATACGCTGCTTCATCGCCTGCTGGACGGCATGCCAGTCAGCCTGTTCAAAGCGCTGCTGGGCGCCGGAAGTCACTTCAAGAAAACGACCGTACTGGGCGTCAAAACCCTGCAAAATAGTTTGAGCAATCAATAATTCCAGGCCACGCGTCATCTCTTCCCCCTCACCCATCCCTCTCCCCCGGAGAGAGGGAGAGGGGGAAATTATCAGAACTGATCTTCTTCTGTAGAGCCGGTTAACGCCGTGACTGATGAGGCTCCGCCCTGGATAATGGTGGTGACCTTATCGAAGTAGCCGGTGCCGACCTCCTGCTGATGAGAGACAAAGGTGTAGCCATCTTTAGCCGCCGCGAACTCCGGCTGCTGGACCTTCTCAACGTAGTGCTTCATCCCCTCGCCCTGGGCGTAGGCGTGGGCCAGGTCGAACATGTTGAACCACATGCTGTGAATACCGGCCAGGGTGATGAACTGATACTTGTAGCCCATATCCGACAGCTGCTGCTGGAAGCTGGCAATGGTTTTATCATCCAGCTTTTTCTGCCAGTTAAACGACGGCGAGCAGTTGTAGGCCAGCAGTTTGCCCGGATATTTCGCGTGGATCGCGTCGGCAAAGCGCTTCGCCAGCTCAAGGTCCGGGGTAGAGGTTTCACACCACACCAGGTCGGCATAGGGCGCGTAGGCCAGCCCGCGGCTGATGGCCTGTTCGATACCGGCATGGGTACGGAAGAAACCTTCGCTGGTACGGTCGCCGGTAATGAACTGGCGATCGTAAGGATCGCAGTCTGATGTAATTAAATCCGCCGCATCGGCGTCAGTGCGGGCAATCACCAGCGTCGGCACGCCCATGACGTCCGCCGCCAGACGCGCGGCGACCAGTTTCTGAATCGCCTCTTGCGTGGGGACCAGCACTTTGCCGCCCATATGGCCGCATTTTTTCACCGATGCCAGCTGGTCTTCGAAGTGTACGGCCGCTGCACCGGCCTCAATCATCGATTTCATCAGCTCAAACGCATTAAGCACGCCGCCAAACCCCGCTTCCGCGTCGGCGACGATCGGCAGGAAATAATCGGTATAACGCGGATCGTTCGGCTCAATACCCGCAGACCACTGGATCTGATCCGCGCGGCGGAAGCTGTTGTTGATCCGATCGACCACGGCCGGTACCGAGTTCGCCGGATAGAGCGATTGATCCGGATACATGCTGGAGGCCAGGTTGGCGTCTGCTGCGACCTGCCAGCCGGAAAGATAAATCGCTTCAATGCCCGCTTTCGCCTGCTGCAGCGCCTGGCCGCCGGTCAGCGCGCCCAGGCTGTTGACGTAGCCTTTTTTCGCTTCCCCGTGCAGCAGTCGCCACATCTTTGCCGCGCCCAGCTGCGCCAGAGTACATTCCGGGTTGACCGAGCCGCGCAGCTTCACCACATCTTCGGCGCTGTATGGGCGAGTAATGCCTTCCCAGCGCGGATTCGTCCACTCTTTGTTTAATTCTTCGATTTGTTGGGTACGGGTTTTCATGTGCAGATGCTCCATATTGTTGTGTGGTGAATTAGGCCAGAAGGCGGTAGCCCGGCAGGGTTAAGAAATCGATCAGCTCGTCGGAGGTGGTGATCTGTTCCATCAGGCGAGCGGCTTCATCAAAACGCCCGCTGCTGTAGCGGTGCTCGCCCAGTTCGTCCTGAATCACCCGCATCTCTTCAGCCAGCCACTGGCGGAATAGCGCTTTGGTAACCGGTGTGCCGTTACTGAGGGTTTTCTCATGGTGGATCCATTGCCAGATAGAGGTACGGGAGATTTCCGCCGTCGCCGCATCTTCCATCAGGCCATAAATCGGTACGCAGCCGTTGCCGGAAATCCACGCCTCGATGTACTGCACCGCCACGCGAATGTTGGCGCGCATGCCCTCTTCGGTTCGTTCGCCCTCGCAGGGAGCCAGCAGCTGTTCAGCGGTAATCGGCGCATCGTCTTCGCGGGTAACGGACAGCTGATTTTTGTTCTCGCCCAGTACGCCGTTAAAGACGGCCATCGCGGTGTCAGCCAGCCCGGGATGCGCGATCCAGGTACCGTCATGACCGTTATTCGCCTCCAGCGATTTGTCCGCTTTTACCTTGTTCAGCACCTGGTTGTTTCGCTCGGCATCTTTGCTCGGAATAAAGGCCGCCATGCCGCCCATCGCAAACGCGCCGCGCCTGTGGCAGGTCTTAATCAACAATCGCGAGTAGGCGCTGAGGAAAGGCTTGTCCATCGTCACCACCTGGCGGTCCGGCAGAACGCGATCCGGATGATTCTTCAGCGTTTTGATATAGCTGAAGATGTAGTCCCAGCGCCCGCAGTTCAGACCCACAATATGGTCGCGCAGGGCGTGCAGAATTTCGTCCATCTGGAATACGGCGGGCAGCGTTTCGATCAGCAGCGTGGCTTTGATGGTGCCGCGCGGCAGCTCAAAACGGTCTTCCGTAAAGCTAAATACTTCACTCCACCACGCGGCTTCCTGCCAGGCCTGAGTCTTCGGCAGATAGAAATAGGGGCCGCTGCCTTTTTCCAGTAACGCTTTGTAGTTGTGGAAGAAATAGAGGGCGAAGTCGAACAGACTGCCGGGAATCGCTTCCCTGCGCCACGTCACGTGTTTTTCCGGCAGATGCAGACCGCGCACGCGGCAGATCAGCAGCGCCGGGTTCGGCTTGAGCTGATAAATCTTGCCGGCTTCATTGGTGTAGCTGATGGTGCCGTTAACCGCATCGCGCAGGTTAATTTGCCCATCAATGACTTTGCTCCATTCGGGCGCCAGTGAGTCTTCGAAATCCGCCATAAAGACTTTTACATTCGCATTGAGCGCATTGATGACCATCTTGCGCTCTACCGGACCGGTAATTTCTACCCGCCGATCCTGCAAATCGTCCGGAATGCCGCGGATCGTCCAATCACCGTTACGAATGGAAGATGTTTCCGAAATAAAATCGGGAAGCTTGCCGTTATCAATTGCCTGCTGCTGCTGGATACGCGCGGCCAGGAGTTTATTGCGCTCAGGCGTAAAGCGGCGCACCAGCTCGGTCAGAAATTCTACGGCCTCAGGCGTTAAGATTTGCTTCTCCTGGTCGCCATATGGCTGGCTAAAAGCCAGTTCGTCAGTGATTGTCGCCTGCTGCGTCATGTGCTGCTCCTCTTGGTTGATCCAGTTGGCGCGAACGTAAGATCGTTGTGTAGTTTTCGTTCAGCACAATTAAGACTACGCATTTATTTTTCAAAATCAAAAACAATTTCCATTTTTAATTTAATTATCACTTAACCTATTGATAACAATATAAATAAAGTTTAATTACAATATGAGCTGCATTTCGGAAATAAAAAAGGCACCCGAAGGTGCCAGAGGCAAAATGCTGAAACGCTTTAGGATCGCGTTGTGTAGAAGATTAATCCAGAGTCGGATTCATATGGCGTAGATCGTATGGCGTGATCTGGTAGACGTAATAATTCAGCCAGTTGATAAACAGCAAATTGCCATGGCTTCGCCAGGTGGCGCGCGGTTTGTTCTGCGGATCGTTCTGCGGGAAATAATTATGTGGAACCTGCGGATCGAGACCCGCTTCCACATCGCGGAAGAACTCGCTGGCCAAGGTGTTCGCGTCATATTCCGGGTGACCGGTCACGAAGGCGATGCGCTTATCTTTGCTGGCAAACAGGTAGGCGTCGCCCTCTTCCGTCTCCGCCAGGATCTCGAGGTCGGTGTAGTCGCGTATCAGCGCCGCCGGGAAATCGGCATAGCGCGAGTGCGGGGCCAGAAAGCTATCGTCAAAGCCGCGGGTTAACAAGGCATGAGGTTGCAGGATATGGTGTTCGTAGACCCCGGAAATCTTCTCAGAGCGGGTCTGTTTAGGGATACCGTAGAGGATATTGAGGGCTGCCTGTACCGCCCAACAGACAAACAGCGTTGAGGTAACATGATCTTTAGCCCATTCCAGCACCTGTTTTATCTGCGGCCAGTAGGCAACGTCATTAAATTCAACCAAACCTAAAGGTGCACCGGTAACAATCAGGCCATCAAAGTTCTGATCGCAAATATCTTCAAAGTTGCAGTAGAAGTTGTTCAGGTGTTCCGCCGGAGTATTACGTGATTCGCGGGCATCGATGCGCAGCAGCTGGATATCAAGCTGCAGAGGAGAGTTGGAAAGCAGTCGCAAAAACTGATTCTCAGTCTCAATTTTCTTCGGCATCAGATTAAGGATGAGCACCTTCAGCGGGCGGATTTCCTGAGTCGTCGCGCGAGTTGTCGTCATCACAAAGACGTTTTCATTACGCAAGAAATTGACGGCCGGTAGCTCGTCCTGCACCCGAATTGGCATAACTTTATTACCTCATAGCATACGTATAAACGTTTAGACATCCAGACAGCTGAAGATACCCAGGAATAAGGTGAATGTCGAGCCTGCAAGTGCAGGGTGAGAAAATTTCACGGAGACATTTGAGTTAGAATATAAGAACAAATAAAAGGAGCAAATATGGTTATTAGTATCCGCCGTTCACGGCATGATGAAGGGAAAAAACTGATTGCGATCTGGCGTCGGTCGGTCGATGCAACGCACGATTTTTTATCAAAAGAGTATAGAGCGGAACTGGAAGATCTGGTGAGCGCGTTTTTACCCGAAGCGCCGCTGTGGGTCGCGGTGACGGAGAAAGACGAGCCGGTCGCCTTTATGCTACTTACGGGGGAACATATGGATGCGCTATTCGTTGACCCTACGGTCCGCGGCTGCGGCGTCGGTAAGCTGTTGATTGAACACGCGCTGACGTTAGCGCCCAAACTGACGACCAACGTTAATGAGCAGAATGAACAAGCGGTCGGATTTTATAAGAAGATGGGCTTTAAGGTGACAGGCCGTTCTGAGACGGACGATCTTGGAAAACCCTATCCGTTATTGAATTTGGTACATGAGTAATGAAGTAAGACCGGATAAGGGTAACCGCTGTCCGGTCGGTTCAGACGACAAAAACGCAAAAAGCCCATCCGTCAGGATGGGCTTTTCACTTGTTTGATGCCTGGCAGTTCCCTACTCTCACATGGGGAGACCCCACACT
>NZ_JBEAFH010000014.1:0-10641 GCF_040061575.1 Klebsiella sp. CB_Kp196
CCACCTCCATATAACCCGAGCTGAGATGAATCACCGCCGCATCATCCATGACTTTCTTGTCACCCAGGTCTATTTTTTCATTCTGATGTAATTGATTAGCCCGTTCATCTTCAGTCAGTACAGGTGAGGCCCGGTACTTGTATTTAATCATTAACCCATCATAATCCATTTTTTATCCTGCCTGCATAATGTCTTTCAGACTCTGCATTTCAATCTGAAGCGTCTGATGTGGTTCAGGAGGAAGCCCCTCAGGTGTTACTCCCCACATCGTTTTTTCCAGCCATTGCTGCAGCTCATTGGTCTGTTTCCAGGAAATATAAAATGCTGCAACCAGAAGCACGGCTGCCATTACTCACCCCAGCGTAAGGCCAACAATTTCCATACGTACTCCAAGTGATGATCCTGGCCCGGTGCCAGCGCCGTACCGCTGGTCATCGCAAAACTTCACCACGTCAATGTTCAGCCAGGTGTCGGCGGCGAAGCGGAACCAGATACTGACCTCAGCCAGCAGGCGAGTGATAAAGCGCAGGTCCTCCTCGCCGTACTGCATCAGTTGCTCGCGACGCGGATACGCCTGTGCAGGGTCAAAGTCCTCTCAGCGCATAGCGTGGCGGGTATGCAGGATATCCTGAATGCCGCTCATAATTACCAGCCCATATCTGCACAGGCATTTTTACTGCTATACCAGGTTGCCAATATGCCAATAACGCCCCCCACAATGAGTGGGGTAAAACTACCGGCAATAAATCCCCATAAGGAAAATGGGTTCTTCGAATCAAAAAAACTAAACTGGTACACCCAAAAAGAAAGCATCAGAAGGATTCCGGACATTCCTCCAAAAAGCCAAGGTTGGGTGTGTTCAAATCCTTTAAAATCATCTAGTTCAGGAGGTTGTCTGGACGACAATGCCGCGATGCTAAACTGATTATTTTCTGACACAGCAACAAGTTGCCCACCCTGCGCATATTTTACCGCGTCAGCAGCCAGTGCGAGTGCAAGCCACCGGTATCCGGCGCTTCTTTCACCCAGTGATGCCTCAATATCCAGTCGTTCAGGAGCCTGTTTCTGCTCATCAAGCGCTTTCAACAGCGGATATTTCTCAGCCCGGGACAACCCTGTGTACCAGAGCGTTTTTGGTGAAACTACCGGTGCTGTTTGCAGATACACAGGGACTTTAGCCTCAATATCATTTACTCCCGCCATAGGCTGATAGAGGTAAACTGGTTTTTCACTTTCGATTTTGACATAACGGTTTGTGAGTAAAAGTGCACACGCACTTTCCATACTTTTTGAATCGCTATCATCACCATATATATCGATGATAAATATCAGGCGATTTACCCGGGAGGTCTCCGACTGTTTAATCCATGTATTTATAAGGGAATAATCAGGACATTCTGACAGATATTCTATCTGGCAGTCACTGTTGTGATTAATGTCAAATCGCCCTAACATTCGCTGTAATTCATCACAACAATACTCATCCCCTCCCCGTACCCATAACGTCGTCTTAAAACCACGATAGTTATGATTTTTTAGTTTGGTTGCCAATGGCCCAATTAATTCACCAAATATCTGTTCGATACGAGTATAATCAAACCCCTGTTCCTGCCTGATTTTTAACGGATTTTTCGGGGCCAGCGGGAATTCACCTTCCAGCTTCAACAGATTCAATGCAGGTTGTTCCAGTGGAGTGATCACAGACCATCCGGCAATAATTACATTTTTCCGGGCATATTGTTTTAAATGGTATTCCTGTGATAACGCGATAAACTTACGCATTTCAGCATAATGAACAAGTGCGCTTTTAAAAATATTAACAAAGCACATCAGTGCAGTAATAATTAAAAAAGGGAGCGCCAACGCCGGAAGAAAAAAAAGAGCGTCAATATGCTTATTATTCGGCCATGTTGTTGCACGAATGAATAAACAAAATGTAATGACGACTACATAAGTGAAAATGAGGAGCCATAATGAAATACCAGGGTTTTCCGCCTCTTTCTGTTTTTCATACAACCACCATTGCATCAGACGCCCCCCGCATTTGGTAACGTTGTTTTTATTGTACAACCGCACTCAGCCTTACAACCGTCAACCACCACACCACGCCCAAGCATTGTCCAGGATGGATGGCATTCAGCAATGATAAATGTCCCTTTATGTTCGGGGCAGATAACCAGATCGCCTTTTAATGCAACCTTAATACCCATAAACTCGACACCGGAAGCGGTAGATACATGACCGCCACACACCAGCGGATCGTTAAGACGAATAACACCTCTCATTATATATCGGTTCCTTATTTCCCCACATCCATATCGCACCGCATATGATCCCAGCCCTGGTAATTTTTCACTTCCGGTACTTCGTCGGGAAGATCCTGATAGTTAGCTTCATGACGCACAACCTTGCCATCTAATCCTTCTTTGGTGAAATACACCACTCCCCAGGCCCAGCCTGGATATTGCGGATCAATTCTCTGTACCGTTCCGTCATCAAGAGTGTAGGTAATCCCCGGACCACCGGGAAGAATGCGCGGATCGTCAAACGGCTTTGATGACATATATAACCGGTGCTTCGTTTGCAAAAAGCCCTGGTCATTCACAACTGTGAAGGAAAGAATGTCGTCTCTCGGCGGTGATGAGTCACCATTCGGTTCGTTTTCTCCGGGAGAATATGTCGCCGTGGTCCAGGTTTTTCCGTAATCCTTAGATACTCTGAAAGCCCCTGGGTCCCAATTTGGGATAGCAAGATAGCGTTCCGAAGGGTGCACAAATTTTTTGGTGAATATCCGAAAAAACTGGAAATATAGCTGTGAATGAATACCTCTTTGCGTATCCGTGTACCAGAGTTCTCCCTCACAGTTCCAGCCTTTGAGTTCCAGATAACGATGGTCGTCAAAGCGGTAAACCACCTGCATAGGTGGTTCTTTGGCACCGCATCCGCTGACCACCAGCATTGCCGCTAACACACTGCCTGTCATCTGAGTGAAATTCATATCAGTTCCCTTTCGTTATACCCAGCTCACGGTCCGTCAGCGTGTCCGGCCTGTCCCATTGCGTATTTGGTATTTCTTTATAGTCTTTTGCCAGATACCCCTGAGAAGGAATTATCGTTGTGGCATTCATATATTTATTCACCACCCCACACTCTTTTAACGAAGGAACAACTTCATCAGGTTTATTCATAAAATCCTTTGTGAGAGCAGTATCCAGTCTCCCGGTCCGGTAATACTCTCTCGCCTGCGGGTTTCCATTATGCACATCCCGCCAGTCAGCACGGCGCAGTAGGGCTTCCCAGAAGGCTCCCGCTTTATAATTAAACGCCTTACACTGCCCTATCGCCAGGTCAAACGCCATCGCCTGAGCAGGCGCAAAATCACTCATCACGATAGAGGAGTGCTGGCTGTAACCCACCGGATCTGATCTTTGCCACTCCTTTTCAAGATCTTCGCGTGAACGCACCCGGACCAGCATCAGGTTTCTGATATCACCCAGCCCTGCCACCTTACCCTGCACAACCGTATAACCTTTCTCACGGCTGAGTTGCTTTATTTCATCCGGCGTTAACGAGTGTCCGGGCTTCATCTCCGGGTAATCATATTTACCCAGAGGAAACACCACCGTTTCCGTTCTGCTGATGGCATACGCTTTCGCCGAGTAGGAGATATACGCATCCGGGCTGTCAGGGTTAATATCCGTCTTATACGGTATGTCACAGGTTTCCTGGTCGTCATCCGGGTGATTATCTTCCCCCTGTAACTTAAAAATGAAAGGCTCCGGCAGCTCTTCACCGTTAATCATCACATCGTTCGCGGTATAACTGGCATTCGTGGTAACGCCGTAGGTAAAGTCGCCCTTACCCGGAGAAGGCATCTTAAATGGTTTGCTATCTGGTGGATCACCCACTCTGCCGTGCTGATAAAACACCCTCTGGTATAAATTAGGGATATTTCCGGCAATATTCTGCGGAATTCCCCGCCAGCCAAAACCCTGAATATTCCTCAGCGACACCGTTCCGTCGTTCGGACAAAAATAGTTATACACCTTGCCGTTGTTGTTACGCCGATACCTCTTGTCCTTACGCAGCGGATTCTCTTCCGGCCTGCGCAGCGTGCAACTCCCCTCCAGCGCCTCAATGTCATCACCGGAAAGCTCGCCGCCTTTGTACTGTTCCGCCATCACGGCGCAAAAGTTTTTGAACGTCTGCTGCCGCGCCGCGCTGGTCTGGTGATGGCCCGACTGGGCATTTTCCATCAGCCGGCTTTCCAGCGAATACGGCGAATGGTTCAGAATCACGCAGTTGGCCGGATTGTATCCCGCCTGTTTGACCAGCATATTTGCCAGCATGGTGATGATGGTCCCCTGGCTGTGGGCCACTATATTTATCACATCATTCTTCGTTACATCTTCACTTCGGATCTGAATAATCAAATCCGCCAGCCGCTGGGCGGCAAAAAACTGATAAATACGGTGCGGATTGGGAAAAATCGGGTGCGTATAGTCACCACCGTTCAGATAGAGTGTGCTAAACCCCGCGGCGGCAACAGCCGTCCCCCCCGCCCCCGGCCCCAGCATATCGGGGATGTTGGTGGTGGCATTAGCAAAGGTTCCACCACCTTTGGCATAATTCATATCCAGCGCATTGTTCCAGTTGTCGTTCTGAAACTTCAGCTTATTCTCGCCATCATTACCAACGGCCTTCATTTTCTCTTTATCATTTTGTTGATAAGCATCATAGGGAATATGGGCTTTGTCCCCCAGTTTCTGGACATCCACTTCTTTCCGGTAATTCTGCTGGTCCGCAACCCAGTCGTCATACGTCACCGGCTTGTAGCCCCAGTAAAACGGAATAACCGGCGAACGACCCGGCGCGGCGATTTTTTTCTGTGCCTCTTCGTTGTGCATCATCATGAAATCCTTCCATTCATGCGCGTAGAGGTCAGTACGGTTAAGGCGCTTACTCAGACCCGCAATAATGCCATTTTCCTGGTTCTGATACGCTTCACCCACATCATTCACACCATGCACCAGTATGACGATACAGGGCATGGGGCGGGGAACCGCCACATTGCAGGTCTGGGCCGCTTTCCCAAGATCTTTATGCACCGACACATCGTTTCTGGAAGCTATGCGCGGAGCATACGGACTGTTTTTTTTATCCGTCATGAGCATAACTCCAGTGTCCAGATATCAAGATCGGTCGCATCAAGCAGGGGGGAACACCCTTCGCTGTCTGTCTCACCTTCGATGATGTCGCCCGCCGCGCTTTTGACGCGAAATTTTTGTCTGGTCAGAATTTGCTCGGGATCATCGGAAGCATGAAGCCGATACCGATGTTTAAACGCCCCTTTATCAAAATTTGGCATCTGTATCTGCACACTTTCAGGGCCTTTATAGGCAAAGTTTGGCGCTTTAATATCAACGCCTGTGGGTGAGAATACTTCAACCGATCCGTCCGCGTTAATGCGGATGCCTCCACCTCCGCAGGCCAGTTGTATGCCCTGTTTGGCGCTGATATTTAGCTTGCTGTCGGTGCTGGTCAATGTGAAATCCTGCTGTGAAAGCATATGCATGGCACCGCGCTGTGCCTGAGTTGTAATATCTCCCGCACCGGCAATTATCTGGATGCCAAGTTTTCGGGCAAACAAGGCCAGCTTTTCGCCAACAGCCAGTGAGAATTTTTTCACCACGTTGATGCTGGCATCGTTACCTGCCGTCGCAACTAAATCCTGGCCTGCGGAAAATTGCAGGCTGGCAGGCGTAATATGTGCTTGCCCCTCTCCGGCATACGTCAGAAGCCCCGCCCCTTTTAGCTGTTTCAGTACCTGACTGAGTTGTTGCTGTTGCCCAGTGTCCACCTTACTGACTCCAGCAGTGGCGGCACATTGTTGTAATGTTTTCGCCAGCGACAGCGCCTTTTCCAGTTCCGCGATCGCCGCAGCCATATCCAGTTGTTTGCCCTGCACACGCGGCTGCGATTCGGTGGTGAGCATGATCCCTTTCCCGGCCCGTATCGCTCCGTAGCTGTCCGTCCGCAGCTCAAACCCCTCGCCGCGTGGCTGTTTTTCGCTGTCCACCAGATGCCCCAGGTTCAGCTGACTCTTGCCGCCGTACTCCGTGCTGACCTTGATGTGCTCTTTGCCACGCGCGTCGTCGAGGCGGATTTTGTTGTTCGCCGGGGTCCGCAGGACGTTGCGCTTATAGTTCCGGATGGTGACAGGGTCCGGGTGCGCCGAGTCGTGCAGGACACCGGCAATATACGGACGGTCCGGGTCTCCCTGCTCAAAAGCGATGGCCACTTCCGTCCCCGCCAGCAGCGGCAGGTGCAGGCCGTATGTGTCCCCGGCATAGGGGCGCGCCTGACGTACCCACAGACTCTCTTCCCCCGGCGACCAGTGGTCGCGGTCGAACAGCAGGTTGACCTTATAACGGCCGTCGCGGTCGATATGGCCGTAGATATCGTTGGTTTTCGTGCTGGTCACCCGCGCCGGCAGCGTGCCGGCCATGACCGGCCTGTCGCCCGGTTGCGGACGGAAGCCGTAATTTTCCGAGAACGGGATGGCCGTAAACGCCACCTCATAGCTGCGGTCGCGACGGGCGCGGCTGTGGATGCCGGTAATCACCACGCCCTGGCGGAAAACCTCCGTCACCTCAGCGCCTCCGGTGACCTTCAGCTCCCGGCCCGGCGCCAGCGCCGCGCTGCTGGTTCTGCCGCTCAGCCGGGTCTGGTCGTTCAGGTAGCGCTCGTGGCGCAGACGGGCATAAAACGCCCCGCTCTCCGGCTCCGGGTTGCGCTGGCCGTCGCTGCCCGGCGCCAGGTAGTTATCCGCCCAGTGATACGCCTCACCGTAGGTGGTGACGTCGCCGGACGTCACGTCCGCGCTCTGGCTCATCTCCTCCGGCGCGTTGCGGTAGTTATAGTCCCGGGTGAACACCGACTGCTGCACCACGTTATGCTGGCTTTTCAGCGCCCACACCGACTCGGTACCGCTGTCGTGCTGGCCGGAGGGCGGCACCGACGGCAGAACCAGCCCCTGCTCGTAGTGCCGCTGGTCATCGTAAAACTCCACCACGTCAATGTTCAGCCGGGTGTCGGCGGTGAAGCGGAACCAGATACCGACCTCGCCCAGCAGGCGGGTGATAAAGCGCAGGTCGTCCTCGCCGTACTGCATCACCTGCTCGCGACGCGGATACGCCTGTGCCAGGGTGAAGACAAAGTCCTCCCCGCGCATGGCGTGGCGGGTACGCAGGATATGCTCCACGATATCCGGCACCGACATACCCTGGTAAATCCGGTTCTGGTGGCTCCGGGAGAGCAGCGCCAGACGAGGCTGCAGGGTCAGGGAATAGTGCGTTTCGTCGCGGGATGCGGAAAGGCGCTCAAACGCCGTCACCACGCCCTGAATCGTGCGCACCGGCTGCTGAATGTTAATCCCGAAACCCTGGTCCGCCGGCGCCTGCAGGGTGAAGGTCGCGTCCTGCATCAGCATCTGCTGCGGCGTGATGGTTTTGTCGGCGCTGGTGAACTCAATCACGTATCTGAACGGTTCGCTCAGGGCCTCCTCACCTTCAAAGCTCAGCACGTCCAGAAGGGCGCTGCAGCCGCGCACCGTTAACAGATGGTGGCTGTGGCTGAACAGCAGGGATTTTATCTCGCTCATACGCCCGCCCCTGCGCCAAACTCCATCACAATCCCCCCCTCTTCATCACGACCCAGCATCAGGTGCTGCGCCTTCTGCCCCGCCGCCTGATGGCTTAACAGCTGCAGGCTCAGCGCCGGCAGTATCTGCTGATTGAGCAGGCTGTCCACGTTGCGCGCCCCGGTATCCGGCAGCAGGCAGGCATCCGTCAGAGCGTCGTACAGGCTGTCGCTGATGGTAGTGGTCATGCCGTAGTGGCGACTGAGGCGTTTGCTCACCTGGCTGAGCTTCATACCGACAATCGTGCGCATCGCGTCCCGCGTGAGCGGGCGGTAGATCACCGTCTGGAAGCGCGCCAGCAGCGCGGGCTGGAAGTGGTCGCGCAGCAGCGGACGCAGCAGTTCATGCAGGTCAGATTCCGTGGCCTCCGGCCGTTCGTCCAGCATCTGCATGATGTGGTCGCTGCCGAGGTTGGAGGTCATCAGAATAACCGTGTTGCGAAAGTCGATCTCCCGCCCCTCGCCGTCGCGCATAAAACCCCGGTCAAACACCTGGTAGAACAGGTTCATCACGTCCCGATGGGCCTTCTCCACTTCGTCCAGCAGCACCACGCTGTACGGACGCTTTCTGACCGCTTCGGTGAGGATACCGCCCTGGCCGTAGCCGACGTACCCCGGCGGGGAGCCCTTGAGCTGGCTGACGGTGTGCGGCTCCTGGTATTCGGAGAGGTTGATAGTGATTAAGGATTTCTCACCGCCGAACAGCGCGTCAGCAAGGGCAAGCGCGGTTTCAGTCTTGCCGGTGCCGCTCGGCCCGGTCAGCAGGAACACGCCCTGCGGGCCGTTCTCCGACGTCAGCCCGGTTTTGCTGGCACGGAGACGCTGCGCGATGGCGTTCAGCGCCGCGTCCTGGCCCACCACGCGTCTACCGAGCTGCTGTTCCAGGCTCAGCAGCTCCGTCTGCTCATCCTTCATCAGAGACGAGAGCGGCACGCCTGTCCAGTCGGCGATGACCGTGGCAACGGTGCGCGCGTCCACGTCCAGCCCCAGCAGCGGGTTCCCCTGCTGCACGGCACTAAGCTGGTTTTGCAGGTCCGCGATTTCCGCGTGGCGGGAGAGATCGGCGCGGCAGGCGAGCAGGTTTTCCGTGAGCTTCAGCTCCTGGCCATACTGCGTTTCCAGCTCGTCGAGCTGCAGGATAATACGGACTTCGTCCTGTTCGATGGCCGCCAGGCGTTCGCCGTGGGTGTGGTTGCCCGCCGCGATATCTTCCAGCAGCGCCTGCTTTTCCATCGCCAGGCCGGTGAGCTGCGCCTTCAGTCGAGTCAGCGGCGCCGGCACCGTATCCAGGCTCATGCGGATGCGGGCGGAGGCGGTGTCGAGTAAATCCACCGCCTTGTCCGGCAGCTGGCGTCCGGTCAGATAGCGTCTGGAGAGGGTGACGGCGGCGCGCACCGCCTCATCGGTGATGTGCACCCCGTGATGCTCCGCGTAGCGGGACTTCAGCCCCCTGAGCATCAGGCAGGCGGTGTCGTCGTCCGGCTCATCGACTTTGATCATCTGGAAGCGCCGCTCCAGCGCCGCATCGCGCTCAAAATACTGTTTGTACTCGCTCCAGGTTGTGGCGGCGATGGTTCTGAGTTCGCCCCGGGCAAGGGCCGGTTTCAGCAGGTTAGCCGCATCGGCGCCGCCCGCCTGGTTACCCGCGCCGATAAGGGTGTGGGCCTCATCAATAAACAGAAGCACAGGCAGCGGCGACTGCTGCACCGCGTCGATAATGTTTTTCAGCCGCTGCTCGAATTCTCCCTTCACCCCCGCTCCGGCCTGCAGCAGGCCGAGGTCAAGGGTGCGCACGCTTACCGGTTTCAGCGCATCCGGGACGTTGCCTTCGGCGATTCTGATCGCCAGACCTTCCACCAGCGCGGTCTTGCCGACGCCCGGCTCGCCCACCAGTATCGGGTTGTTCTTGCGGCGTCGGGAAAGAATGTCCACCATTTGGCGGATTTCATTATCACGGCCGAACACCGGGTCGATTTTGCCGTCCCGGGCGCGGGCGGTCACGTCGAGGGTGAACTTATCCAGCGCATTCTGCAGAGCCGGATTCAGATCCCCTTCTTTTACGCCCGCATTAACCGGACGGCCGACAAACGCCACCTCGTCGCCCTGCGCCAGCTCTGCTTCCTGCTGCACCTCCGGGCGCTCTTCGGACTGCGCGTCCAGCAGCGGACGCAGGCGAGCCAGCTGGCTCTGCGCCAGGGTCAGCAGCGGCCACAGGCCGTCGCAGCGCACCAGACTCTGTTTATCCACCAGCGCCATCAGCAGGTGGATACTACGGATATGCTCCTCCCCGGCCAGCGAAGCGCTCAGCCATGCCTCCTGCATCAGAGTCTGAATAGCGTCTGAAAGCTGCGGGCGGCCGCGCACCGAACGGGGGAGCTTATCCATAAAGGTCAGCAAATCCTGCCATATCGCGTCCATATCCCATTCGTAGCGCCGCGCCAGTACCGTCAGGTCGCCCTCGCCCTGCTCCAGCAGTTTCAGCAGCCAGTGCTCGGGCAGGATTTCCGCGTGCGCCCGGGTCTGGCACAGGGTGGCAGCGCCTTCCATCGCACGGGCGCAGTAAGGATTAAGACGGCGTAACAAAATGGCGGGATTTTCCATGAGCTTTTCTCTTTATCAGTTCCGGACACGCTACCGCCCGTCGCTGTTCCCTGTTATTCAGGAACCCAAAGCGCATCAGGTCAGGCAGGCAGATTGTTTTTTTGCTGAGCGCCCGTCAGTTCAGGCGCTCAGCAAAAAACGGGCAGCGGAAACTGCCCATCAGGGGATGACTCTAAATAGTTCGCGCTGTAGCAAGACGGCAAGCGAACGCAGCCAACGGCGCTACAGCGTGAAATATGGCGAGTCATCAGGCGGTGGCGCGTTCGTTCCAGCTGTCGGAATGAATGATGTTGCCGTCCTTGTAGGTCCAGGTGATTTTTTCGTAACGCAGCTCAATCT
>NZ_JBEAFH010000015.1:0-9449 GCF_040061575.1 Klebsiella sp. CB_Kp196
CGTTTACGCCCTTGCGGCGAACGGCTCTCAAACGGGTGAAGGTTATATCCAGGGGGCAGGTTCAGCAGGTCCCCGTACAAAGTCAAAACCTCGGCCCCGGCAACTCAACGGGTGATGGTTTTAAAAGGCAAAACAACGGATTAAGGAGATTCATCATGGCAGCACGTGGCGTTAACAAAGTCATTCTGGTTGGACATCTGGGACAGGACCCGGAAGTGCGTTACATGCCCAACGGGGGCGCAGTGGCCAATCTGACGCTGGCCACGTCTGAAACATGGCGTGACAAGCAGACGGGAGAGATGCGCGAAAACACCGAGTGGCACCGTGTTGTCATGTTCGGCAAGCTCGCGGAAGTGGCGGGCGAATACCTGCGTAAAGGCGCACAGGTCTACATCGAGGGCCAGCTGCGCACCCGCAACTGGCAGGACGATGCCGGAGTCACGCGCTACGTCACCGAGGTGCTGGTCGGGCAGAACGGCACCATGCAGATGCTCGGCGGCCGCCGTGAATCCGGAGTGCCTGAGAGCGCCGCGCAGCCGCAGAATCCTGCCACCCCGGCACAACCTGCTCAGGCCGCAGCCAAATCCCCGAAAGCGAAGGGCGGTAAGAAAGGCCGTCAGGATGCCGCCCCGTCTCAGCAACCGCCTCAGCCTCTCCCGGATGATTTCCCACCAATGGATGATGACGCGCCCTTTTAAACCACGATGAAGACGCCCCGTTCAGGCGGGGCAGAAAAGGAGAAACACATGGACCATAACGTTTTGTCCCCGCTTGAATCCCTGCCGGATGGCACGTTTACCCGCGAGCAGGCTCAGGTTGTCGCAGCGCAGTATCAGAATGTGGCGATTGAAGATGATCAGGGGACCCATTTTCGCCTTGTCGTCCGTCATCAGGATGACGGCAGCATGATCTGGCGCGTCTGGAATTTTGAACCGGGCGGCGAGGACATGATGAACCGCTACATCCGGGACTACGGAGTACGCAAAACGAAGTAAGCAGTAAGAAGAAGGCCGGACAGGTGGGCTGTCCGGCAGACATTCATCAATAGCTAAGAGGTATCAATTATGTCTGCAACAGAGTCTAAGGTAAAAACTGCACCGAAAACCAGCAAAAAAACGCTTAAGTCTGCCGAAGCTGAGGCGCTTAAAGTGGCTCTCGATGCCGCACAGGTCGAGTATGTCCCGGTGACGGCACTGGTGAAGTCTCCCCTGAACGTCAGGACCATTCCCTATCCGGCGGAGAAAGTCTGTTCAATGGCAGATTCCATTGAAGCCATTGGCCTGTTGCAGAATCTGGTCGTGCATAACCTCCCGGATGGTCGCTGTGGTGTGGCTGCCGGTGGTCGTCGCCTGAAAGCGCTGCAGCTCCTGCAGAGTGAAAACCGTATCGATGCCGGATATCAGGTGATGGTGAAAAAGGTACCTGATGAACTGGCTGTTGCGGCATCAATGGCAGAAAACGAACAGCAGATGGCAATGCATCCGTCTGAACAGATCGCCGGGTTCCGCACACTGGCAGAGCAGGGGAAAACCCCCGCGCAGATTGGCGATTTGCTGGGGTTCGGTACGCGTCATGTTCAGCGCATGTTGAAACTGACCGAACTGGCTCCCGAAATTCTGGCGGCGCTGGCGAAGGATGAAATCACCACCGAACACTGCCAGGCACTGGCGCTCGAAAGCGATCAGAAACGCCAGGTGGAAGTGCTGGAATCCGCCCGCAAACGGTCCTGGAATAATGAAGTATCAGTTTCCTCGATCCGTAGCCTCATTACCTCAGAAGAGGTTTCCACAAACGGCGACAAATTCCGCTTTGTGGGAGAGGCCGCATTCAGTCCGGATGAAATCCGGGTTGATCTCTTCAGCAGCGAAAACGGCGGCTATGTCAAAAGTGCATCGCTCGATACCGCCCTGCTGGAAAAACTGCAGAACATCGCGGAGCACCTCCGCGAAGCGGAAGGCTGGTCATGGTGTGATGGTCGTCTTGACCCGATTTCACACTACGGGAAGGACACTAAAATCTGGCGCCTGCATGCTGTCCCACCTGTGGAATATACCGAAGCCGAATCAGAACGTCTTGCGGAACTGGAAGCTCTGGAAGCTAAGTATGAAGACGAGAACCCCGGCGTGAATGATGACGTCTTGGCCGGGGCTCTGGAAGCTGTCTGGGAAGAACAGCAGACCATCGCGCACCGGGCAAAACACCGGGCATGGACGGATGAAATGAAGCAATCTGCCGGAGTGGTGGTTTCCTGGACTGGCCAGGAGGTGAAAGTACAGCGCGGTGTGGTGCTGTGCGCCGATGAAAAAATGGAGGAGAAGGATGCATCCACCGATCAGGCCCCTGAAAAAGTCGATCCGCTGGACGCCGTCAGTGTCCCGTTGCTGACCCGCCTTTCTTCTGAACGCACACTGGCGGTTCAGGCGGCCCTGTTGCAGCAGCCGCAGAAAGCCGTCGCGCTGATGGTCTGGAAAATGTGTAACTCGGTTTTCCATACCACAACGTCCGTCAAAGAGCCGTTCTGCATTAGCGTGAGTGTGTCGCATTACGCGCTGACCCGTGAAGCACCTGACGGTGAAAACAGCGTTGCGTTTCAGGCCATCCAGTCAGAAAAAGAACGTCTTGAAGCCCTGCTGCCGGAAAACTGGCGAAAGGATATGACCACCTTCTTTACGCTCGATGGCGCAACCCTGATGGCACTGATGGCTTTCTGCACCGCCTGTTCCATAGATGGTGTACAGGGCAAGGATGAATTTGGTCGTAAACACCAGAGTTCGCTGGATGGGGTGGAAAACGCCATTCAGTTTGACCTTCGTGACTGGTGGAAACCGACGGCTGATAACCTTTTCTCGCACATGAAGCTGCCACACATTGTACAGGCACTCTCTCAGACCGGACTGGCTGGCGCAGCACAGGACGCCGCGAAGATGAAGAAAAAGGATGCCGCTGAACATGCAGAGCACTTCCTCTCAAAAATCCGTTGGGTTCCGGAATGGATGACCAGTGCTGACAACCAGAAACAGCTTGCCGCAAAGTCTGAACTCAGTCTGGCAACAAGTCAGAGCGATACCGACGCTGATGCCGGCGACGTCACCGACCATAACAACCCGGCCTGCGCCGCCTGATAACGGAGACGCCGCCCTGCGGGGCGGCGATAAGGAGACTGAAAATGAAAACGGTACTGACTCTGGATGTCCTGAAAACCATGTCTTCTGATGAGCTGGAAGACTACCGCGCCGCCGGTGAAGACTTTCGCCGGGAGCTGAGTCACGCTGTCATGCGCGATCTGACCTCACCGTCCGGCTGGTCCGTGAATGCCGAATACCGGTGCGAATTTGGCGGCTTCTTTCCTGTCCAGATCCGTTTTACCCCCCCTCATGGTCACTTTGATGTGGCGGTATGCAGTCCGGGGGAGCTGAATCCTCGCTGGATAGTGGTCTTTGTTACCCGTGACGGTCAGCCGTTCTCTGTCGTTCGCGTGATGGATGCATTCAACCCTGAACTCATCACCCATACTCTGGATCTCATCGAGTGTCTTGACGCCGGTGGCTACTCGTTTGCCAGCATCATCAGCACGCTGTCACAGGAGGGCGCACAATGATCCCGTCATCCAGTGCTCTTGTATCCCTGAAACCAGCCCGTCAGGCAGCGCTGCAGGCCATCATGACGGTGGAAGAGGCTCGCCAGCGCGGCGCACGTCTGCCATCGATGCCACACGTCCGGACATTCCTGCGCCTGCTGACAGGCTGTAGCCGGATTAACAGTGACGTTGCCCGCCGTATTCCTGGCCTTCACCGTGATCCAAAAGACCGCCTTTCCAGCCTGAAACAGGTGGAAGAGGCGCTGGATATGCTTATCTCCAGCCACGGGGAATACTGTCCGCTGCCGCTGACAATGGATGTGCAGGCTGAACTTTTTCCGGAAGTCCTTCATACCCGAACAGTACGAAGGCTAAAACGTCAGGACTTTGCCTTCACCCGAAAAATGCGCCGTGAAGCCCGTCAGGTCGAGCAGTCCTGGTTACTGCGTCAGAACCTGCTGGGACAGGCTGTCACAGAACTGAATTTTCAGTCACCGGAAACCGTCTGCACCTGGTACACCCGGTGGAGCGACGAGTTTGACGCGGCAGAGCTTGCAGCACCGTTCTGGCGCTGGCAGTCGCGATTCGAATCGCTGAAGGAACTTGACTGGCTTCGCATCAGCGGTGAGCCGCTGTATGCAGTGATGTACGAAATTCCGTTTATTGTCCGGGAAACACCTGAGCATATTCGTGTTGCTGAACGCTGGCAGGTGCCAAATAAGCTGGCTGATCGGAGTGGTGTATGAAGTGGCGCTATTCTCTGCGCTGGAAACTGCCGCACAGGCCCTGCCCGGGTCCACAGGAACTGATTTCCGTTGTCGTGGAGGCAGGGCAGGCGGCACCTGAAGAGGTGATGTCACGCTGGGTGGCTGGCTCAGGTTACGCTGTATGCGTGGATTTTCTCGGCCAGAAACAGATCCAACGCTGGAGCGATGAACGGAAAGCAGCGGTGAGAAGGCGCAACATGCAGGCACGTATTAATCGTGTTGCCCCTTTGTTTGCCGACGAGTTAATCGAGCGTGAACTGGCTGCGCGTCCGGAGTATTTCAATGGCAAGTCCGCCCGATGAATAAGTACAATGCTGTCTGACAACTCAGATGGCCAAATACAAGGAAAGCAGAACTATGAGGTACTGGTTGCTCGTTATCTTAATGAACGTGCTGTTCTGGTTGATCGTGAAGCATGTTGCTCCGGAATGGTATGGTTCCCCTGGTTATTATGCAGGCCAAATCATCTGCACACTAATAGCTGCGGTCATCACATGGCGTGATCCGCCTGACTGGTTAGATGGAATCCTGCTCGGCGTAATAAAATTCGGCGTTCTGATTGCCGGGATTATATTCTTTGTCTGGGGCATCGGGTACAAGCTGGCATTCTGGGGGCAACATGATCCTAATACCATATATGCAAGTGCAAACGATGTTATTTTGCCTAATCTTGCGCTGGGCACGGGCGTCTTGATCGCGGGATGGGTATACATTAGATATTTAAAGCGCTAAGCAGCATAAAGCGTGGATATACCTGGTAAGAAATAGCACCGGCCCGGTATAATCGACGTGGCGCTTGAGGCTTTTTGCCTCATGACGTGAAGGTGGTTTGTTACCGTGTTGTGTGGCAGAAAGCAGAAAGCCCCGTAGTTAATTTTCATTAACCCACGAGGCCCACTGAATGTCTAGTCAACACCAGTATGGCCTCTTACCGTGCAATTTGCAAGGAGGAGTAAACCATGAAACTACCGCGAAACGCCCTGGTCTGGTGCGTATTAATCGTCTGTTTAACGCTCTTGATATTCACATGCCTGACCCGGAACCGCTTATGTGAAGTCCGGCTAAAGGACGGGAACAGGGAGGTCGCGGCAAGCCTGGCTTACGAATCCAACGGTAAGTAGCAACCTGGAGGCGGGGAATACCCCGCCTTTTCAGGGCTGCGTTGGTCTGACATGCCTGAAGCGCCTTTATGAAGGGGGTGCCGGTTCGCCGGTAGCCCCTTTTTCCTGCTTACAGGAAAAAAAAACCGCACGGCAGGCGGGCAAAATGCTTTCACCTACCTACAACACGGATTCAATGAATCGCAAGTCACATTAACACCCTTCATTCACCGTAACACCCTGTCATCAGTGTGAAAAAAAGAGCGATTGATTGTGAACATTTGGGTTCTGGTGATAAGTTCGCTCTGTAGCGTAGCCCTCTTTACGGAGGGGTGGAAACAGCAACGGCAGAGTTAAAAGTCCACGAGTCAGTGAGGCTGTCCAAAGGCTCCCCGGGGAAATCCGGCGCTACATCAGGTTGCATAGCACTTAACCCGCCCTCCGGGCGGGTTTTCCTTCCGGAAACGTGCTGTAATACCTTTTATGTGCAATGCGCGGTTTCTACTTTCCTGATAAATCAGTCGCTCGGTCTGTCAGGTGATACCGCAGTTCATTCCTTGAATGATCCAGTGTTTTTTGCCTGCTATTTTAGCAGGCTTTTTTTTGTTGATTATGTATGACATCTGTCATACAGTTGATTGTGTAATGAACAGCAATTTTTCCACTTAACTCAGTGAGGCGAAGCGCAGTCGCGGGTGAGCCAAAGGAGAGCCAGCATGAACTTCACGATAAAATCCCGTAAAACCGGCGAAATTTTCAGTTTTTACGCACCCGAGAGTGGCGGTTATGTCCACCTGGAGTCCCCGGGACACTCTGGTAACACAGGTGCTCAGATTTGCTGTGGTGGAGGGTTCATGGGGAGTACGCTTTCCTGTGGCGCTTCTGAGGACGATCTGGCCAGTGTTGCCCGTAAATGGTACCGACAGTTCGTGAGGGAGCGGCGCAAATTCTTAATTATGTCGGGCCAGTATTCTGAGGATAACCCATGAAAAAAGAAATCTCCCGCAACCCCTCTTTCACGCCTTCGCCTAAGCTGCGAGCACATCTGAACTCCCACAGGGAAGGGGTGACTGAAAGGCTGAATAATATCTTTGATCGCTATGCGCATCTGGTTCGGGTCTGTGCCCTTCCTCTCGATGACGACGAAACACAGGTTCTGCTTAATGTGCTGAGTGGCTCCGTTGTGGAACCCGCCTTTATTGAATATCTGGCTCAGGAAATTCGGGACTCGGATGATTATCTGGAAGGGATACCCGCAGCTAAATCACTGTACGAAAAGTGTCAGTCAGCGACCTATCCGCAATTGCTGGCCACCGTCGAACGTCTGGAACGATAAGAAAGGCATAACAACACTGGACCCCTTCGGCTCCTGGCCAGCTGCGCTGTCCAGTCGTCGAGCCACACTCCGCCAGGGCAGCTGCTGCGCACCTGCCGGGCTCCGCCGAACCCGCTACGCGCTTTCGGGCCTGACGGCTAGTGTCTGATGTCTGAGGTCAAAGTCAACGGCAGCGCTTGCTGCGGCCGTTCCGGCCGCGCCGCTTTCACCGTGCCGGCGAAGGACTGCCGGCACTCTGCGGGGCAACGCCGTTTCGCGCCCGCGCTCTTCGTCGTTGCGGCGGGTGCCTGCTCCTTTCCCCTGGTACCCGTATCACCCGTTTGAGTCCATTCGCCGGGGCTGAGACAAGCACAACCCGTCTTGCTGTCCAGGGGACGGCAGAGCCTTTCGCAATAAATTTTTCCCGGCCATTCCGCTGCGCTTCATTAGACCGAAAAAAATTTCCCGCTCACCCCCGGACATCTGCACCGGGCCGTGCTCGTTTACGCCCTCGCGGCGAACGGCTCTCAAACGGGTGAAGGTTATATCCAGGGGGCAGGTTCAGCAGGTCCCCGCACAAAGTCAAAACCGCGGCCCCGGCAACTCAACGGGTGATGGTTTTAAAAGGCAGAAAAACAGACAAAGGAGAAAGCTGGATGAGCACACAAAACGTCAACGAAAAACCCTCCACCAAAGAAAGCACAACCCTCCGGACTGACGGTTTTGTGCGCAACATTCATTCCCGAAACCCGTTCGATGTTATCCGCGCCGATGTAGTGCTTGAACGTATCGAGAAAAAGGCTGGTCGGAGCTGCGGGATGCATTACGAGCTGTATCAGGCCCATCTGCTGGGTGGTGCGCTGGATTATCTGGATGCGCTGCCGTTGAAAGACCGTCCGGTGTTAATGGGCGCTGCGGCAAAGCGCGGCTATCTGCTGACGCTAGCCGAAGAGGAACGCGCGCTGGAAGCACGGGATGTACTGATGAGTGAACTGGCGGCAAACGACTGCTGAGAAATAAACACGGATGGCGGCGTATCGCTGCCATCCCTTAAAGACCAGAGGTAACGCAAAATGAAAGTATACGGCCATCAACACTCATCAGAGGCTTTCTTCCGGGAAAATTCCCCATCCTGTTTTGAACCAAAAGCGGAAAAGGTGATCGCTTTTCATGGAAAGGATGCCAGTTACGCCTATAACGTGCTGGCCGATCTGAAAGCAGCAGGTGCTTCATATACGCGCCGGAATATCATCGCCGATATGTTCCGCCGTCTGGGTGTGAAATGAGGTCTGGGCAATGGAACACGTGAAAGGAAAAATCCAGCAGGGGGCAGGGAACGCCTATTTTGCAGGGATGCAGTGGCGCGGTATTACACTTGGACACGCCGATGCTGCAGCGCTTAATCAGTTTGATATCGATATCAGCAAAGCTCAGGCACTCGAAGCACGCACCTGGTTGCTTCAGAACAAAGCAGAATTCATCGCTCTGATCCTAGGCATTGAAGTTGTAAAGGTCGGGTAGTGAGAAGCCAGCTAACTTAGCTCTTGAGCTAAGTTAGCTTTTGAGCTAATGTGTGCACATACGGACTAGAGATTACATTCATGTTCACAGTCATCTTTCATGATGAGGCTGAAAAAGAGTTTACGGCTCTGCCTGCTGCCATTCGTGCAAAAATGGCCAGGCTACTCATGAAGCTGGAAGCAAACCCTCGCCAGCTACGCGAGCCAGATACCAAGCCGCTTGGAAACGGCCTTTTCGAAATACGTACAATGGGGGCAGATATCGCCCGCGGAATCTGGGTATATCAGAGTGGTGAACGTATTTTTCTACTTCGGATCTTTATCAAAAAATCGCCAAAAACGCCCCCGGCAGAAATAGATCAGGCACTTCGCAGACTGGAGGAAATGCAGAATGAAATATAAAACCCTTAGCCAGGTTCATACCGAAGCAATGAACGATCATGAGTACAGCGCGGCATTCGAGGCAGAAGAAGCCTCGGAGCTACTTCGGGAAACCTTAGCAACATGGAGAAAAGAAGCGGGTTTGACGTCGGCACAGGTTGCAGAACGTATGGGCATCAAAGCGCCTACTATCTCACGTATGGAGAAGAACGCTTCGCGAATGAGTATTCAGACGCTGGTTCGGTACGCCAGAGCCTGCGGTGTTAACTTTAAAATTCAGCAGGTTTGAATGATTAGCGATGCCAATAAAGCGGTGAATGACCTGGCGAGTATTGTCCCTCTGCTGGGTGGCAGTTCGTCCCGCAAAGATTACGAAGAGGCACGTAAACTCGTTGAATATCTTCTGGAACATGATCCGGACAGCCCGCTGGTTGATATGCTGACTGCCCGCATCGATGCCTGGGAAGATAACGCGGTGGAATTTGAAGAATTTAATACGCGCTTCGAAGCAGGCAAAAACGGTGTATCGTTGCTGCGGGTTCTTATGCAGCAATACGGGCTTTCTCAGTCCGATTTCGAAAACGAGATAGGTAATAAATCGCTCGTCAGCCGGATCCTCAGTGGTGAACGCAGTCTGACCTTTGATCACATGCGGGCGCTGGCAAATCGATTTCAAATCCCGGTCTCGATGTTTGTTGACTGATTCGGGAACAGAGCAGGCGAAGGGGGCATCGGTCCCCGTCTGGCCGCGCCTCGAAAGACCGCGCGCCTGCGGCGCCGGGAAAACCG
>NZ_JBEAFH010000016.1:0-9397 GCF_040061575.1 Klebsiella sp. CB_Kp196
TCTTACACAGCCACTGGATCGATCAACCGATCCTTAACTGATCGGCATTACAGCATTACGCTGGCATTTTGACTCTGAGACAAGGTGTTACGCCTTGTTCTGCCGCCACCATTCAGCCAGCAGCACGCCGGTTGCTACGGACACGTTCAGGCTTTCAACGTTGCCGGTGCCTTCAATCGCGATGTTCAGATCGGCGCTGGAGATAGCGGCGTCAGAAAGACCGTCACTCTCCTGCCCTAACACCAGCACCATTTTCTTCGGCAGCTCGGCTTTGAACAGCGGAGTCCCGTTATGGCTGGAAGTAGAAACAATCGCGTAGCCCGCTTTACGGAAGCGCTCGAGCGTATCGATGAAGCTGTCGCCCGTAATCGGCTCAACGTGCTCCGCGCCGCCTTCCGCAGTACGAATCGCGGCGCCGGACTCCATAACGCCGGCATCCTGCACAATCACGCCTTTGACGCCAAAGTGCGCGCAGCTGCGCATAATCGCGCCGAGGTTGTGCGGGTTGCCGACATCTTCCAGCGCCAGAACACAATCTTCAGCGTCGGCTTTAGCCACCCACTGCTCAACGGAAGTGCCGTGGCGCTTTTTAATCAGGAAGCAAACCCCGCCGTGGTGTTCAGTGCCGGACGCTTTCGCCAGCTCTGCTTCATCGACCACGTGATAGGCTTTACGATTCGCCGCCATCCAGCGCAGAGCTTCTTTGAAGCGCGGGGTCACGCTCTGGATAAACCAGGCGCGAACGATGGCGTCCGGACGGCTCTGGAAGAGCGCCTGGCAGGCGTTTTCACCATAAACGCGGGTTTCTTCCGCGCGCTGGCGGCGCAGCACTTCAGGATCGATAAAGCTTTTTCCGCTGATCCCGCCGTGATCCGCTTTTACCGGCGCCTCATCGCCCGGCGCGCGGGATACGGTACGCCACGGAGAGGAGCCCTCGCCGCCAAAGCCTTCACGCTTGCGATCGTCACGTTTACGATCGCCACCGCGGCTCTCTTTTTCATCGCGCGCAGGGCGGTTACGACCGTCAACACGAGACTTTCCTGGACGTCCCCCGCCCTTCCCGGTACGCGGGTTATGGGTACGTCGGTCAGAATCATCATCACTGCGGACATACATCACTTTGACCTTGCCGCTTTTATTTTTCAGTTCGTCGTCGCTCATTCATTTTCTCCACCTGCGCTGCGCGAAGCGCGCAGATTACCCGATGTGCCATCACTTAGCCATTATTTCATTTAAAAGCCTGAGTCTATCGTATTCATTGAATAAAACTCATTGTCCTTTATTCGCAGTGCATCGATAATATGTAACATTACAGAAACAAATCGGCCACGTGCCGCGCTGCAACCCATAACCAGAGGTTAGTTATGAATACCGTTTGTGCCAGTTGTCAGGCTCTGAACCGCATCCCCGACGATCGTAGCGCCGATGGCGCGAAATGCGGGCGCTGCGGTCACGATCTTTTTGATGGCGATGTGATCAACGCGACCGGGGCAACGCTGGATAAACTGCTGAAGGACGATCTGCCCGTGGTTGTTGATTTCTGGGCGCCGTGGTGTGGCCCCTGCCGTAACTTTGCGCCAATCTTTGAAGATGTGGCTGAAGAACGCAGCGGCGAAATGCGTTTCGTGAAAGTGAATACCGAGATGGAGCGTGAACTGAGCGCTCGCTTCCGCATTCGCAGCATCCCGACCATTATGATGTTTAAAAATGGCGAAGTTATCGACATGCTCAATGGTGCCGTACCTAAAGCACCTTTCGATAGCTGGCTAAACGAAGCAGGCCAGCAGTAAACCTCAAGGGGCACCGCTTGTGCCCCGTTTTCTCCTCTGCGACAATGGCGTTTTTTCTTAGCGATCCCCATGACTGATAACGCCGTCCTTCGCCTTCGCGCCGAACGCCTCGCGCGCGCTACCCGGCCTTTTCTTGCTCGCGGCAACCGTATCCACCGCTGCCAGCGTTGCTTGCTGCCGTTGAAGCAGTGCCTTTGCGCCACCCTCAAGCCGGCTGCCGCCGCCAGCCGTTTTTGCCTGGTGATGTTCGATACCGAGCCAATGAAGCCCAGCAATACCGGTCGCCTGATTGCCGATATACTGCCGGATACGGAGGCCTTTCAGTGGTCACGAACCGAACCGCCGCAGGCGCTTCTCGATCTCGTCGCCGACGCGCAATATCAGCCGATGGTGGTTTTTCCTGCCTCTTATGCTGGCCCGGAGCGTCAGGTACTTGATTCACCGCCCCCGGGTAAACCACCGCTGTTTATTATGCTCGACGGCACCTGGCCCGAAGCGCGAAAAATGTTCCGTAAAAGCCCCTGGCTTGACGCGCTGCCGATGATTTCCGTCGATCTGTCGCGTATCTCCGCTTATCACCTGCGGGAAGCTCACGCAGAAGGCCAATACTGTACTGCCGAAGTCGCGATTGCGCTGCTGGATCTCGCGGGAGATAAAAACGCAGCCACGGCCCTTGGCGAGCACTTCAGCGTATTCAGAACGCGCTACCTGGCAGGAAAAACTCAGCATAAGGGCAGTATCACAGCACAACTGACAGAAAACGTTTAAAATCATTCGGTCACTGGGGATCAAAGGAGACCGGTATGAGCCAACGAGGCCTGGAAGCATTGCTGCGGCCAAAGTCGATCGCCGTTATTGGCGCATCAATGAAACCACAGCGCGCCGGTTATCTGATGATGCGCAACCTGCTGGCGGGCGGATTTAGCGGCCCCGTTCTCCCCGTAACGCCAGCGTGGAAAGCGGTTCAGGGCGTACTGGCCTGGCCTGACGTCGACAGTCTGCCCTTCACGCCCGATCTCGCCGTGCTTTGTACTAACGCCCGCCGAAATCTTGAGCTGCTGGAAGCGCTGGGGCAAAAAGGGTGCAAAACCTGCATCATTCTCTCCTCCATCCCCGAACAGTATCCCGCGCTGCTTGAATGCGCCTCCCGCTACCAGATGCGTCTGCTCGGCCCTAACAGCCTTGGCCTGCTTGCGCCGTGGCAGGGCCTCAACGCCAGCTTTTCGCCGGTGCCTATTCATCGCGGCAAACTGGCGTTTATTTCGCAATCGGCGGCGGTCTCCAATACCATCCTCGACTGGGCCCAGCAGCGCGAGATGGGTTTTTCTTACTTTATTGCGCTGGGGGATAGTCTGGACATCGACGTTGATGACCTGCTTGATTTCCTCGCTCGCGATAGTAAAACCAGCGCCATTTTGCTTTATCTCGAACACCTCAGCGATGCCCGTCGTTTTGTCTCAGCGGCCCGTAGCGCATCGCGTAATAAGCCGATCCTGGTGATTAAAAGCGGACGCAGTCCGGCTGCGCAGAAGCTTCTGCACGTCAACTCTGGCATGGATCCGGCCTGGGACGCCGCTATTCAGCGCGCAGGTTTATTGCGCGTACAGGACACGCACGAGCTGTTCTCAGCGGTCGAAACCCTCAGCCACATGCGCCCGCTGCGCGGCGAGAAACTGATGATAATCAGCAACGGCGCCGCTCCGGCTGCGCTGGCGCTGGATGAGCTCTGGCTGCGTAACGGCAAACTCGCCGCGCTCAGCGAAGAGACCAGCAGCGCTCTCCGTCAGGCATTACCTGAAACCATCGATATTGCCAACCCGCTGGATCTCCGCGATGACGCCAGCAGCGAGCATTACCTCAAAGCGTTGAACGTACTGCTGGATAGCCATGACTACGATGCGCTGCTGGTGATCCACTCTCCCAGCGCTGCCGCACCGGGAACAGAGAGCGCGCTGGCGCTGATTGACGCCCTGAAGCGCCACCCGCGCGGCAAATACGTTACGGTTCTTACCAACTGGTGCGGTGAGTTCTCTTCACAAGAAGCCCGGCGCCTGTTTAGCGATGCGGGGCTGCCGACCTATCGAACGCCTGAAGGAACCATTACCGCTTTTATGCACATGGTGGAGTACCGGCGTAACCAGAAACAGCTCAGGGAAACCCCGGTCCTGTCAGATTCGTTAACCACTAACGCTGCCGAAGCGCACAACCTGCTGCAACGGGCAATGAATGAAGGCGCAACGTCGCTGGATACCCATGAAGTGAGCCCCGTTCTGCACGCTTACGGTATTCATACCCTGCCGACGTGGATTGCCGCTGATAGCGCCGAGGCTGTACATATTGCCGAGCAGATTGGCTACCCCGTCGCTCTGAAGCTGCGCTCGCCTGATATTCCGCACAAGTCGGAAGTTCAGGGGGTTATGCTTTATCTGCGCACGGCTACCGAGGTACAGCAGGCCGCGGACGCGATTATCGATCGCGTCAAAATGACCTGGCCTCAGGCGCGTATTCACGGGCTGCTGGTGCAAAGCATGGCTAATCGCGCCGGGGCACAGGAGCTGCGGGTTGTCGTTGAGCACGATCCGGTTTTTGGGCCGCTGATCATGCTGGGGGAAGGCGGCGTCGAATGGCGGGCTGAGGATCAGGCCGCCGTCGCGCTCCCGCCGCTGAATATGAACCTTGCGCGCTATCTGGTTATCCAGGCCATCAAAAGTAAAAAAGTGCGCGGCCGCAGCGCGCTGCGCCCTCTCGATATTCCTGGCCTGAGCCAGCTTCTGGTACAGGTATCGAATTTGATCGTCGACTGTCCGGAAATACAGCGCCTGGATATTCACCCTCTTCTGGCTTCCGGCCACGAGTTTACCGCGCTTGATGTCACGTTAACTCTCGCACCGTTTACCGGCGATAGTGAAAGTCGCCTGGCCATACGCCCTTATCCTCAGCAGCAGGAGGAGTGGGTGGTGATGAAGAATGGCGAACGCTGTCTTTTCCGTCCCATACTCCCGGAAGATGAGCCGCAGCTTATGGCCTTTATCGCTCAGGTCACGAAAGAAGATCTGTATTATCGTTACTTCAGCGAAATCAACGAATTTACTCATGATGATTTAGCCAATATGACGCAGATCGACTACGATCGAGAAATGGCCTTTGTTGCTGTGCGCACCACCGCCGAGGGGAACGAGATCCTCGGCGTAACGCGAGCGATCTCCGATCCGGATAATATCGATGCCGAGTTTGCTGTACTGGTGCGCTCCGACCTGAAGGGTATGGGGTTAGGCCGCAAGCTCCTGGAAAAGCTGATTGCCTACACGCAAAACCACGGCCTGCAGCGTTTGAATGGCATTACCATGCCGAATAATAAAGGCATGATCGGACTCGCCAGAAAGCTAGGATTCTCGGTTGATATTCAGCTTGAAGATGGAATTGTCAGTTTGTCTCTACAGCTTGTACCTGAGCAATTACAAACGGCTGGCCGCAATTGTTGACTACTTTAACGGGTAGTAATGGTATTATTGCCCGCTTACGTCGTCTGCATGGTACAGAAGACCCTTCAATAAACAGAGAAGAAACGCACTGTGATGTTGTCAAAATTTAAACGCAATAAACATCAACAACACCTTGCCCAACTCCCTAAGCTTTCTCAGTCAGTTGATGATATCGAGTTCTTTTACGCTCCGGCAGATTTTCGGCAAGCGTTACTGGCCAGGATAGCTCAAGCCACCCAGCGTATTTGTATCATTGCGCTTTATCTGGAACAGGATGATGGCGGCAAAGGAATTTTGCAGGCGCTCTATGACGCTAAGCGTCAGCGTCCCGAATTAGATGTTCAGGTGTTGGTCGACTGGCATCGCGCCCAGCGCGGGCGTATTGGCGTAGCGGCGTCAAACACCAATGCCGACTGGTACTGCCGCATGGCGCAGGAAAATCCCGGTGTCGATATCCCGGTTTATGGCGTTCCGGTCAATACCCGGGAAGCGCTCGGCGTCCTCCACTTCAAAGGTTTTATCATTGATGACAGCGTTCTCTACAGCGGCGCCAGTCTGAATGATGTTTACCTGCATCAACACGATAAGTATCGCTACGACCGCTACCAGTGTATTCGCAATGGTAAAATGGCTGATGTGATGTTCGACTGGGTTGAGAATAACCTGGTGCAAGGGCGTGGCGTTAACCGCCTTGACAGGGCCGATCGGCCAAAAAGTCCGGAAATCAAAAATGACATCCGCCAGTATCGCCAGGAGCTCCGCGATAGCAGCTATCATTTTATCGGCAATGCTGACGATGACCAGCTGTCGGTCACTCCGTTAGTGGGCCTCGGGAAGACGAGTCTGCTGAATAAAACCATTTTTCATCTGATGCCCTGCGCTGAGCATAAGCTGACTATCTGCACCCCCTATTTCAACCTGCCCGCTCTGCTGGTACGTAATATCATCCAGCTGCTGCGTAGCGGGAAGAAAGTCGAAATTATCGTTGGTGATAAAACCGCTAATGATTTCTATATTCCGGAAGATCAGCCGTTTAAAATTATCGGCGCGCTGCCCTATCTTTACGAAATCAATCTGCGACGCTTCCTGAGCCGACTGCAGTATTATGTCAATACCGATCAGCTGATTGTCCGTTTATGGAAGGACGACGATAACAGCTACCACCTGAAAGGCATGTGGGTTGATGACGAATGGATGCTGCTGACCGGCAATAACCTGAACCCGCGCGCATGGCGGCTGGATTTGGAAAACGCGATACTTATCCACGATCCAAAACACCAGCTCGGCGCAATGCGTGAAAAAGAGCTCAATCTCATCCGCAAACATACTACGATCGTTCAGCACTATCGCGATTTGCAAAGTATTGCCGATTACCCGATAAAGGTACGCAAACTGATCAGGCGTCTGCGACGTATCCGAATCGACCGCCTTATCAGCCGTATTCTCTGAATTCACGCCCCGCCCTGCGGGGCTTTTTCTGGAATTAGTATGCGCGTCATCATGCTTATTGCCCCACTATTATTACTGACTGGCTGCAGCCATATGGCTAATGATTCCTGGAGCGGCCAGGATAAAGCCCAACACTTCCTCGCCTCAGCCATGCTTTCCGCCGCAGGCAACGAATATGCCCAGCATCAGGGCTATAGCCGCGACCGGAGTGCCGCTATAGGCTTTATGTTTTCCGTGAGCTTAGGGGCATCGAAGGAGCTATGGGACAGCCGCCCGTCAGGGAGCGGCTGGAGCTGGAAAGATTTTGCCTGGGATGTGGCAGGTGCCACTACCGGCTATGCGGTATGGCAGCTGGCACATCAGTAATGCTACAAACGTAGCCCCTTGCCTTTACGATGCAGCGTCAGGGAGACCAGGAAGGCAATCGCGCCCATGACGGTCACGTACCAGTAAAAGGCGTGCTCAATTCCCGCTGATTTTAGCGACAGCGCGACATACTCTGCCGAGCCGCCAAATAGCGCATTGGCCACCGCATAAGAGAGTCCAACCCCCAGGGCACGAACCTGAGCCGGAAACATTTCGGCCTTCAGAATGCCGCTGATTGAGGTATAGAAGCTTACTATCAACAGGGCGCATATCACTAAAGCAAATGCCGCATACGGTGAACTCACGTTCTGTAATGCATTGAGAATCGGGACAGTGAAGACGGTGACGAGTACGCCAAAACAGAGCATTGAGGTCCGGCGGCCAATCTTATCCGAAAGCGCGCCGAAAAGCGGCTGAACAAGCATATAAACAAATAAGGCAGCGGTCATAATCATGCTGGCGGTACCCGCACTCATGCCTGCGGTGTTGACCAGATATTTCTGCATATAGGTTGTAAAGGTATAAAAGCTTAACGACCCTGCGGCAGTGAATCCGAGCACCATGATAAATGCCTTACGGTTACGCCATAATCCTTTAAACGATCCCGCTTCTTTTAACGCGCGCGTTTCCTGTTTAGACGTTTCGTCCAGCTGTCGTCTCAGCCACAGGGCAACAATAGCCAGGACTGCGCCAAGAGCAAACGGGATACGCCATCCCCAGGCATGAAGCTCTTCATCGCTGAGGATCTGCTGCAAGGCAACCACAACAAGCACGGCCAGAAGTTGCCCACCAATCAGCGTGACGTATTGAAATGAGGCATAGAAACCTTTCTTTCCTTCCACCGCGACTTCGCTCATATAGGTCGCGCTGGTACCGTATTCTCCGCCAACGGACAGGCCCTGGAACAGGCGTGCAAGTAGCAGCAGAGCCGGGGCCCAGGTCCCTATCGTTGCATAACCCGGCAGGCAGGCAATCACCAGTGAACCAAAACACATCATGCATACGGAGATAAGCATAGAGGTTTTACGTCCACGACGATCGGCAATGCGCCCGAATATCCATCCCCCGATCGGACGCATCAGAAAACCCGCCGCAAATACCCCTGCAGTTTGTAACAATTGCGTAGTGGTGTTGCCAGAAGGAAAGAAGATGTGCGCAAAGTAGAGTGAGCAAAATGAATAGACGTAGAAATCAAACCATTCCACCAAATTCCCTGATGACGCCCCCACAATTGCCCATATACGGCGCCGGGTATCACCCTGATCCTGGGATCCGCGTTCGCTAATACTGCTTTCTGTCATTGTAATTCTGCTCCAGCAAAGACTGCAATCTGCCGCGTCGGGTGACCCCGCTCAATCAGACAAATCGATTAGTAAATTAAATGTTATATAATTGTTATTTTTTAGTTTGTGATGCCATTCACATTTTTTTTCGTACTGCAGGTTTTCGCGATTAAAAGGAGATTCTTCAGGATTAGCAAAGTGAAATATGGTGAATAGCGGGCCAGAACAGGTTTTTATACAGGCGATATTGCGGCACAAATTTATGTGGGGCGGGAAGATCGATGCTGAAAATTATCCCCAATGAGCCTGATGTTTCTTTTTTCGCTGGAGATAATCTTCATCCTGACGAAGCTTATCCCACCATTGTTTGAAAACTGCCGCAGCTGCCGCCTTAACAGGATCATTACCTCGCGAATTCAGGTGCCCCTCCTTCGCGTATTTTTTACCGCCTTTGTAATTGGCATAACGCCTTGCCCGGGTGTAGCCCATCTGAATAAATTTGCGCGCCATATCCATACCGACAAAATCATTCTGCTGTCGATAGAACTCGAAGAGCTGATAAATTTTCCTCGCAGATTCAATCGCCGATGCTTCATCTTTATAGCGCCAGTAGGGAAGAATTTCGCTTTTATAGGGTTCAACCAACAACACGCCCTGTTCACCTCTTCCTACCTGATAAAACTCCGGATGCTGGCGAAAATCGATGCTGGAAAAGTCTTGCTGGTAATTAAAAGGCTTAATGGCCATTATTTTCTCACGGGCTGGCTGATACACGTTATAAGCCTGGTACATAAGACTGAAGTGTGGCTAGTGGAATCTTCTGTATATTTATACAGAGAGCCCGCATAAAACCGGCAGGTTATTATTATGAAGATGTGGATGAAAGCAGGGAGTAAAAGGCAGAAATGACCGCGGAGTTGGGTTTTATGGGTAAACCGATGTCCGGTCGGTTCAGACGACAAAAACGCAAAGAGCCCATCCGTCAGGATGGGCTCTTCACTTGTTTGATGCCTGGCAGTTCCCTACT
>NZ_JBEAFH010000017.1:0-8529 GCF_040061575.1 Klebsiella sp. CB_Kp196
ACGATGATGAACCCGTAGCCCGGGTAAGCGCAGCGCGACCCGGGAAGAAGCCGCAGACGACGGTGAGTTGTCCGGAACCACAGACGGCGCGTTACCCGTAGCCCGGGTAAGCGCAGCGCGACCCGGGAACAGGCTATGCCTCAGCCGAGGACCGCCGTGCCCAGACGGCAGGTGCAGCAGCGTCGTCCCCGCTCGTCGAACACCGCAATTTCCCAGCTCTGGCCCTGACGCCCCAGGTGCAGCGCCCGACATTCGCCGCGGACTTTGCCGCTGGAGACCGCCCGGTGATGGGTGGCATTGAGCTCGGTCCCCACTACGCACTGCCCCTCTTCGGTCATCAGCCACCCGGCCATCGAGCCCAGGGTTTCCGCCAGCGCCGCGGAGGCGCCGCCGTGCAGCAGCCCGAACGGCTGATGGGTTCGCGCGTCGACCGGCATTTCCGCTTCCAGCACGCCCTCCTCAAGCCGGGTATAAACGATGCCCAGATGCGCCACCATCGTATTGACGCTGGTCGCGTTGAGTTCATCCAGCGTCAGCTGACGTTTCCAGGCCATTTATGCCCCCAGCGTCGAGCCGCCGTCCACCACGATATCCTGCAGCGTGATATGGCTGGCGTGGTCGGAGGCGAGGAACAGAATGGTATTGGCAATCTCCTGCGGGCGGGCGATTTTGCCCAGCGGAATGCCCAGCTTAAACTGCTCGCCGAAGCCGCGAATGCGCTGCTGCTCAGCGTCATCGCTCACCCACAGCGTCCGCTGCATATCGGTATCGGTAGAGCCAGGAGAAACCAGATTACAGCGTACGCCGCTGCCCGCCAGCTCCAGCCCGACGGTCAGCGCCAGGCTCTTCAGCGCCGCCTTTGATGCGCCGTAGGCGCTCATGCCAATGCGCGGCGTATGCGCAGCGTCGGACGCCACGGTCACAATCGCCCCGCCTTTTTGGCGGCGGAACTGCGCCATCGTCTGCTGGAACAGGTTAAACGCCCCGCCAACGTTAACGGCAAAGGTCTGCTGCCAGTCTTCCTGGCTCAGCGCATCGGTCGCCCCCATCCGCAAAATACCGGCGGCATTGACCAGCACATCCAGCCGCGCGATCCCTGCCAGCAGGCGGCCGCACGTCTGCGCCACCTGCTGCGCGTCGGCAACGTCCAGCGTCTCGGTGGCGAACGGGTAGCTTTCGCCGTCGAACGCCAAATCGAACCCGGTTACCTGCGCGCCGGCCTCAACGAACGCCAGGGCGGTGGCGTAGCCGATCCCCTTGCCCGCGCCGGTGATCCACACGGTCCGGCCGTGAAAATCGAGCCCGTTCATTATTTCACCTCGCGGGAAAGCAGCGCCCACCAGGCATCAATGGTCGGATTTTTCGCCAGCACCACGAAGTCGATATCGCCGTGCACTTTACGCCAGCGGGCGGCGAGCGCCATCATGCGTACCGAATCCAGGCCGTAGTCGATCAGGTTTTCGTCATCCATCGGTTCGTCGGATTCATCCAGCAGCGGCAGCACCAGCGCCCGCAGCGCCGCTTTCGATGCCGGCAGCGGCAGCAGCTCTTCGGTCATCACCACTCGACCGGAGCGACCCGCCACGTAGTTGAGCGCCATCAGGTGCTCCTCGCGGCTGAAATCGGCCAGCGCGTCGGCAACGAAGAACGGCTTAATATCGCGCATAAACGCATCGGTCGCAGTGGTCATGCAGCCGATATGGGCATATACGCCGGTGATGATTAGCTGATCGCGCCCCGCCTCTTTCAGCATCTCCTCCAGCGGCGAGCGATGAAACGCGCTGTAGCGCCACTTCACCAGCACGGTGTCGTTGTCGTCCGGCGCAAGCGCGGCAATCACCTGCTGCTGCTCCGGCGAACGGGTCAGGCCCGGCCCCCACATGTCGTTCAGCAGCGCGCGGTCTTCATCGCTCTGCTCTTTCGGCTGGGCGGTGTAAAAAACCGGAATATGGTTCTGTTTGCAGAACTCGCGCAGGGCGGCGATGTTGGCCACCACTTTCTCCATCATCGCGCTGTTTTCGCCCCAGAAGTTAAGGAAATACTCCTGCATATCGTGGATCAACAGCGCGGCACGGGACGGCTCAAATGCCCAGTTCACTTTGTTCGCCGGGATATCGCTGGCTTCCGGCAGCGCGTAAGCCTGTAATTTTGGGATTGCCATTCTGTCTTCTCCTTCAGCCCAGCTTGCGTTCAGCCAGCCACTGACGTAATTGTTTTTTATCGACTTTGCCCACCGGCGTCAGCGGCAGCGCATCAACGCACTCCACGCGGTCCGGCAGTTTAAATTCTGCGACCCCTTGTTCCCGCAGGAAGCGGCGTACCGCCACCGCGCGCAGAGGCTCTTTTACCACCAGATATGCGCAGCTCTTTTCCCCCAGCAGGCTATCTTCCATGCTGACCAGCGCGACGTGGATCACCGCCGGATGGCGCAGCAGCAGGTTTTCGATCTCTTCCGCCGCGATCTTCTCGCCGCCGCGGTTGATCTGATCTTTTTCCCGCCCCTGCACGGTGATATAGCCATCTTCATCGATCGAGATCAGATCGCCAGAGCAGTAGAAACCATCGGCATCAAAGGCCTCGGCATTATGCTGCGGGCTCTTGTAGTACCCGCGGAAGGTATAAGGGCCACGGGTCATCAGGCGCCCGACTTCGCCGCGCGGCAGCGGATTACCCTGCGCATCGGCCACCCACACTTCGTCATCAGGACACATCGGGCAGCCCTGGGTATTGATAATGCGCTCGGGGCTGTCGTTGAGGCGGGTATAGTTCACCAGCCCCTCCGCCATGCCGAAGACCTGCTGGAGCTGACAGCCGATTTCCGCCGGAATACGCGCGGCGAGGGTCGCGGACAGGCGCGCCCCACCTACCTGCAGCAGCCGCAGCGACTGCAGACGGGCATTGCTGCCGGACTCATGGATCTCCTGTAACCACAGGCTTACCGCCGGCGGAACCAGCGAGGTCAGGTTAATCTGGTGCTTTTCGATCAGCGGGAAGCAGAGGGTGGCGCTCGGGTCGTGCGCCAGCACCACCACGCCGCCGGCGAGGAAGACGCCGAGTGAACCCGGCGAGCTCATCGCGTAGTTGTGGGCGGCGGGAAGCGCGTTCAGATAGCGCGTTTCGGCGCTTACGCCGCACAGCTGGTTGCTGCGGCGAATGCTGTATTCGTAGTCGTTATGAGTACGCGGAATGAGCTTCGGCGTACCGGTGCTGCCGCCGGAGAGCTGGAAAAAGGCCACTTCGTCAGCGGGCGTCGGATGCGCGACGAAATTATCGTCAGGCCGCGCGATGGCCGCCGCCAGGCTGCGTTCGCCGCCGTCGTTCAGCAGCAGGGCCACGCGTACCGACGTATGCTGGGCGACAAAAGCGTTAAGAAAATCATCATCGGCAAACAGCGCGTGTTCGCGGTCGGCAATCAGCAAAGCGGGTTCAATCTGCGCGGCGTAGGCGTTCAGCTCGCTACGCTGGTGGCTGAACAGCGCGTTGACCGGCGCAACGCCGATACGCAGCAGCGCGAAGAAGGTGATATAAAATTCCGCAACGTTGCCCAGCTGCACCAGCGCCGTTTCGCCGCGCTTCAGGCCCTGACGCTGCAGCGAGGAGGCGAGGTTATCCACCAGGCGGTTGAATTCACGGTAGCTGTAGCTTTTGTCGCCGTCGATAATCGCGGGAGCGTCGTTTTCCGCATGACGGGTAATCAGATGGGTTAGCGGCAGATCCTGCCAGTAACCTTTTTGCCGATAGCGGGCCGCAAACTCTTCCGGCCAGCGGGTAAATTCGATCATCATAGTCCCTTATTGCAAGCCGAATACGTTCAGCATGGTGGTCAGTTTGACGCCGGTTTCGCGCCACTCGCCTAGCGGCGAAGAGGCCGGGACGATACCTGCGCCAGCAAATAGCCGCAGGGTGCGCTGCTGCAGGCGCGCGCAGCGGATGGTCACCACCCACTCGCCGTTGCCTTCATCATCGCACCAGCCGACGATGCCGCCGAACAGCTGACGGTCGAACGGCTCCAGTTCGTTAATCAGGCGTTTCGCCGCCTGATGCGGGAAGCCGCTCAGCGCCGGCGTCGGGTGCAGCAGGCAGGCCAGCGACATGGCGTTCTCATTTGCCAGCGCGGTGCCCTGAATCTGCGTCGCCAGATGCCACAGGGTCGGCGTGGTGATCAGCTGCGGAGAGTCCGGCAGGGAGAGTTCGCTGCTGCGCGGCGCTAATACGGCCTTCATCGCCTGGGTCACCAGCTCATGTTCGTGGCGGTCTTTTTCCGATGCCAGCAGCCTGTGCCCCGCTTCGCGGTCCAGCACATCGTCCGGCTGGCGACGGGCCGAACCGGCCAGCGGCAGAGAGCTGAAATGCGCGCCTTCTTTACGCAGCAGCAGCTCCGGGCTGGCGCCCAGCAGCACGCCGCCGTCCGAGAGCGGCACGTGGAAGTTATAGCTGGCCGGGTTCTGGGCGATCAGGCGCTCGAGCAGCGCCCCGCTATCCACCCGTTCGCGGGTGGTGATATCAATCAGGCGCGAGAGGACCACTTTGTCCACTTTCGGCGTCGCGGTGAGGGCCGCCGCGCGCGCCACCATCGCCATGAAGGTGTCCTGTTCGGGGATCTCCCGGCGCTGCACCACGTCCATCGGCTGTTGCCCGGACGCATAGCGCGCGGAGTGCTGCTTTTCAGTGCGGGAGAACGCTGTCCAGCTCGCGGGGATAAACAGCTCGGAAGGCTCACTGGTATCGAACGGAATGGCGCCGACCATCACAGGCTTTGCGATCCCGGCAGCCCGCGCCGCTTTAAACGAGGCCGCTATTTTTTGCTGAAACTCCCCGTCCGGATTATCGCCGTCGGCGGCCGGATGAGAGAATCGGCTAAAGCAGCCAGCGGTGGTGAAGCTGCGGTACGGCGACATAAAGAAGAAGCTTTCCGGCGGCAGAGTCATTTTTTTCTCCCGTACTTCCTCAGCCAAAGACGTTTCCATATCATCCTCCAAAAACGATAAAGATATTACGAATAATTATCATTTATATTTTGGTTGGGTAACCTAAAAGGTATTGCGCGCTATGTCAACCGTACAGGTAGCATGTTGTGCGACTTAAGCTTGCATCGACGCCGCTCACAGCTGAAAATGAGAAGCATTTATCACTACTTAACCAGGATGCGAATACGTGAATTTCTCCACCTTTTGCCGCCGTACCCTCCTCGCCAGCGGCCTGGCGATTTTCGGAATTAGCTCAGCGCTGGCGGCAGACTGGCCGCGTCAGATAACCGACAGCCGGGGACCCCATAAGCTGGAAAGCCAGCCGCTGCGCATTGTTTCCACCAGCGTGACGCTGACCGGCTCGCTGCTGGCGATTGACGCGCCGGTGGTGGCCAGCGGGGCCACGACGCCCAATAACCGCGTCGCCGACGGTCAGGGATTTTTACGCCAGTGGAGCGATGTGGCGAAAGCGCGCAAGCTGTCGCGCCTCTATATTGGCGAACCGAGCGCTGAGGCCGTCGCGGCGCAAATGCCGGATCTCATTCTGATTAGCGCCACCGGCGGCGATTCGGCGATGATGCTCTACGACCAGCTTTCCACCATCGCCCCGACGCTTATCATTAACTACGATGATAAAAGCTGGCAGGCCCTGCTGACCCAACTGGGGGAGATTACCGGCCACGAAAAACAGGCGGCGGAGAGAATCGCGGAGTTTGATAAAAAGCTGGCGGCGCTGAAAGAGAAAATGAAGCTGCCGCCGCAGCCGGTCACCGCGCTGGTCTACACCGCCGCGGCCCATAGCGCCAATATCTGGACCAAAGAATCCGCTCAGGGACAGCTGCTCGAGCAGCTGGGCTTTACCCTTGCCGACCTGCCCGGCGGGCTGCATGCCAGCCAGAGCCAGGGAAAACGGCATGATATCGTGCAGCTGGGCGGGGAAAACTTAGCCGCCGGACTTAACGGCCAGAGCCTGTTCCTGTTTGCCGGCGACCAAAAGGACGCCGACGCGATTAACGCCAACCCGCTGCTGGCGCATCTGCCCGCCGTTGAAGGCAAACGCGTTTATCCGCTGGGGACGGAAACCTTCCGCCTGGATTACTACAGCGCCGTACTGGTGCTGCAGCGCTTAGCGGCCCTCTTTGCGTAAGCCACGCTTCCCGGCGCCGGTCGCCGGGATCTCATCGCGCCTCATTTCATATATCATCGCGTTGTTATAACAGGCTTTTTCACCGTTTAACGCCCTATCACCCTCATCGCCCATCAGCCGAAATATCATCGTTTCAGGTGTTATTTTGTGATTAGCCCCGGCCGCCGCGTTGCCCGATTATCTGCCCCACACCGCTTGAGGTGGTCATTCAACACAGAAGGAAATTAACGTGGCAACGAGCAAATTGATTAAGGGCGATACGCTGACCGAAACCAGCAACGCCGCAGACGGCTTTAACCCGGCAACAGAAGTGAGCGCATACAGCTATACCTCCGCTCGCGTCGCTAAACCGGTCTATAACAAATACAAAGCCTCCACCACCAAACCCAAAGTCTTCGGCTACTACACCGACTGGTCACAGTATGATGGTCGTCTGCAGGGCGATAATTCAAAAGATAACCGCGGTCGCGGCTACGACCTGACCAACGTTTCTCCTACCGCCTACGACAAAATCATCGTCGGTTTCGTCGGCGTGACCGGCTTCCACAAAGTAGACAACCTGTGGCGCGACGTGGTTGCCGAAGGTGCCGATCAGTGCGGGAAAGTGAAGTACGAGCCCACCTTCCTCGACCCGTGGGGCGACTTCCAGTCTTACGTTAACGTTGGTCATACCGTCAGCGGCTGGGATGTCGATCCGAAGACCGTGACCCAGAGTAATACTAAAGGCCTGCTCGGCGGCCTGCGCGATCTGCAGGCCAAAGCGAAGCAGCAGGGCCACGACCTGGTGCTGTCCATGAGCATCGGCGGCTGGAGCATGAGCAACGGTTTCCATGAAACCGCCGCGTCTGACGCCGCGCGTAAGGTCTTTGCCAAAGGCGTGGTAAAACTGTTCAAACAGTTCCCGATGTTCAGCGAAGTGGATATCGACTGGGAATATCCGAACGCCGAAGGCGCTGGCAACCCGTACGGCCCGGAAGACGGCGAGAACTACGCCCTGCTGATTGGCGAACTGCGTAAGCAGCTGGACGCCGCAGGCCTGAGCAACGTCAAAATCTCCATTGCCAGCTCGGCGGTGGTCAAGACGCTCGGCTACTCCAACGTCAATGCGCTGCTGAAAGCGGGCCTGTACGGTATCAACGTCATGACCTATGACTTCTTCGGTACCCCGTGGGCGGAAAGCGTGACCCACCACACCAACCTGAAGGCGCTGGAAGAAGGCGGCTGGGGGGTGGATACCGTTGTCGGCCATCTGCTGTCCGAAGGCTTCCCGGCAGAGCGAATCAATATTGGTTACGCTGCCTACACCCGTAACGGGCGCAACGCGGAGCTGGAATCCCTTTCTCCGCTGAAGGGTACCTATAACCCGGGCACCGGCACCACCGTAGGCTCCTTCGAATCGGGCACCACCGAATGGTACGACATCATTTATAACTACCTGGATCTGGAAAACCAGAAAGGCCGTAACGGCTTCAACGTCTACACCGACAAGGTTGCCGACGCGGACTACCTCTACAACCCTGACAGCAAACTGTTCATGTCCCTGGATACGCCGCGCACGGTGAAAGCCAAGGGCGAATACGCCGCCAGCCTCGGCCTGGGCGCGCTGTTCACCTGGACAATCGACCAGGACAACGGCGTGCTGGTTAACGCCGCCCGTGAGGGTCTGGGCTATGAAATGGCGTCTGAAATTATCGATATGGAGCCGTTCTATTTCGAAGGCATCAACGTCGACCCGGCGGATACACCGGCTGAACCGGAGGAAGAGGAGGAGGATACCGTCCAGCCTGAACCGTCGGTAAACCATGCGCCGAAAGCCGCTATCGAACTGATGGTGGTAGGCGGCTCCCGCGTGCGCCTTTCCGGCGAAAAATCTTCTGATGAAGATAACGACGAGTTGACCTTTAGCTGGGGCGTGCCCGCGGCGATCAACGTCGCCGATAAAACCGCGGCGGTCATTGAGTTCGATGTGCCGAAAGTGGCTGCGGATACCGAGTATACCTTCACCCTGTTCGTGCGCGATACCTGGGGTGAACCGTCAACGCAGCAGCGCTTTGTGCTCTCCGTCGTCGCCGCGACTCAGACTGATGATACCGAGGACGAGCCGGCTGACGACCAGGATCGCACCGATGATACGCCTCAACCGGCAGATGATGATGCTGTTCCTTCTGACGAAACCACGCCTTACCCGCTGTGGAATGCCAGCACCGTCTATGGCAGCAACTGGGGCAGCTTTGAAATCGTGAGCTGGAAAGGCCATAACTACCAGGTGAAATGGTGGTCTCAGGGCAACCAGCCGGATCTGAACTGCGGTCAGTTCCAGGTCTGGAGCGATCTCGGCGCGTACTAAGCGTAAATCGTCACTGACGAGTGATAGCCAGCCCCGGAGCAATCCGGGGCTTTTTATTATCGCTCTTT
>NZ_JBEAFH010000032.1:0-223382 GCF_040061575.1 Klebsiella sp. CB_Kp196
AACACAACCCGCTACGGGGGAGACTTACCCGAAATCTGATTTATTCAACAAAGCCAATCAGCGCATTAACGGCAGACGTTAATGCACCTCCGGGATCAGGGTCAGTTCTGAATGATCTCAACCGTATGGTTTTGTCCATCATCCTTCAGCGGTATTCTGTCATCAGGGAGGAGAACACCATCCAGCGTCACGCAATATTCTGCATCGCCGCGTGAAACACTAATCTGATAATGGCTTTCACCATATTGATATGCCATAGAAAAAGACGACCACTCATCCGGTAACCTGGCATGAACACTAAAGTCAGTGCCGGAACGTTTTATCCCCAGTAATTCCTCGGTAAGTAAACGCCAGGCCCAGCCTGCGGAACCGGTATACCAGCTCCACCCTGCACGTCCGGTATGGGGAGCGACGCTGTAGACATCAGCACTCATGACATAAGGCTCAGCTTTATAAATCCCGACAGAGTCCGCATTCAGGGTATGATTTACAGGGCTGAGCATTGACCAGAGTTGCCAGGCTCGTTCGGCATTCCCCATTCGGGCAAAGGCCATCACTGCCCAGATGGCGCCATGCGTATACTGCCCTCCGTTTTCCCGCACGCCGGGCAGGTACCCCTGTATGTAGCCCGGATTTGGACCGTGTCCGTCGAAAGGAGGCGTTAACAGTTTGATCAGCCCTCCTTCGTTATCCACAAGGTGCTTATCCAGCGCCTGCATGGCCTTTGCGCACCGTCCCGGGCTCGCGGCGCCGGACAATACAGACCAGCTCTGCGCAATCGCATCAATCCGGCAGTCCTGTGAGGTTTTCGATCCCAGGGGAGTACCATCGTCAAAATACCCGCGCCGGTACCATTCCCCATCCCAGGCGTGGGCTTCGAGATTACTTTGCAGGCGCAGAGCCTGTGAACGGCACATCGCGGCGACGCTTTCATCCAGCCTGCGCTCCGCCAGCGCTGCAAACCGCTGCAAAATGTCGTACAGGAAGAAGCCCAGCCAGACGCTTTCACCTTTGCCTTCGATACCCACCCGGTTCATCCCGTCATTCCAGTCACCAGCCCCCATCAGCGGCAGGCCATGCTCCCCGAAGCGAAGTCCATAGTGAATAGCTTTGACGCAGTGTAACCAGAGTGTCTCTTCGGTGCCGCTGATGACCGGCGTGTCATAGACAGACTCTTCACCAGGCTGAAGCGAGCGTCCCTCCAGATAAGGAATGCGTATTTCCAGTGCATCCATATCCCCCGTCGTTTCAACATAGTGGCAAGCAGCAAGCGGCAGCCAAAGATAGTCATCGGAACAGCGGGTACGCACACCGTTGCCGTGTGGCGGGTGCCACCAGTGCTGCACATCCCCCTCGATAAACTGCCGTGATGCACAGAGTATTATCTGTTCACGCATCCGGTCCGGAGCAGCGTGGCTCAGAGCCAGCGTATCCTGCAGCTGATCGCGAAAACCAAATGCACCGCCAGACTGATAGTAGCCACTCCGGGCCATAAGACGGCAGGCGACCGTCTGATACAACAGCCAACCATTAACCAGTAAATTTACGGACGTGTCGGGGGTGTTAACTACGATTTTATCGAGAACATTGTGCCAGTGATTATGAATCCGGTTCAGCTCCTGGCGGACCGTATCCTCGTTCATGTAGCGGGCCAGCGTCTCCTGAGCACAGACATCATTCTCCTCTGCGCCGAGGATAAAAATAAACGTCCTCTGGTCCCCGTCAATTAATGTAACCGCCGATTGCACCGCTCCGCAGGGATCCAGACCGGCCCCCGTCTTACCAGAAAGCTTTTGCAGTTTCATGGCCGAAGGGGCGTGAAGGGAACCATTACGGCCAATAAACTCCCGGCGATCCCCTGTCAGAGAACAGTCATTACCGCTGACGGCAAAAAATGCAGTTCGGCCGCCACCATTATCACCATAAAAGTTATTCGCAAGCACCCCGCAGCCGCCGGGCGTTCTGGCCACATGTGTCACAATGTGAGGGGCTGAGCGCGTTCGTGTTTCTCCGAGCGTCCACTCTACATAGCCTGTGACGGAAAGTTGACGTGTCCGTCCCGAAGAGTTGCTGAGCGTCAGGAGCACCAGTTTAACCGGATCTTCTTCAGCAACCAGGACCGTCAACTCGCTGTCTATACCACTCTCACGATGGGCAAAAACGCTGTAGCCAAAACCATGGCGGGTCAGGTAATCACCGTGTCCGCGAACAGGTAAAGCCGTCGGCGACCAGCACTCCCCGCTCTCTTCATCGCGCAGGTAAAATGCCTCGCCGCTGCGATCGCTCACCGGATCGTTCTCCCACGGCGTCAACCGGTATTCATGGGCATTCTCATACCAGGTATAGGCCTGCCCTGCCTCTGAGATCACACAGCCAAAACGAGAATTTGCCAGTATGTTCGACCAGGGAGCCGGTGTAAGCGCATTTTCCCGAAGGACGATCTGATACTCCCGCCCATCCTGAGAAAATCCACCGTACCCATTGAAATGGCATAACTGACTGGTATCAGGGCTCCAGTCCGTATGTTGATTACGGTCGCGCACAGCACGCGGAATGAATGCCCTTGCCGGCGATTTCAGGGTATGAATACGCTGGTTAAGCTGCTCATTAATACCCCCTGCGCGGTCATCAAGATAAAGACAGGCCACGCTCATCAAAAGCAACTTATCCTCAGCGGAGAGATGCTCACCGTTCCGGACAAAAAGCCCGCCCTTTTTATCCAGCAGACTGGCTTCAGACCCGGCATAAATTAACTCCATAATCTGATTTTGTAATCCCTGCTGGTAGCCGCCGGGGCTGTTATTCAGGATAACCAAATCAACATCCAGCCCTTTCTGTCTCCAGTAACGGTGTGCCTGAATCAGTGTGGTCACTGAGGTGATACTTTCCTCGCTGGTTATACTCAGCAGCACTATCGGCAGATCCCCTGAAATTGCCCAGCCCCACAGTCCGGACTGGCCACGCCGGTTGCGGCCGATCGCCTGGCCTTCGGCTCGCAGCTCCTGGACAGGATAAAGCACAGCGCTGGCGAGACTATTGAACAACGTGGCATCATCTTCACTGGCGTTCATCTGGCGCAATACCACCAGACTGTGAGACCAGGCCAGTTCAAAGACGCGATCGGCGATAGGGTAATCGCGATATTTCTCCAGCAACGCCAGGCTCTGCTGACGGGTCTCGCTGATGCCATAAATGATATCAATCGTAACCGGCTGCCCCGGCTGCAGAATGATGGCGTGGCGAATTGCCAGTATCGGATCCAGCACCGAGCCCGACGTGTTGCTTAGCGTCCCTCCCGCCTCTATTGCCAGGGCATTCGCAGGGTTTCTGCCACGTCCAATAAAGCTTGCCCTGTCCGTTTCAAACGACACGTTATGTCGGTTATCGCCGTGCACCACCATCATGTGAAACAGGCAAGGGCCCGGTTCATCCGGTGAGCGCGGGCGCCGGTGGCAAAGAATAGCGTCACGCTCAGGAGCCAGCTCAGTCTGAATAAACAAATTGCTAAATGCCGGGTGTGCCAGATCGCTGACATCAGGTGCCAGTACCACTTCAGCATAGGTTGTCAGCTCCAGAGAGCGAGGTTTGCGACCACGATGAATCAGTGTGAGCCGTCGCAATTCAACATCATCCTCCGGAGAGATCACCACCTGAGTTTTGACGCTGAGTCCCCCGAAGCTGCGTCTGAATTCTGCCCCCGCATCGGTGAATAACACTTCCTCGTCTTGTCCGCTGGTGTAGCCTGTCGGTTGCCAGGTATTGCTCCACACATCTCCCGTCTGGGTATCGCGGAAGTAGCAAAATGCTCCCCAGTTATCACGGGTGGTATCACTGCGCCAGCGGGTTAGTGCAATATCATTCCAGCGACTGTAACCACCGCCCCCCGCGGTCAACATCAGATGATAATGGCCGTTGGACAGCAGTTGAATATCCGGGGTGGGGGTATCCACGCTATAGAAAATACGGGGTTCATAGCGGACGGGTTTGACCCTGCCCTCATGAGATTCAAAATGACGGCGCGGACTGTACAGATCGACCGCATCCGGCACGCGCTCCTGTAACAGCAGACTCGCTGACCGGAATACCGTACTGGACATAAAGCGTTCAGTCATGGGGGCGTCAAGCAGCACATGAGCCAGCGCCTGAAATGCCATACCTTGGTGATGCGCCATCCAGGACTGTACCACCGCATAGAGCTGGCCGGTTGCAAGACGTGAGGGGGTATAGTCCAGCGCTTCATAAAAACCGTATTCTCCGCGTGCACCATTTTTTTGCAGCCTGAACAGGTTCTCACAGGCTCTCTGTGGGGAAACCATCAGCGCCAGCAGCGTGGCGTAAGGAGCAACCACCATGTCATCGGCAAGCCCCCTGCGCAGACCGAGACCCGGTACGCCAAATGCCTGATACTGATAATTATGCTGAACATCAAAAGCATGATAGCCAGACTCTGAAACACCCCACGGTACCCCGCGTTCTTTCCCCCAGTGAATCTGGCGCATAACCGCCGACTGACTCATTTCATCGAGCAGGCTGCCGGGGCTGGTGGGCATCACCAGATTCGGCATCAGGTATTCAAACATGGACCCGCTCCATGACATCAGGGCAGTTTCGTTATCAATCGAGGTAAACAGTCGACCCAGCGCGTACCAGCTTTTAAGAGGTAGTTGATTAGTCGCAATGGCAAGAAAACTGGTCAGCCGGATTTCAGACGGCAGGAGATCGTAGTGGCTCTTGTCAGGCATATTGGTGTCACAGTTATAACCGACGCTGAGCAGACTGGTTGCTTCACTGTACAGAAAGGCGAAATCCATCCGGGCATGCTCATCCAGCCGCTGTTCCAGCTCGGTGATAATATTGAGTCGCATTCGGGCCTGCTCCGCCGCTAACGCCGGAGGCGTTCCTGTACCGGTTAATGTCGGACGGGCAAGCTCGCTCAGCGTCGGCAGCGTCTGTTCATTCCAGCATGCAGGTAACCAGCCAAGCAACAGAGACCACTCATGGCAAAGCTGAACCAGTTGATGCTCCAGATGTCCAGCCCAGCGCATCTGAAGAGGAGATCCCTGATGACATGCGCTGGTCAGATGGTTACACTGGGTGCGCATGCTTTTCAGTTCGCTGAAAAACGCCTGCGGAGAGAGCGACATCGTATTCAGGCAATGCTTGCGCAGCAGTCTCAGGCTGTCAGGTGGGTTCTTACCCCACTGTTTTTCCAGAATATCCAGCGTATCGTTCAGTCCTGCCAGTATCTGTTGGCTGCTTAAAACAGGCTGATGACGCATGGCGGACAAGCCTGCACGCAGGGTCAACAAATGCCCGGCCATGTTGCCGCTGTCGACGCTTGAGATATAGCGTGGACTGAGGGGGACCAGTGTCCGGGTGTCATACCAGTTGTAGAGATGGCCCCGGTAGTGTTCCATTTTATCCAGCGTGTCGAGCGTGAGCGACACGCGCCGGAGCACCTCTCCGCCGGGTAGGTAGCCAAAGTCCCATGCCGTCAGGTTAGCCATAAGGGAAAGACCAATATTGGTAGGAGAAGTTCGGTGTGCCACCGTCGGTTGTGGTATTTCCTGATAATTATCAGGCGGAAGCCAGTTCTCTTTTTCTGTGGCAAACGTTTCAAAAAAAGCCCAGATTTCACGGCTTGTCTGGCGTAACAGCTGTTTTTGTTCCTGAGTTGGCGAAAACACCTTACGCACGGGCTGGCGACTCAGCCAGCTCATCAGCAGCGGGGCCACACACCATACCAAACCGATCGGTAACGCAATCCCCAGCAGCTGTGGGGCAAACTGTCCGGTCAGTATTGTCAGCGTCACGCCACTGGCAACGTTTAGCCACATGGCCTGATAAAAGCTTGCAACAGCGAGTCTGGCACGATCGCTGTCCTGGCTGTGGCTGACCCACTGGCTGAGGTGACGCCTGCTGATCCCCAATCGCCATAGCGTCACGGCGATCGCTTTCAGCGAATATCCGGCTTCGTGCGGCAGTATCGCAAAATTAAGGCTGATACCTGACAAACGCTTCAGCGCGCCCGCCCCCACCAGTAACAGATGCGGCTTCACGCGGCGACGCAGAGGTTTATGCAGAAGGTCATGGCTGATGCAGAGGATGGCTGGCAACAGCCATATCAGCAACAGTATGCCCAGCCAGTAAACAGGATTGGGTACCCAAAGCAGAGTGAAGAACAGCAATATCAGTAAAGAGGGGGCGACCAGACTGCGACGTAGATTATCGAGTAATTTCCAGTAAGAAAGCGCGGTCAGCGGATTCCTGACATGGGTTCCATCGGCTTTTCTGACGCGTGGTTTCAGCCAGTTAAGCAGTTGCCAGTCACCCCGGATCCAGCGTGAACGTCGTGCAACATCCGACAGATAATTATTAGGGTACTGTTCGTAGAGTAACACCTCGCTCAGCAGACCCGAACGTGCATAGCATCCTTCAAGCAGATCGTGGCTGAGTACCAGATTTTCCGGGCAGATGTTGGCAGTGGCCTGCATAAAAATATCAACATCGTAAATCCCTTTGCCCACAAACGAGCCTTCCCCAAAGAGATCCTGATAGATATCCGAAGACATCATCGAATAAGGGTTATTGCCCGGTACGCTGCTGCGCAGGGCTGCGTAACGCCCCTGACCGTTGCGTGGTATCTCCTCCGCAAGACCGGGCTGTAAAATACCGAATCCTTTGACAACCTTCTGGCGTACCGGATCATACTCTGGCGTATTCAGCGGATGGGCCATCGCCGCGACGAGTTTGTGTGCCGTATCGCGCGGGAGCACCGTATCGCTGTCCAGGGTAATGACGTATTTTATGTGACCCGGTAAAAGATGGGCAGGCATGTCTGCAACGCTGACGAATTGCGTTCCGGGATGGCGCAACCAGCTGTTAAGTAACGCCAGTTTTCCCCGCTTGCGTTCATAGCCCATCCACGCTCCTTCCGAGGGGTTCCATTCAGGCTGACGATGTAACAGATAAAAACGTGGTCGGCCGGAGGGGTAGCGGCGATTAAGCGCCTGCGTATCGGCGATAGCCTGTCTGAGCAGCGCGTGACTTTCCGGCGAGGGTTCATTTTCAGAATCAGCGAAGTCTGTGAGCAGCGCGAACCTGAGATTTTCGTTTTGATTCCCCAACCAGCAAACTTCAAGACTGGTGAGGAGCTGGCTGAAACTTTCGTGGCTGGTCAACATGCAGGGAATGACTAACATGGTGGCATTGTCAGCGGGAATACCGGCTGAAAAATCCATCCCCGGCAAGGGTCGAGGAACGCGAAAACGGGTGGTTGCATCACTGAGTAAATCGCTCATTAACTGAGTTAAAGCAATAATCAGAGGCAATATCACCGCGATCAATAGCCAGTCTGCGCCCTGCATGGCGGTTTCGTGCATTATTGCTGCGGTCGCTGCGGTTGTCAGCAACGCCAGGCTTCCAAGCCATGACAGCAGGGTTATTCTGTTGAAACTGTGCCGCAAGCGTATGAGCCTTGAGGCGTCTGCCAGGAGATGAATATCCAGCGCCTGTCGACCTTCGCCCGCAAGATAATAACCAACATGATGTTCCGGTGTATCGGGCGCTTTTTCCTCTGAAAGCGCCAGCACCTTCTCAGCAACCTCAGGCTCGCTGAGACCGCTGTCTCTGGCCAGAACCTCAACTACGTGCCGGTAATGATCCCGGGTATTGAAGTGCATACGGGGATAAATGCCGGCAGGATCATTGCGTAATGCCTGTTCGACAACGCTTATCGTTTCGGCGAAATCAGCCCAGTCCGTTTCACTCAATAATCGCAGGCCCGCGATGCTGTTACTGACGGACAGCTGGCTGGCGGCAAGCTGCTGATTGAAACTATGTATGAGAACGTCAGTGGTGATCCCCTGTTCCCGAAGGCACTGATCAACCCAGGTCAGAGGTAACGACAGCGCGTTGCCATGCCCCTGCAGGCGCCGCACCAGCTCTGCGACAAACGCACTGGTTAACGGAGGTCGGGAGCGCGCCATATCGGCAACCACCATAATTAAATCACCAGGCGCACTCTCTGCGCATTCGACAATCCTTGTTATCCACGTATCGGCAAGGTTTCTGTCCTGCTGCGCTTTTATCACTTCCATACTGATACGACGAAGATTTTCAATCAGCGCCAGTCGCAGCATTCCCGGTAACGCCCAGACTTCACCCAGCGTCAGCGGCGTCACCTGTTGATAGGCTGTGAGATAGCTGGTCAGGCTGGCGGCATCCCAGCGGCCATCGCCGTGAGCAATGGCCTCTGATGCAATATGATAAATTCGTGGGCAATTCAGCGGCGATACCAGCGACGGAAGACCTTTGCCAAAGCTTTTCGGCAGGTGCTGGCGGACAGTGCGGATTTGTTCCTCAATCAGATAATAATTGTCCAGCAGCCATTCACCGGCGGGCATGATACTGGTCTTTTTACCCGCGTTAAGCTCATAGCAGTTTTGGGTAATGACGGCCTCATTGTCGCCAAGCCGTTTCAGAAGATAATAAGGATGCCTATCCGGTGATACTTTATGAGTCCGCGCCAGCTTCTGGCCGTAGCGTTCCATCTGGACGGTCGAAAAGAGTTCTGACCGCGGCGAGCTTTCACCGGCAGGATCGTTCGCCGAAAACGTTATGTTTTCGGCAGCATTCATCAGAATACGGGAGCGGTTAAACCACGCTCTGGGGATCATTTTCATAGCATTGCTCTGATGCGACGTTAGCGCGCAGGAGCAGTTGCGAAATCAGTTCAGAAACGTTCTCTCAGGATGGGCGTCAGGCATCAGGGATTTAACAGCTGCCGGAATCTAACATAAGTATAGGACATGAGCTCTGTTCTGCGGTTTTGGTCGAGCTAACGTCGGGAGATAAACAGAGCCTTACATCCGGGGCAAAGCATGGTTTGGTTGAGCCGGATTTTTGACAACGGATGTACTGATTTTAACCCACAAACAGGACAGGCAGCAGTGGCAGTAGACGCACTGCTGAAGAATTTCATTGCGTAATTGATAACAGACATAACCATTAACCTTTCAATGAATGAGCTTCACCGTACCACATGTGGTTAAGTTTTAATCTATCTATTTTGACACACTGAAAATCAGGAAAGATAAATGTTCGCAGCCACAGGCCCCCTGAGACCGTTTATCCGGCAAAACTCTATGCTGCTTCCAGGGATGAGTAGTTCTGATTCGCGAGAGTTAACGGCTGAAATGTGAAGCAGAACGTCTTTTCGTCCATCAGATGGGATGATGAGGCCTTTACCACTAAGAATATCAAAGCTTTTGACAATTCCTGTCATTTTATGGGACAAGTCAATTCCTTATTGAAAACACTTAAAGACTATACATTGAAAATGGCATTCAGCCACTTTTATTTTCCCTACAGGACCTCTGGACGGCTAAAAGATAATTTGCTTATATCGATTCCCTGTGCCTTAATGAATCCCATCAGTTCGATGTACTAATGAAAGTTAGAAATTTTCCGGGCAGTTCTCATTACCAGGCGCTATCGTTGATATCCCCTCTTTTGAGTACATACGTTTAATCTTATACGTTTACTATCAATACAATCATGTATAACGGAGTCAGTATGACCTCTAGAATTATGGGCCTGGTTAAATGGTTTAATGAAGACAAAGGTTTTGGTTTCATCTCTCCTCTTGATGGCAGCAAAGATATCTTTGTCCATTTGTCTGCACTTAATGGCGACAACTTTAAAACTTTATTTGAAGGTCAGAAAGTTGAATTCGCCATTCACCGCGGAGACAAGGGTCCTGCTGCTGCAAACGTAACACTTTGCGATAAATAAATCATTGTGGGTCTGCGATAACGATGAAGGATTATTCCTGAGTAGACAGATCCATAACTTAAATCAGATGAAAGTCGTTTATTCTTAATATCTGATCAGCATATTTTTCAAAATTATGAGTATGCTAACCGATGTGATGAAGTACAGTACTACTGCATAAAAAGTCTAAAAGCACAAGCTAACCACATGTTAAATAAGAAGTGCGTAATGGCTTTGACCTTAATGGCATCTGCCAGTTAATATCCACGAGAGAACAGGGTAATAGAATATGATTAAAGTCCTTGTTTTCTTTAATGCTGAATCCTGTAAAGTCATGACCGCTCTGGAAGGTATATCCTCTATCAGGCAGGAATATCCAAACGGTGAAGAAACACATCTTCGGATTATGTCTGCAGGTTTTCCTTCCTTAACTGGCGATCATGGTATTGTTTACGTGGCTACTGACAGGGAGTTAACGTCACAGGAGATACTTGATGCGGCCAGGAAATATTTATAGCATTTTTGTCATGCTCTCTGCTCCACGTTTAATTGCATGCTTACCCTATTTATCAGAATCGAACAAAAAATGAGTTAAAAACATTTATGGCCTGCTAACAGCAGGCTTTTTTTTACATTACACTATTTTAGAAACACCTCTATAAAGAGAGAGAGTAATTCGCTACCCTCTGACAAAATGCAGGTGTCTCTCCCCTGCGTGCCATCTTGCCATTTGTGAAAAACCTTGCTAAGCGGCGGCGCTGTCTCTCCTCATTTTAAATCTCATCAGGTGTGACTGAAGCAATAAGTTATGAGGGTATAAAAAGGCTCTCCGGATGACTCCTGGCATCATAGTTTTAAGTACCTTCAAAAATGCATGGACATTTCGTAGGAGTTGTAATTTAGTTCTTGCACATTCCTCTTAATTTTGTCTTGCGATAAGAGATTTATATAACTAGTCTAAACCTCGTTAATAACAATATGTACCAATCGTATTAAAATGCTCAGTAAGAAAAATCGGGTTGATGAGCAACCGTCGACATTGGTATTTGCTGAACAACGAAAAAACTTTAAAAGGTCTCTTTATGTCAGATGCTCTTACACAGTTAAACAATATCCGTACCTTACGTTCTCAGACTCGTGAAATGTCATTAGATGTACTGGAAGATGTTCTGGAAAAGTTTAAAATTATTCTTATAGAACGACGAGAAGAAGAGACATTACGTCTTGCAAATGAAAGTCAGCGCCGCGATAAACTGGAAACACTTCGTCAGATGATGCTTGATGAGGGTATCGACCCATCCGAACTTATGGCTGCTATTGGCTCTCTGGGTAAGGTTAAAAAGACGCGCTCCCCACGCCCCGCGAAGTATCGATATACTGACGAAACTGGAGAGTCAAAAACATGGTCAGGTCAGGGGCGAATGCCGAAGCGGATCTCAAAGCTGATTGCTGAAGGTGGGGAATTAAAAGATTTTGAAATCAGTTAAAAAGAGCCGGGTTATACCCGGTTCTTTTTTATAGGCCGCAAGTTGCCTTAGAGAATAGTCGAGAAACATTTATTTCCGTCGATGTAGCCGAGGAGCTGTTTAAAATCACAGTGCAGCTTAAGGGACAAACCGGTTATCTTGCAGATCGTTACAGCGAGCGAAATGAGAGCCATCAGGAGCTTTCATTCCGAGTCAATCAGGACAAAAAATAACGTATGTTCTTCGTGAATCCATACTGCATGAGCTTAACAACGTCTGCTATTGGTACGGAGCGGACCGACCAGCTTGTTGTCAGGTCCGCTTTGAGCGAGGAGCGGAAGTAATGAATCACAACAGGTATTAATAGCTTTACCTTGTCTTAATCAGCGAAGAGCAAGCTACATCTTTCCCTGTCAGTTCGGTCGCCTTTTGTTGGCGACCGATTTACGCAAATACTACCCTTAATTACTTCCTCAGAATCTGTCCAACGTCTATTCGATTTCCATCCGGATCAGCGAAAACAAATGCCCGAATGCCGTATTCTTTATCTTGTATGCCTTTTATAATTCTGGCACCGATATTCTGACATTGGGTATAAAGTGCATTTGCGTCATCCACAAGAAGGTGAGCGACTGGAAAGGAAGGCGCTTTGTGCTGTGGCTGCAGAGTCAAATGTAGCTCAGCGTCTTCACGTTTTAATATCATGAAGCCCACAGGGTCTCCATTTGCAAAAACATCATTGAAACTCAGTCCATTGATGTAGAATTCACTGGAAATTTTTATGTTTTTTACTGGTATTACGGCTGCTATACGACCAAATCTAACGGGATGCTGCATGATCAACCTCATGGTTGTAAATCAATAGTATAGCGATGGGCGGTGCCGTAGCTAAGCGACTGGACGGTGCCAGGTGATTGATAAGATTATTATATTTTCTTCATCAATGAAATTGAAACTTTTAAGTGCAGTGACAAGTACTCATACGCTAACTTTTTTTGTGATATTAACGTCCGATTCAGGAACGAAGCGGACGAGCTAACTGAGCTGAAGGTCCGTTGCGAGCGAGGAGCGGACATTTACTATTCATACCTGTTTAGCGCCACACTCTTTTGAGTGTTCCGATTGTCCGTACATCAGTGAGTACTCTTCCGGCGTGTTTGAGAGGCGCATTCCAGATCCGAATAGCGCCTCGCTCACCGTAAAAAACTCTTTATACTCTTTTTCCTAAGGTGACCTTGGTGGTTCGCCAATGCTTTTTAACAAGGAGTTGTATTGATGCGGATCTGACGCATAAATCTTATCCAATACGTAGTTTGCCACCTTGGAAATTTCTGGTATCTCCACAGGTTTGAATCCGCGATCAGGGATTGATTCGAGATGTGAAAACTCGTTGTTAAGTCTATTCACAAGAGCTATCGCTGTCGGATCCTCTTCGCCAAAGAATTTCTTGATCCGTTCAAAGGCATCGTTCTTGTCATCATGGTGCGGGAACTTAAAGAACAGAAATGCCTCAAGGAACTTGCGGAGGTTGTTACCGAATCCATAGTATGGTTCATGAGATTCATTCGCTCCACCTTGATTACGGCACTTGTAAATCTGATGAAACAGGTAGTTGAATTCAGTGATGTAGTCTCGCAGATATGAAGGCATCAGGAAAATCTGACTTGCCCCTCCATTTCTCTCAACAATGAAATGTTGGCATCCACCGTGATTCCTCTCATTAGGAAGTGATATTTTCTTTAGATATTTCAAGAAATCTAGGTTGTGAGTGGATATAAAAAGCTGCTTGTAGCGATAGCTGTTTGTTCCATCTGCATTCTTGATGGGTTTCGCAATCAGGCTTTCAATCAAGCTGAACATGAAGAAAATGTGATTTCCGTCTAGGCTGGAAATCGGGTCATCTATATAAATGATCAGATCCTTACCTTTGCTTTCTGGCTCTTCCAACTTGGCTATGAAGTAGCAGAAAGCAATCAAGCTGCATTCGCCTTCGCTCAAGTTGTAGGCAGATTTGCCATCTCTGCTGACTTCAAACTTAACCGAAGTATTCTCAACATTGTCTTTGGCTTCAAGCTCGATGCCGTCATGACCAAAGAAGTGGCTGAGCAACTCATTCACTCGCTCCGCGCCCTTGCGTTCATCCTTCTGCTGACCCTGTAGACGGGTCACTTCGGTTTCTTGTTCAAGAATTTCGGCTTCAGCTTCGGTAAATGCAGTGTTGGCTGTGTCAGCATCTATCTTGAGACTGGCAATACGCGCTAATTCAGTATCGTAGGTGATGTCTGCGATAAAAGACGCCACATCGGTAAGCCGTAGAGATTCTCGTGCAGTGCTTTTATCGTTCTCCAGCGAAATTGTGCGGCCATTATTTTTGGCGATCAGATCATTGATGTCGCCCACGCATTGCTGAATTGCAGTCGGATCATGAATATAGACAGGCATGGGAACCTGCTGAAAAATGGCGTTCTTTCTCTTATCCAACGCCGCCTGCAGAGCTTTGAGGTCCTGCATGTAGCCTTTCAGATGTTCAGCAAGTGCTATCCTGCTGGTTTCAAATAATATTTTTTCTTCTGCGTAGAATTTATCGCCAGTCAAAGTCAAGAAGTTAGGAATAGCTTGTATTTCGGTGGCGATAGAAGTCAGACATGAATCGATACTCGACTCCAGAGCCGAGGATTCCTTACTGAAGTGAGAGTCTAATACCTGCCAGATGTCATGAGGAAGATTCTGACGGCAGAATGCGCAAGTGTCCCGCTTATCTTTGTGTAGCGGTATACCTTCCTTCACCCACATCTGGAGAGCCGTCTCATTCAACAACTCCTGAATTGGCAGGGTTGGCTTAATCAATCTTGAAAGGAGTTCTTCAGCTACTTTGCTTATTGATTCGATGTTGAGGTTTATCGATACTGTATCGGTAATATCAGGTAGGGCCTCTTGCTTCAAGAGATTGACCTTGGCTGCTTGTTCTTCGGTTGTCAGAGCTATGAAGCTAGGTTTTTTGACTGAGCCAATGTCTTTTTTGATGCTTTCTATGTTGTAGACAGCAGGACCGTAGATGCGATTCTGTTTAATCTTATTGTTGGCATGAGAACGAAGTTTGCCCTCTAGAGCATCAGACGCAGTTTTATGATTGTCTTTCGTCCGATCTCGCTCTTTCTTTTTAGCTTCAAGCTCATGTCGGAGGCCCGCCTTCGATTCAACACTGCCTAGTCTAGTTTGAATTGCGGTAATGGCATCTTCGATTTCTTTGTTCTTTTCACCAACGATAGCAAACGTCTTGATCTCGCCGTCGGTCTGATTGACCAAGAAGCTTAGGTTATCGCTCACAAAATCCCGGTTGTAGACCCGAACATCGTAGCCATGACCGGCAAGGCCTACCTGTGTCACATCACCTTTGTCACCACGAATAGTGAAATTTGGGTCCACGTAGTTGTGTGGAATGCGCCCCGTTTCCAAAGCGCGGAAAATTCGCGAGAGTGTAGTTTTACCAGAGTAGTTCCGTCCGTAGAGGATGTTGAGCCTCTTGAAATTCTGGACGTTGTTGCCTGCATCCTTAAGGCTATTTTTCCAACTGAGGTCCGTAAAACTACCGAAACTACCGATGTCAACCTGGCTAAACATGAACACTCCCCTAGCGCTGGCTATAGGTTGCCAATTTGCAATTGAAACAGATTGTTAATCTAGTCTACTCTGAGTTTAAGGAATGTTTGAATAGGTTATTGATACATTTGATGAATAATTTTATGAACTGAAATTCAACATCCATCTAAATGCCCCTCAAAAAGTTCATAGGTTGAGGTTGGGTAATGAAGCTGGGACCTGCTCCCACCTGGTTGAAGAACATAGAACGTTAGCTATGTCCGCTCCTGGCACAGAGCGGACATTACAGCTTGCCCCCCGGGCATCTGAACTTAGCCTTGACATCAGAACCAAGTAATTAGCCCGGCGCACTCATACTTGTCAAACGCGCCTCATGGCTTCATAACGATGCGGCCAAGCGGTTTCGCTGTCTCAGCGAATTCGTGGGCCGCGGCAGCGTTAGCTAGGGAGAAGATGCGGTCAATGACAACCCTGATGCGCCCTGCTGCTACAGCCTGCAACATGTCGTCCACACTTGTCCGAACTCCGGGCCTTTCAAAAAGGGGTCCCATGAATACTCCCATAAGCGTCTGGTTAGACTGCATTGCCGGCCATAAGTCGACAGTCAGACTGCCACCGCCGGCATTACCGACGAAGACGAGACGTCCTTCCGGAGCGAGTGCAGAAAGCGAAGCAGGCAACGTCGTCCCCACCGGATCGATGACGAGGTTAACACCGGTGCCATGGGTGTACTGTCGGACACTTTCCACGATGTTATCCTTTGTACGATCCACGACATGATCGGCACCAAATTCACGCAACCGACCTCGTCGCTGCGTTCCGCTTACCACGGCGATGACCGTTGCGCCTGCTTGTGAGGCAAGCTGAACGGCCGCGAGCCCCACGCCACCCGCTGCAGCCTGAATAAGAACGGTTTCTCCTTGCCGGAGCATGCCTCGTGCGAAAAGGCAATGATGCGCGGTTCCAAATGAAATCGGCAAGGCCGCCGCTTCTGCCATACCCACCCCATCCGGTATAAGCCAAGAGCGTTCCGTGGGTACCGCCCAACGTTCCGCATGCGATCCCTGCATGTGAAAAGCAGCGACTCTGTCCCCAACCCTACGGCTACGGACTTTCGATCCGACTGCAACCACTGTGCCCGCGGCCGAGTATCCGATAACCCATGAAGGATGAGGCGGCGGAGTTGAACGGCGGTTAATCAGATCTCCCCCTTCAATCGAGATAGCCTCGACAGAAATAAGGATGTCGTCAGGCCCTGTGACCGGATCGGGGATATCGACATATTTCAGAACGCCGGGAGCACCTTCCGCGTCATAAACCGCTGCTTTCATAAATTTTCCTCTGTCTCATCAGTCAATCCGGACCGTCGGGCAAAGTACCCCGATCCGGCATACACCTCTACAGACTGCGCGGGTTACCCTGGTGCATTTTCGACTGGCGGAAAGACCCGTCACGCACAGGGCAGCCTGACAATCACCTTAATCTCAAACTTGAATCCGTAAAGCCACGTCACGCCGAGCCCGGTCAACGTAGGGTAAGGCGCTTCCCCCCAATATTCTGGCAGGATACTCCAGATAGCGTCGAGGTACATTCCCCCTGTAGGAGACAGAATCAACGCCCCCTAGTAGAGGTAGACATAGTAGTGATGACCAAATGCTACATGGCCACTCAACTAAGATTTAAGTAACCAGCGCTTATTGGTGGTCATTCTGGTGGTCTTGACAGAAGGGGAATTCAGGTTTAGCTTGTTTATCAGCCAGTTAATGGCAAAGGTGATCCCAGTCAGAGGAGCCATATTTGAAAAGCCTGCTTTTGAAGCAGGCTTTTTGCTTTTCTGCGTCCTGCGTTAACTTAAAATTGCATCCAGCCTGGCAAGCACTTCATTTACCACAGCGTCTGGTATGCTTTCCAGCCGCTTGCCGTTCCGGGCAGCCATATCAATGGTTCTGGGCTGGTCGCAGCGAATAACGCCCGTTGTTTTTGTCCCTGCCCCTTCCAGTGAAACGGTGAAACCTGCCGTGCGAGCAAAGTACCGCTAAAGCGCTTCCTGCTGCATGTCGGCGCCGATCTCAGCGCGCTTGTCGACTTTCAGTGCGCGGATCGCTTGATATGGCCACCGCGCTGCATCCGAAAACCCTTCTGGCGCTGGATTTTGCCGGTAAGTCGTTGGCTGTGGAGTATGGTTTTCCGCTACGATTGCGGGAGCCGACCAAACTGAGGTTCAAAAACGCTAGGTATATCGCCGCCATTTTCGTCAGCGATACCAACCCCGGCGGCTACCGGGAGGATCGGGGCTACAATGGGTTTAGCGGTATTTAGCGCTAGCACTGCCCCGGAACCGAGCAGCGTTAACGGCGCGGGATGGCGACCGGACGATAAAGCCGCAGAAGCGTCAGGCGTACAGACAATACAAAAGAGCGTGATAAAATCAGTTTTTCATCCCGTCTATTTTCACCCGCCGTTTCACATGCTATTGCTGCAGGATATTTTTATTCATCGACATTACCCATGTTATAAATGTTCTCAGGGGGACCGGGATATGTTTGCGGCTCGGATAGTAAATATTAAAATGATCGGCAGGATAACGATAATCAGACAGTAAGCGGACAAGCCCGCCTTCTTTAATTTTATCCTGAACCAGATTCTCATATACAAAGGCAATACCTAATCCGGATTCCGCAGCCTGTATCATCGCCGCATCGGAATCCATCACCAGATCGCCCTTCACAGCCACTTCCGTTATAACGCCTGTAGCGCTAATAAACTCCCAGCGGTACAGATCCCCACCTGGAAAGCAACGATTAATGCATCTGAAATTAACGAGATCTTTTGGTGAAGAGGGTGCACCGCATTTTTTTATAAAATCCGCACTCGCCACTGGAATAAGAGATAGCGGCTCTCCAAAGGGTATGGCAATCATATCTTTAGGCACATCTTGCGTATAGCGTATACCCGCATCAAATCCTGAATCTATAATATTGACTTTTCTGTCCGTGGTGAATAACTCAAGTTTAATATCCGGATACTCATTTTTGAACGGTGCGAAGTAACGTTGAAAGTAGAGATCCAGCACAATGCGTGGCAAATTGAGTCTCACCACCCCTTCCGGCTTTGCTCTGTGCTCATTAAGGTTATCAATCACCCGCCTGTAGTCATTGAGCACAGGAGTAACGTCATTCAGAAACTCCTGGCCGATAGCGGTCAGGGAAAGACTGCGCGTAGAACGATTTAAAAGCCTCGCGCCCAGTTTCTCTTCCAGATTATTTATGGCAATAGTTAACGTTGGTGGAGAAATATTCAACTCTTTTGCTGCCTGACGAAAACTTCCATGCTTCACAATAAGAACAAGCATTTCTACATGTTGCAATTCGGGAATATTTTTCATTGTTAACATCCGTAAAATACTGCATTAGAAAGAGATTAATTGTTGTGAATGGAAAAGGGAAGTATATATTTCAGCACATTGTACGAGTGAGGAAAATAAAATGGAAACACGTTATCTGGGAAAGAACAAATTTCAGGTGTCGGCATTAGGTCTGGGTTGTATGGGAATGAATTTTGCCTATGGCGGAGCCGAAGAGTCGCAGGCAATTAACACCATTCACGCTGCGGTTGATTTGGGCGTCACCTTCCTTGATACCGCAGAAGTTTATGGCCCATTTGATAATGAAGTGCTGATCGGAAAAGCAATCAAAGACGTTCGCGACAAGGTACAGATTGCGACCAAATTTGGTTTCCGCATTCTTCCTGGCGGTCAGGGGCTTGAGCGTATGGCCGGCGTTGACAGCCGTCCTGAACATATCCGCGAGGCGGTAGAAGGCTCCCTAAAACGTCTCAACGTCGAGACTATTGATCTCCTTTATCAGCACCGCGTTGATCCCACCGTCCCCGTTGAAGACGTGGTGGGAACAATGGCAGATCTGGTCAAGGAAGGGAAAATTCTCCATATCGGACTTTCCGAGGTCTCTGCCAATACTTTACGCCGGGCCTGTGAAGTTCATCCGATCGCCGCCGTTCAGACCGAATATTCTCTCTGGACCCGCGAGCCGGAAGAAAACATTCTTAAAACTTGCCGCGAATTAGGGGTAGGATTTGTGCCCTATAGCCCGCTGGGTCGTGGATTTTTAACCGGCAAAATCACCGATCGGTCCGGCTTCGCCGAGGATGATTTTCGGCGCAATCTTCCTCGCTTCCAGCACGATGCCATGCGGAAAAACCAGCAGCTACTCAGCCAGCTGCGGGATGTGGCCGATAAATATCGCTCTACCCTGGCCCAGCTCGCTCTCGCGTGGGTGATGAGTAAAGGCGATGATATTGTCCCCATTCCCGGCGCGCGCCAAATCGCGCATTTGCAGGATAATGCCGGCGCAGCCAGCCTGGCTATTTCCGATGTTGATATTAAACTCATCGATCGTATCTTTACCCCTGACAATATTCACGGATTAAGATATACCCAAGGTGATTTTCATTTAATCGATAAGTAATATCCTGCTATAAATTCTCCCGCCTTTCCGGTGGGAGCTAAGGTTTACCGTCTCGCGCACATTTCTCCTCCACCGCGCCAGTTTGCTGGCGCCACGCGGTAACCTCCTCATCAAGCCAGGCCTTAAATAGAATGGCTTCGTTTTTCTGCTCTGCGCCCTGCGATGAAACCAGCCAGTAAGGCCACGGATAAGGGGCGGTGAAAGACGTAAGCTGTACCAGCTCACCTCTGGAGAGCGCATCCTGGACTAAAGAGCGGCGTTCCAGCGCGATACCTTTACCGAGCCGGACGGCCTCCAGCACCAGGTTTGAGTCGTTGATGCACAGACCGCCTGGCACAATCTCTCTTTCAAGCCCCGCGTTGATACACCATGCTTTCCACGACTCCATGGAAAAGATAATGTTGCTCTTCGCTATCTCTGACGGCGTACGGGGGAGCACGCCGCCGTTATAGGTTGGCGCGGCCACAACGATAAGCTGATCGGAGAAAAGGTAATGGCTCTCCGTTCCTTCCCAGTCGCCTTTTCCCATGCGTATAGCCAAATCCGCCCCTTCCTGCTGCATGCTGGTTATCGCCAGGCTCGCCTGTATTCGCAGCGAGATATGGGGGTATTTCTCCCGAAACCGTTCCAGGCGAGGCAACAACCAGTGGCAGCCGAACGAGGGCACCATCGCCAAGGTCAGCTCCTGCCGGCGGGGGTTGACCTGCACCAGCCGGGTGGCATCAGCAATATGGTGCAAAGCCTCGCGGACCTGTAAGGCATAGAGCCGCCCTTCTTCATTAATCTGCACGCCGCGGCCGTGACGGATAAACAGCTTGAGGCCGACCATCTCCTCCAGCACTTTAATCTGCTGGCTGATGGCTGAATGCGTAACGTGTAGCTCTTTCGCCGCCAGCGTCACGCTGCCAAGACGCGCCACGGCTTCAAAACTACGTAAACTCGCAATAGGGGGAAAATCCGCCATGTTACCGCTCCCACAACCTGACGCGTAAAACGTGACCCACAATCTGTCAGTAATACTAACCCAACCCGTAAGATACTGAAGATATTCGCCATGACGAATTTACTGTACTGTTTCTTCACCGCCGGCAATGAAGCATTAACCCCAGCCTATTTCACCAGCACAGGAAAACAGGAATCATGATGAAGCTTATTGGCATGATGGATTCGCCTTATGTAAGGCGCGTGGCGATTTCCCTTGAACTCTACGGCGTCGAGTTTGCAAGTCACCCGCTGTCCGTATTCAGCAGCTTTGAAGCCTTTTCCAGGATAAACCCTGCGGTCAAAGCGCCGACGCTGGTGCTGGATAACGGAATTCGCCTGATGGATTCGTCGCTGATACTCTCTTATTTTGAAGCCCAGGCCGCCCCGGGGCGCAAGCTGCTGCCGGTCGCGCCGGACGCGCTGGCAAGCGATCTGCAAACGCTGGGCTTTATTCTCGCCGCGGGTGAAAAGGCGGTACAAAATGTCTATGAACACAATCTGCGCCCGGCGGAAAAGCAGCATAATCCGTGGATAGCGCGCATCACGACTCAGCTGCTGGCAGCCTGCACGGAGTGGAACAGGCTACTGGAGGAGCGTCTGGAGGAGCGTCCGGCGGCCGCGGTTCCCGATCAGGTGGCCGTAACGAGTACGGTTATCTGGACCTTTATTCAGTCAACGATCCCTCACGTGGTTCATGCGGGAGACTTTAATCATATCCGGTCCGTTGCCGAATTATTTGAAACCCATAGCGCCTTTAAAAAACATCCCTTTAGCTAAAGCATCAGCTCAATACGATGAAGCTAAACCCTGAACGTGAATCGCCACGACAACCGAGAGCGCCCGGCAACCGCGGGCGCGTTATCCTGATGGAAGACATCGCCTGGCGTGAGGGAAAGGGTTAAAAACCGCTACCGGCGTGCAGTGCTGCACGACCAATTTCCACCGGCATCCCTGAACGGCGTTCAAGCGCCTGCTCCGCGTGATTCACATCCACCCCCTCGCCCTTCACAAAGGCCTGAATCGCCGGCGTGATGGGGAGCGGCACCTTCCGGTCAGATTCATACTCCGCGCGATTACGCGACAACGGTTCGTGAACTTCAACCCAGCGGCTGCCGTCCGGCTCGGCGGTATACTTCACCGGCTGGTCGATGATTTGCACGCGCGTCCCGACCGGAACGGTATCAAACAGGTATTTGATGTCGTCGTTACGCAGGCGGATGCAGCCCTGGCTCACGCGCAGGCCAATGCCGAAATTGGCGTTGGTGCCGTGGATCGCGTAGAGCCTGCCGATGTAAATCGCGTACAGGCCCATGGGATTATCCGGCCCTGCGGGCACAAACGCGGGCAGGCTTTCGCCACGGCTGGCGTATTCACGACGGGTATTGGCGGTGGGCGTCCAGGTCGGCGCCTCCTGCTTACGCTCCACGGCGGTGACCCAGTTACGGGGAGTTTCGCGTCCTGCCTGGCCAATGCCAATCGGCAGAACGTCAACCGTTGTGCCATCGGGCGGATAGTAGTAGAGACGCATTTCGGCCACGTTGATCACGATCCCGTTGCGAACCGTGGCGGGCAGGATAAGCTGCTGCGGGACCACCAGCGTGGAGCCCGACTTCGGCAGGTACACGTCGACGCCGGGGTTGGCCTCAAGCATATTACTCAGGCCCTGACCGTACTGAGCGGCGAAGGCCTCCAGCGGCTGGGTATTGTGTTGCGGAATGGTGATGGTCAGCGGGCTGCCCACCAGGCGGCTTCCTTCCGGCGGCAACGGATAGCTCACCGCCAGAGCGCTCTGGCTGGTGAGGATCATAATAAGAGAACAAAGCAGTTTCACACGCCGCACAATTTCCCTTCCTTTGTGGCGATAATCGTGAATGAATTATAGCTTCGTTTACTCTTTCATATCTGATTTATCATCCTGCTAAATCTGATAATCGATTGCGGCCTCTTCCGGCTCCATCGCCTGACGTTTAATTTCCTCCAGCGACAGCCCCGCGTTACACAGTTCAATAAAGCGCCAGACGTAATTTCGCTGCAGCTGACCGCGCTTCAGGCCCAGCCAGACGGTATTGGCATCGAACAGATGGCGGGTATCGAGACGCGTAAAGGTATCAGATTCCCGCGCGTCGCCTGACTGCTCCGCCACCAGCCCTACGCCCAGCCCCAGCTCGACGTAGGTTTTGATAACGTCGGAGTCCTGAGCGCTTAATACGATATCCGGCATCAGCCCTTTACGGTTAAAGGCTTCGTCAATACGTGAACGCCCGGTAATCCCCTGGCGATAGGTAATGAGCGGCCAGCGGGCGATGGCATCGAGGGTTAACGGCGTCACCTGGGTCAGCGGGTGATCTTTGGGGACCAGCAGGCTGTGGTGCCAGCGGAACCAGGGGAAAGCCACCAGCGTCGGGTCGTTGCTCAAGCGCTCGCTGGCGATGCCGATATCCGCGCCGCCGTTGTGCAGCAGCGCTTCAATTTCCTGCGGCGTCCCCTGAACTAATTCAAGACGCACGTCGGAAAAGAGTTCGCGGAAGGCTTTGATCACCGGCGGCAGGCTATAGCGCGCCTGGGTGTGGGTGGTGGCGATGGTTAAGACGCCGGACGCATCGTTGGTAAACAGGTCCGCCAGGCGACGAACGTTGCTGGCTTCATTCAGAATACGCTCGGCAATCGACAGCAACGCTTTGCCCGGCTCCGTCATCCCCAGCAGGCGTTTGCCGCGGCGGATAAAAATCTCGATCCCCAGCTCTTCTTCCAGTTCACGAATATGACGGCTGACGCCCGATTGCGATGTATAGAGCATATTGGCGACTTCCGTCAGGTTGTAATCCTGACGGGCCGCTTCACGAATAATTTTGAGTTGCTGGAAGTTCACCCTTTCCTCCGGGCTATCAGACATAACATATGCACTATTGTTAAAGTCTGTTGTCCCTGCTAACAAATAATAAAAACCAGCAACTTATTCCATTCAGGAATATAGCCTAACTTACTAACAATAATTCACGGTTTTCCAGCGACGGACGGCTCACCAGCGACATTAAAATTTCCTTAACCGCCTGCGCCTGCGGCGACAGACTGCCGCGTGCCGACATATTGACCGACAGCGACAGGCTCATTGACGGCGTGCTGATGCGCGCCATCCAGCCATTCGCCGCGCTGCACAGCGAACGGGCGGCGGACTCAGGCAGAACGGTGACGCCCATGCCGCTGGCAATAGCCGCCGTCAGGGTGGTAATGGATTCAATTTCGCCGATAATTTTTGCCGACAGTCGACGCAGAGTGAAGGCTTCGGTGACCCTTGCGCGAACGGCGCTGTAATCACGCGGCAGGAACAGATTCATTTCCGCAACCGCCGTCAAATCCACGCTCTGCCCCGGGCAATCCCGGGTTCCGACCAGGTAGAGATCTTCCTTCAGCAGCGGCTGACTGACGATCCCGGCGACCGGGGAACGTTCATAGAGCACGGCCATATCCAGCTGACCGTCGATAAGCTTATCGTTGAGGATCGTTCCGCTGCTTTCCTGCAGATAGACCATAACTTCCGGCAGCTCGTTACGCACCGTTTGCAGCAGCGGCATGGTAATGGCCGAAGCCGCCGTGCCCGGAGCCAGCCCAATTGACACCTGGCCGCTTAGCGTCTGACCGACGTTGTTAACCGCCAGCTGCGCCTGCTCGCACTGACGCAGGATAGTCCGGGCGTGGGTGTAAAGGATCTTGCCCGCTTCGGTCGGCGTCACGCCGCGCTTGGTGCGGATCAACAGCTGCTGGTCCAGCTCGCCTTCCAGGGTCGCAACCTGCTGGCTCAGCGCCGGTTGTGCGATGTGCAAGACTTCAGCGGCCTGGGTCAGACTGCCGATATCGACGATTTTCACAAAATACTTCAGTCGTCTTAAGTTCATTTTGCCTCCTGTAAGGAACACCAGTACCAACACTGGCCGTTTAGATGCAGAAGGTTTTGCAATTTGCTTGCCAGCTTTTTTGCAGGGACGCAAATGCCGCTGCAGGCCGCGTAATAAGGGATACTGATAGCAAACCGCGATTTTGTTGCCCGGTAAGCGGATTGCGGTATGCCCCATTAGGGGTATAAATGCACCGCAACGGTGCATCCGGCGGCGCAATGCCGTAAAAACAGGCACTCTGCTGAAATTGTCGGCAAACGAACAAGTTAAGGTGATTCAGGCTTTGACAAGGGGGATGGTCATCGTTAATATGCGCCCCGTTCACACGATTCCTCTGTAGTTCAGTCGGTAGAACGGCGGACTGTTAATCCGTATGTCACTGGTTCGAGTCCAGTCAGAGGAGCCAAATTTAAGAAGCCTGCTTTCGAGCGGGCTTTTTGCTTTCTTACTCTCTCATTTCAGCCAGATCGTCTTCTTTAGTAACCCCCCGCACGCGTTCTGCAACCGCCTCACTCCTCTGGCTGTAACAGAGGAAAAACCCCATAACTTATTAATATCAATTGTTTACGCAAATAAACGAGGGTGAGTACAGGCTGCGGACGATCCAGCCATTTTTCATCTTTTGTATCTTAATATAGCGTCCCGAGTCCGGATCGGGGCTAAAAAAGACTTTTTGCATCATTCCCTCGATCATATTGTCGGCTTTCCGCTTCGAGATGGTCGTTTGGGTTAAGTGGTAAATGTTATTAGCTTTCTTTGCATAGATGAAATGATACGATCTTTCGACATTGTACTTGACGTTATCGACTATCACTTTTCCGGAAACGTCAAAATAACCGCTGTTATTTCCCCGCATCAGCAAGAAAGTTTTAAAGTTTGCATCAAAGCCAAATGAGCCCGATTCAATTCGCAAATTTGCGGAACAATCAAAATCGTTTTGCTGATGAAAATGATTTATCAGCCAGCCGCAAACAAAAACAGCAAATAAAATTGACAACAGAACATAAACGCGCTTTACCTTAACGTTATTCAGGAATTTCATAATCAGGCCTATAGTAGTTCTCACATGAATACAGCGCACCTGGTTTTATTTTTGAGTAGATACAGTGGGCCAAAAAAATCCTTCCCTCATTGGCTTTTAATACAGATTCCGAAATATTAAAGTAAAAAACGCTGTTGCCTAAGCACACCATTTTCTGTTTTGCGATCAGCTGGCGGACCAGAACCATCATCTTTTGCTGTTGCTCATTCGGTATGGCGTTAAAAGTTCTGACCGGGCAAGAATCAATGCTTCCCAGATAATAGCCTTCATCCTGGCCGGCCGCAAAAATCAGGCGATATCGGTCGGCACTCACGCTCCAGAAAAGGATAACCAACACAAATAGCGCAAGCAGCGCATAGCCAGACTTTTTTGCCCATCCCGCAGAAAATTTACGTGTTCCCTTATGTGTACAGCCGCTGCTGCTTAACGCAATAGCTTCCGCATCGTTTTCATTACGTATGACAGGGGCTGAATTATCCACCCTCTCAATCAGTATGCTCGCGGACACCATAAACCCAACCCGGGGCACGGTAACGATAATCTCCTCGACACAGCCCATATTCCTGAAGATGGCTCTCAGGTCAGAAATATATTTATTGAGGCTATGGCTAGAGGTCCGCAGCCCATGCGCATCCCAGACTTTTTCAAGTATCTCGTTCCTGTAAACCACATGCTCCCTGTGGTCTAAAAGGAACTTAAGCAGGCGGCTTGTGGTGGCTGTCAGCGTGACGCATGAGTCTTCATCGAGCCATATTAGCCCATCATCGCTCCTGAAATGGATCGTTCCTTGAATTTTGTAGATCATAAACCAGCCTTACAAATAATCCTCAGTCGCACACAATCCGCACATCAGGCACATGCGCAGTATTTTATACTGATAACAACCTTAACTTTATTGTAAATTGAATTTTAACACCTAAAAACCAATAAAAGAGAATACATATAACTAAAAAAAAACACAATGCTATTATTGCCTTCATCGAAACACACGGCGTAACCAGGCCCATCTGAGCTAACCTTGCGCCTGAAACAATATAGACCACCAGAACATCATTCGGGATGTATGAGCTGAACGCGTCCTGAAGCTGTGAGAACCGAGGAGATAAATGATGATTAAATAATACCATCACGCAATTAACTACCTGATACATGAAATGACCAGGGATGATATTTTCACCGCCTGAATTAGCGTCCTGAAGACAGCGTAAAAGCGAGAATCCGGACACCTCTATAGGGATATACACAGGCAGATAAAAAGAAATCTGATTGGCTAAAGATAAAGATGTCAGACATTTATCAAGGAATGTTCCCTAAGAAAATTCCAATACAAAGAGTGTGCCTATTGTTCAGAGCTTAATGATAACTCAACCCTATCATTTTTAATTTACAAAAACCTATAAAAAAACAAATTATAAACCTTTAACACCATTTACAATGAAAATCACAAACAAAAGACCCACAAAATGATAACTTTGCAGTGGTTACGTCTTTTAGAGCCTCAGCTGCATGCCTCATTGAGACGGGTGATGTTAGATTACTCTCAATTCGCTGAATGGTTTTATTAACGATGAGTTAAAGGTCAACCCAAGGATGAGATCGCGTTCAGATATGAATCTATCAACTAATATTTTATCTAAGGATAAATATTTCACTCTGGGCCTGATTGAACTGCTTGGAGTAGAGTTTATTGACAATTTCTTTTTGATTATAGATTTGGACTCTAACGACCTTTCGGGTTCGGAGTGGATTTATTTTTCAAATAAAAACATTGTTGCCTTCGCATCCAGCGACTTAGCTTTTTATAAGTCCGAGCTATTTGAAAAAATAACCGTACTGGACAAAAAAAGTAATACCAGAAGCATCCTGAATTTCTTTTTAAAGAAAGAAACCTCAGGAAATTATCATACAAAGTACCGGCTAAGCCTGCGTGAAAAGCAGATGTTAAGCATGTTAAGCAGAGGGGAAAGCAACCAGGAGATCGCAGAAGAGTTTGGCGTGAAACTTAAGACTATTTATACGCACCGCCGCAACCTGATGAATAAATTAGGTTGTAAAAACAGGATTACGTTTCAAAAGTTATTTTTCAACAATAAATGTTTTTTTAAGTGAAGCATAGCTTCAGGATTATTCATAAACAGGAGTTTTATCATGAACAAATTAGCACTTATCGTTATTTCAGCACTGTCCCTGAGTTCTGCTGCGGCTCTGGCCGATACCGTTACGGTGAACGGCGGTACGGTGCATTTTAAAGGGGAAGTGGTTAACGCGGCCTGCGCAGTCGATGCTGGTTCTATCGACCAGACCGTTCAGTTAGGCCAGGTTCGTTCTGCAAAGCTGGCGACCGCAGGCAACACCAGCACGGCTGTCGGCTTCAATATCCAGCTGAATGATTGTGATACCACCGTCGCCACCAAAGCCTCCGTCGCGTTTACCGGCACGGCGATTGACAGCGCCAACCCAACGGTACTGGCCCTGCAGAACTCCGCCGCGGGCGGCGCGACTAACGTCGGCGTACAGATCCTTGACCGTACCGGTACCCCGCTGGCGCTGGATGGCGCCGCATTCGGCGCGCAAACCACGCTGAACGATGGCACCAACGTTATCCCGTTCCAGGCTCGCTACTACGCGACTGCCGCAGCCACTGCCGGTACCGCTAACGCTGACGCCACCTTTAAAGTGCAGTACGAGTAATTTTTTCATCAGGCAGGGAAGCGCGTCGGGCCAGGACGGCCCGTTATCCGAATAAGAGTAAGGGTGATAACGATGCAAAGAATGAAGTCTGGTCTGTTGATTTTATTGCTCCCACCGCTGGCGCTGGCAGGAAACCAGTGGGACACCATGCTGCCCGGCGGGAACATGCGCTTTCAGGGGATAGTCATTGCCGAGTCCTGTCGCGTTGAAGCGGGCGACCGGCAGATGACGGTCAAGATGGGGCAAATCAGCAGCAATCGGTTTCATTCGGCCGGGGAGGACACCAACCCCGTCCCCTTCGATATTCACCTGCAGGAGTGCAGTACCGCCGTGAGCCAGCGCGTTGGCGTGGCGTTTCACGGCGTCGCCGATGGTAAAAATCCGGACGTCCTCTCGGTTGGCGAGGGTCCGGGGATCGCGACCGGCATTGGCGTTGCCCTGTTTGATAAAACCGGCAGTCAGATCCCGCTCAATGCGCCCGCAGGGGCATGGACGCAGCTGCACACGGGGCCAACGACGCTGCATTTTGTCGCCAAATATCGTTCCACCGGGAATCAGGTCACCGGAGGAGCGGCAAATGCTCAGGCCTGGTTCTCCCTGACCTACCAGTAATCAGCGCCGGTAACAGGAATTCACCGTGAGAAAGAAAGAGATAAGCATGAAAAATAGACGGGCTACCACGCGCGGGATGCGCGGTTTACTGGCAGGACTCCTGCTGCTCTCCACCGCCGGTTTTACCGCTCAGGCGCAGGCCGGCGTGGCGCTGGGCGCGACCCGCGTGATTTATCCGGCCGGACAGAAACAGGCTCAGCTGGCGGTGACCAATAACGACGACAGCACCTATCTGATCCAGTCATGGGTAGAGAACGCCGATGGCGCGAAAGACGGGAGCTTTGTCATTACCCCGCCGCTGTTCGCCATGCAGGGGAAGAAAGAGAATACTCTGCGCATCCTCGATGCCACCAACGGCCGGCTGCCGCAGGACCGGGAAACGCTGTTCTGGATGAACGTCAAAGCAATTCCATCGATGGATAAATCAAAGCTCAGCGAAAACACGCTACAGCTGGCGATTATCAGCCGTATCAAGCTTTATTACCGCCCGGCCAAACTGGCGCTACCGCCGGATCAGGCCGCGGAAAAGCTGAAGTTCCGCCGCAGCGGAAGCTCACTCACGCTGATTAACCCAACCCCTTATTACCAGACGGTCACCGAGCTCAACGCCGGAACCCGGGTGCTGAAAAATGCGCTGGTCCCGCCGATGGGCGAAGCCAGCGTCAGTTTACCGTCCGATGCAGGTCGCGAGATTACATACCGGACGATTAACGACTACGGCGCACTCACCCCGCGTATGAAAGGCGTCATGCAGTAACTGACCGGGGAGCAGCGCTCTCCCCCTGAACGAAAAAAATAACGATGGCCGGGCGACTTTGGACCGGAGGGACTATGTCACATCTGAAATATGGACTCGACCACTTGGGCTCCCGGCGAATGACTCCAGGATCTGCTCGCGTATTCGCGCAGATCCCCCTTGCCCTTTTACTTTCCTCACCGGCTTTTTACGCGCAGGCGGAGCTCTATTTCAACCCACGCTTTCTGGCGGACGATCCCGCCGCCGTGGCGGATCTGTCCGGTTTTGAAAAGGGCCAGGAGCTGCCGCCGGGTACCTATCGCGCGGATATCTACCTGAATGACGGGTATATGACCACCCGCGATATCACCTTTAATGCCGCTGAAAAGGGCCACGGGCTGGCCCCCTGCCTGACCCGCGGACAGCTGGCCAGCATGGGCGTGAATACCGCGGCCATTGCCGGAATCGACGTGCTGGCGGCGGATGCCTGCGTACCGCTAACCGAGATGATCAAAGACGCCACCACCCGCTTTGATGCCGGGCAGCAGCGGCTGTATCTGACCGTGCCCCAGGCGTTTATGGGCAACCGCGCCCGCGGCTATATTCCGCCTGAGCTCTGGGACCACGGAATTAACGCCGGGCTACTGAACTACAACTTCACCGGCAACAACGTGCACAACGACGTCGGCGGCAGCAGCAACTACGCGTACCTGAACCTGCAGAGCGGGCTGAACCTCGGCGCCTGGCGCCTGCGCGACAACACCACCTGGAGCTACAGCAGCAGCGGCAGTTCGACGACCAATGAAAACAAATGGCAGCATATCAACTCGTGGCTTGAGCGTGATATTACGCTACTGCGTTCGCGCCTCACGCTGGGCGACAGCTACACCAACGGCGACGTCTTTGACGGCATTAACTTCCGCGGCGCGCAGCTAGCTTCCGACGACAACATGCTGCCGGACAGCCAGAAGGGTTTCGCCCCGGTCATTCACGGGATTGCCCGGGGCACGGCTCAGGTATCGGTCAAACAGAACGGCTATGAGATCTACCAGAGCACGGTGCCGCCCGGCCCGTTTACCATCAACGATCTCTACGCCGCGGGCAACGGCGGCGACCTGCAGGTGACCATCAAAGAGGCCGACGGCAGCAGCCAGGTGTTCACCGTCCCCTACTCGTCCGTTCCGGTGCTCCAGCGCGAGGGCCATACCCGCTATGCCGTTACCGCCGGTGAGTACCGCAGCGGCAGCAATCAGCAGGAGAAACCTAAATTCTTCCAGGGCACGTTGCTGCAAGGACTCCCGGCGGGCTGGACGCTGTACGGCGGCACCCAGCTGGCGGACCGCTACCGCGCCTTTAACCTCGGCGTGGGGAAAAACATGGGGGAGCTGGGCGCGCTGTCGCTGGATATCACCCAGGCTAACGCCACCCTGCCCGATGACAGCGAGCATCAGGGGCAGTCGGTGCGTTTCCTCTATAACAAGTCGCTGACGGATACCGGCACCAATATTCAGCTGGTGGGCTACCGCTACTCGACCCGCGGCTACTTCAGCTTCGCCGATACCACCTACAGCCGGATGAGCGGCTACAACGTCGAGACCCAGGACGGGGTGATTGAAGTGAAGCCTAAATTCACCGACTACTACAACCTCGCTTACAACAAGCGCGGCAAAGTGCAGCTTAGCGTCACCCAGCAGCTGGGGCGCACCGCCACGCTCTATCTGAGCGGCAGCCACCAGACCTACTGGGGCACCGGCAAGGCCGATCAGCAGCTTCAGGCAGGACTCAACGCCGCCATCGACGATATCAACTGGACGCTCAGCTACAGCCTGACCAAAAACGCCTGGCAGCAGGGGCGCGACCAGATGCTGGCGGTCAACGTCAATATTCCGTTCAGCCACTGGCTGCGTTCCGACAGCAAATCGGCCTGGCGCCACGCCAGCGCCAGCTACAGCATGTCCAACGATCTGAACGGCAGAACCACCAGCCTCGCCGGGCTGTACGGCACGCTGCTGGAGGGCAACAACCTGAGCTACAGCATGCAGACCGGCTACGCCGGCGGCGGTGAGGGCAACAGCGGAGGCACCGGCTACGCGGCGCTGAACTACCGCGGCGGCTACGGCAACGCCAACGTCGGCTACAGCCGCAGCGGCGGCATCAAACAGCTGTACTACGGCCTGAGCGGCGGCGTGCTGGCCCACGCCGACGGCGTCACCCTGAGCCAGCCGATGAACGACACGGTGGTGCTGATCAAAGCCCCCGGCGCAGACAACGTCAAAGTGGAAAACCAGACCGGGGTTCAGACCGACTGGCGCGGCTACGCCGTGCTGCCCTACGCCACCGAATACCGGGAAAACCGGGTGGCGCTGGACACCAACAGCCTGGCCGATAACGTCGACCTGGACGATGCGGTAGCCAGCGTGGTGCCGACCCACGGCGCCATTGTCCGCGCGGAATTTAAGGCCCACGTCGGGCTCAAGCTGCTGATGTCGCTCATCTATAACGGAAAGCCGGTTCCCTTCGGCGCGCTGGTGACTTCTGACGGCAGCCAGGCCAGCAGCATCGTCGCCGATAACGGCCAGGTCTACCTGAGCGGGATGCCGCTGGCGGGCAAAGTGCGGGCGAAATGGGGCGAAGGTCCGAACGCCAGCTGCGAGGCTGACTACAGCCTGCCGCCGGAAAAACAGAACCAGCTGCTGATCCCGCTGTCCGCCGAGTGCCGCTAAGGAGACCATGATGAGAAAAACCCTGTATCTGCTGAGCGCCCTCGTATCGCTGGCGGTCAACAACGCCAGCGCGGCGGACAGCACCATCACCATCAGCGGCTACGTTCGGGATAATGCCTGCGCCGTGGCGGGTGAGTCGAAAGATTTTACCGTCGACCTGATGGATAACGCCGCGAAGCAGTTCCATGCGGTTGGGGCAACCACGCCGCTGGTGCCGTTTCGTATCGTGCTGTCGCCCTGCGGCAGCTCGGTTACCGCGGTGAAGGTCGGCTTTGTTGGCGTTGCCGACAGCATCAATACCGACCTGCTACAGCTCGACGGCGGCGCCTCAGCGGCGGCGGGGATGGGCGTGCAGATCCTTGACGCGCAGCAGACGGCGCTGCCGCTCAATGCCGCATCGTCAGCGATCCCCTGGACCACGCTGACCCCCGGCCAGACCAACACGCTGAACTTTTACGCCCGGCTGATGGCCACCCGGGTACCGGTGACCGCCGGACACGTTAATGCAACCGCAACATTCACGCTTGAATTTCAGTAACCGGAGGCGCTGATGAACCCGACCTATTCCGGATGGCTGCTGGCCGCGATGCTGGCGGCGTCCTCCCCGACGCTACAGGCCGCCGACGTCACCATTACCGTTAACGGCAAAGTGGTGGCCAAACCCTGTACCGTTTCCACCGTTAACGCCACCGTCGATCTCGGCGATCTCTATACCTTTAGCCTGGTCTCCGCCGGCGCCGCTTCGCCCTGGCACAGCGTGGCGCTCACCCTGAGCAACTGCCCGGTCGGCACGTCGCGGGTCACCGCCAGCTTCAGCGGTACGGCGGACGCCACCGGCTATTACAAGAACCAGGGTACCGCCGGCAACATCCAGCTTGAGCTGCAGGATGAGGGCGGCAACACGCTGAACACCGGCGCGAGAAAAGAGGTACAGGTCGACGACGCCACCCAGTCCGCCAGCTTCCCGCTACAGGTCAGAGCGCTGACGGTCAACGGCGGTGCGACGCAAGGAACTATTCAGGCGGTGATTAACGTCACCTATACCTACGCCTGAGCCAGGAGAACAGAGTAATGAAAAAGATAATCACACTGCTGTTAACGCTGCTGCTGGCGGGCTGGTCGCTTAACGCCTGGTCGTTCGCCTGTAAAACCGCCGCCGGGGTGACAATCCCCATCGGCGGCGGATCGGCGAACGTTTACGTGAACCTCGCGCCGGCGGTCAGCGTCGGGCAGAACCTGGTGGTGGATCTCTCGACGCAGATTTTCTGTCATAACGACTTTCCGGATTCCATGATCGACTACGTAACGCTGCAGCGCGGCTCGGCCTACGGCGGGGTGCTGTCGAGCTTTTCCGGCACCGTCAGGTATAACGGCATCAGCTACCCGTTTCCAACCACCAGCGAAACGGCGCGTATGACCTATAGCTCCATTGTTGATAGCCCCTGGCCTACCGTCCTCTATCTGACGCCCGTCAGTAGCGCAGGCGGCGTCGCCATTTCCGCCGGGTCGTTGATCGCGGTCCTGATCCTGCGTCAGACCAACAATAAGGATAACGACGACTTCCAGTTCGTGTGGAACATTTACGCCAACAATAACGTCGTGGTGCCAACCGGCGGCTGCGACGTTTCTGCTCGCGATGTGACGGTGACGCTGCCGGAATATCCCGCATCCGCCGCCATTCCGCTGACGGTTTACTGCGCGCAAAACCAGAATCTCGGCTATTACCTCTCCGGCACCACGGAGAACGCGGGCAACTCGATATTTACCAATACCGCCTCAGCGTCCCCTGCCCAAGGGGTGGGCGTTCAGCTGACGCGCAACGGTAGCGTCGTACCCGCCAACAGTACGGTGTCGTTAGGCAACGTAGGCACCTCGGCGGTCAGCCTCGGATTAACCGCCAACTACGCGCGCACCAGCGGGCAGGTGACCGCGGGTAACGTGCAGTCGATTATCGGAGTGACTTTTGTTTACGAATAATCTCCCGCCCCCCGGCGGCGGGCAGCCGCTCGTCGCTATCCTGTCGCCCTGTTCGCTGGCTGCCGAGGGGCTGAGCGGGATAATAGCGAAGGGAGGAGCCAGGCCCGTTGTGCTGCCCCCGGAGACGCCGCCCCTGCCTGCCGGCGTTCGCCGCGTGGTGGTGTTTCTCCCGGAAGGCCCCGCCGGGCTACTGGCAACCCTGAAGCGGGCCGCCGCGCTGCTGGCGCGGTCCCCCACGCCGCTGCCCATGCTGTTCCTGAGCCGCAGCCCGGCAAGCTGGCTGTGGCCCACCCTGGTGCATCAGGTCGCAGACCGGCGTTTGCTTACCGCCGTACGGGCCGCCGCTTCCGATTTGCCGGTCCCCTGCCTGGCGGCGCTGCTGCGCGACGCCGTGCTCGAAGAATACCCCTCTCTTGAGCAGCTGGCAGAGGATGAAACGCGAGCGCTCGGCAAGCGCCCCGCCGGGATCACCCGGCCGGAGCTGGACGCTATCCTCGGTTTACTCTGCGGCTACCGCGCCAGCGCTCAGGCTCAACGCCGCGGCATCAGCCACAAGACGCTCTACAATCAAAGAACCGCAGGATTAAAAAAAATGGTGGAACACCACCCTGAAATGGCCGCCCGCTTTCCCGGCAGCCAGATAAGAGACCAGAAAAGCGAGAGCATCGCCGCCCTTTCTGCTTTCGAGCGTGAACTTGTCCATGCGATCCACAGCCGACAGATTTTTCCGGTATTTCAGCCCATTACCGATGAACACCAGCAGGTAAAGGGAATGGAGATCCTCTCCCGCTGGAACCGAAACGGCAGCGTGCTGGCTGCCGGCGATTTTTTACCGCAAATACGCTCGGAATATGCCTGGCTGGTGCTCACCGCGTTTGTCCTTCAGGAAGCGGTGCAGAATATTAATCAGCATTCCGGCGAGTGTTATTTCGCCGTGAATATTCCCGCCGCCGTCGCCGGCAACGAGAACCTGCTTCGCATGATGGAAACCGCGCGCCAGCAGCTGCGTCAGCCGCACAGGTCGCAGAGGCTGGTGCTGGAGTTTGCTGAAAATACCGACCTCAACGGTCACGGCAAAATCGCCGAAAATATCGCCCGCCTGCAAAAGCGCGGCTTCCCTATCATGCTTGATGACTGCTTCTCGCAAAGCAGCGTGATGTTTCCGGTGCGCACGATGAGATTCTGCGCTTACAAGCTGGATATGAGCATCGTCAACGATATGCAGCACGATCCGCACGCGCTGGCGCTGATCAGAAGCCTTATCTTCTACTGCCAGCTGACCGGCAGCCGCTGTATTGCCGAAGGCGTAGATAGCATGGAGAAATTCAACAAACTGCAGGCGCTGGGAGTCGACCGCTTTCAGGGCAACTACCTCTCGGCGCCGGTTGGCAGGGAGAACGTGGCGGAGCTTCTTCAGCCGCTTTCGGGCGAGGCGGAGCATCGCTCCGCCATCGCGGTACCGGTAACGCCCGATGGAAAACATCGGGCATTGGCGACACTTCAGCGCAGCTCCGGCCAGTAGCCACGGTTGGCGACGATCAGTTCATCAAGGATAGCTTTTGCGACCGAAGCGCTGGGTACCGTTTTGGACAGGGTCATCGCCTGCCAGAGCTTCTGATAGCTTCCTTCAACCCAGGCATCGACCACCAGTTTTTCAACCGCCACCTGCTGCTCCATCATCCCCTTTTGAAACAGCGGGATCTTACCCATCGCCAGCGGCTCGGGGCCATTAACGCCCACCAGGCAAGGCACTTCAACCATCGCGGTATCGTCAAAATTCGCGATAGCGCCGTTGTTTTCCACAATCAGCAGCATTCTCTCCTGGGTGTTAAAGGCGATGGCGCAGGCGAGGTCGACAATAAAGGTCGCATGCGCCCCGGCATGGAAATGCGCCTCTTTGGCACTTTGCCGGGCGACGATCTCTCTGGCCATATCAAACACCTCCTTCTCTCTCCCCACCATCACTTCATTGGCGCGAGTAAAGTCAGGGTCTGAATGGGCAACCTCATAGTCGGCATAAAAATAGTACTTCAGATAAGTATTGGGTAACGTATCGGTATCCAGCGCAAAAACGTCCTTCACCTTTTTGAAGGTCTCAATCCAGCTCGGCGCTTTATGCTGAAAATCCTCTTTCGGACTGCAATAGCCCAGCTCGGCAACGTGGTTTTTTAACGCCGGCATTAAATCGTTGCCGGCCTTATCGGTAATGCTGGTCCACCAGCCGAAATGGTTGAGGCCAAAATAACGGACGTTCATCTCTTTACGCGATTTCAGCCCGAGAATATCGGCGAATAACCCTTCAATAGCCACCGGCATATCGCAGATATTAATAATTTTGGCCGTCGGGCGTAGCCGACGCGTGGCCTCGGCAACGATCGCCGCCGGATTGGAATAGTTGAGCATCCACGCGCCCGGCGAATACGTTTCCATGTAGTCAACCAGCTCAAGGACGCCGGCGATAGAGCGCATACCATAAGCGATACCGCCCGGGCCGCAGGTTTCCTGGCCAATCACGCCATATTTAAGCGGAATTTTCTCGTCTTTCTCGCGCATCTCATAGAGGCCGACGCGAATATGCGCCATCACGAAATCGACGCCCGTAAAGGCTTCCTGCGGGTCGGTGGTGAAGCTAAAAGCAACGTGCGGATAATGTTCAGCCACCAGAATCGCACAGGCTTCGCCAATCACTCGCTGGCGATCGTGATGATTATCATAGAGACGAATTTCGCTTAACGGAAACCTGTCCATATTTTCCAGCAGCATCATAACAATCCCTGGGGTATACGTACTGCCGCCGCCGGCTATGGTCACAACGAATTTATTTTTCATCTTCCACCTCATTATTCATGTACATCTAAATAGCGATTCACGGCATTACGGATTTTATTAACCCCTAAACCATAAATAACCTGAACGTGATTGCCTTTGATAATGACGCTGGTACCGCCGCTGGTCTTCAGAATGTGTTCCTGAATTAATGCGGGGTCCCGCACGTCAACCCGAAGCCGCGTAAAACAGTTCTCGACCGAACAGACATTTTCTTTGCCGCCAAGGCCCAGAATGACCTGTTCGCCGGAAGCCCTGTCAGGCGCGCTTACGCTTGCCGGTTGGTTAGCCCCCTCCCCCTGCTGCTCCTGGCCCGGCGTACGCATTTTGAAACGCAGAATCAGAAACTTACCGATATAAAACATCGTCGCGGTTTCCATTAACCCCAGCGCGACAAACACAGGCCAGCGCGTGAGGTGTGCTCCCGCCGGAATGTTGTAAACAATAAAATCGATAATGCCGTTGGTGGCGCAGACCCGCACATCAAGCAGCCACGCCAGCATCTGGAAAAAACCGTCCAGTAATGAATAAACCAGCCATAGCAACGGTGCGGTAAAGATAAATAAGAACTCAAAAGGTTCGGTGATCCCCACCAGGAATGAAGTCACAATCAAAGGAATCAGCGTGATTTTCAACTTTTGCTTATTTTCCGGCCTGGCGGTTGTATAAAAGGCCAGGGCCATTCCGGCGGTACCGAAAATTTTCACCATACCGTAGGTGAGAAATCGCGCCGAGTCGCTTAACGGCCCAGCGCTATGGGCAATTTCAGCGAGGAAAATCGGTTTTGCCCCCACCACCGTCTGGCCATCAATCAACAGCTGTCCGCCAATGGAGGTAAAGACAAAGGGCGACCAAATCAGGTGGTGTAGCCCGGTCGGGATAAGAAAACGATTGAGAAAACCGTACAGAAAAACGCCGGCGGCGCCGAAGGTTTTCATCACCCCGGTCAGCGCCGATATGCCATGTTCAACAATCGGCCAGACGTACACCGTGGCGATGGCAAACACGCCGACCAGCGGGATCATTACGATCAGAACCAGCTTGCTGTTGCCATAAATTGAGAATGCGCCGCGAAACTCGATATCGACAAAGCGGTTATGAATGAAAGCCACCGCGCAGCCCAGAATGATGCCAAGAAACACGCCCATATCAATGACCTGGAAGCCAAAAATAAAGGTTTGCCCGCTGCCGTAAAGCTGCGCGTTGCTGCTCCCCTCAACAAGCCGCCCGGTCAGAGTAAGCCAGCTATTGTTGGCCGCCAGGTACATAAACCAGGTCATTGCGGCAACAAAAGCCGCTTCCGCTTTTCGGGTTTTTGCCAGCCCGCTGGCCAGCCCGAGGCAAAAGAAGAAGCCAAGATTGTTCATGATGGCCCAGAGCATGCTGGAAACGTATTTCCCCAGCAGATAAAGCGAGCTCTCTTCTGCGACCCAGATTTTATTGGTTGTCATACTAAACAACGCAATCAGCAGACCAATAACCGGCAGATACAAAACCGGCCCAATCATGGCCTTCGAAAAATCCTGTAATTTTTTTACCCCGATCATCCTCACCCCCTGTCCCGCACATCGGCCGTCAGCGCCCGATACATGCGTTTCAGCCTATGCGCCGGCAGACATAATTCAGAGCGGTGAAATCGTCATCTGTGATGAAAGTCATATCTCTCTTGCGGCAACAGATATATAAGTAAAAGCAGATAAATAGATGACAGAGACAAAACAACGCCCCGCAATGATAAAAATACGTTAATTATTAAAAAGATAAAATTATAATCCGCTGACAGAACACACCACGAGAAATCTATAAGTGATATATAAAACAATCGCAGACAGGCTAAAAAATCGCATCAATAGCGATGAATTCGAGGTGGGAGATGCGCTACCGAGTGAAAAAGCGCTGGCCGGGGAGCTACAGGTCTCCGTCATGACCCTGCGCAAGGCGCTCACGCTGCTGGAAAGTGAGAAGCTGATCGTCAAACGCCACGGCAGCGGTTCATACGTGGCGCGTAAGAGCAATTATCGCGGCGGGGAACTTGACGGCTTCAACTACCAGATGCACATCGGCGGCGTCACCAACTATCGCAATAAGGTCATTGAGTTCACGATGCTTGATGCGCCTTTGGCTATCGCACAACAGTTGAAAATTGAGCCGGGAGAGAAGGTCTATTACGTCAGACGCATTCGGATGATTGACGACGTACCTATTCTGATTGAGAACAGCTATATACCGGTGGCGATTTTTCCCTGGCTAAGCGTTGGAAATCTGGAAAGATCGAAATTTAACTATTTCAAGAAAGAGTGCAATATCACCATCCTGGAGAGCCACCGCAGCTATACCCCGGTTCTGGCCACCCGGAAGCAAGCAGAGCTCTTACAGGTTCCACAAAACAGCCTGCTGCTACGGGTGCAGTCGATCAGCTATGCCCATAACAATACCATTGTTGATTTATCCGATATTTACCAGAATACCAACAAATACAATGTTAAACATATTACGCGCCGCTAAATACCGCGGGATACGGCTGACGCAGGCCACCGAGAGCCGTCCAGCGTCAGCTGACGATAGACGACAGCTGACGATTCTGCGTCGGCAAACGACTACCAGCCGCAGACGTTAGTCTCTTCGTCGGACTCGTAGCCGCGGACAATATTAATCAGATCTTTTACCGCATCGGCCGCCGTCTGCGGATCCTGCAGCTCAGCCAGAGAAGCAAACTCGCTATCGACCGAGACGCCGTTATTATTGTTGGTCACCGTCAATATAAATCCCTTTCCTCCGGCGTTTTCCACCGACAGCGTGGAAATAAGCTCAGCCACGGCCTGGGTGGCAATATCAGGGACATAAAGGGCCATCGGTTTAAGATACACTTTTTCTTTTTTATCTTTATTATTCCCGTTGATCAGCGCTAACGCATAGCCTTTATTTTCACTGTTCATATTATCCCTCGATAAGAATTTTAGGATCAACGTAAAAGTCCACGTTAAATACGGTATCCTCGGTTAACGCCTCGATGCGGTGCCACTTTTCGGGCGGAAAAACGCCAAATTCACCTTCGGCAATGGTCAGGGTTTCCACCGGTTCCGCGCTGGTTTCATCGGCATATCCGAGATAGCGTATCGCCCCTCGCATCACCGACAGGCGCGGATAGACGCCCTGCCGGGTACCGGCATCCAGATGCCGCTTCCAGATTGAGGCCGGCGCCGTCCGCTTCGTCCACAGCGGCGTGCTCCGGGTATGCACATAGTGGGTAGGAATAATGATTCGCTGCATGATTTCACCTCTCTTAACGCACCACATATACGGTCGAAAATGGGAAAATATGTTGCATATGATATACCCCTTTTAATCATTGCGGGTATTATTTTTTACCAATGCGTTTTCCTACCCCTTATTGTACTCATTAGGGATTAGATCTATTCAAAAATAAATATGGGCGATTTTAGATAAACTAGAACCGCCCATATTAAAAGGCAAATTACTTATTTTCAGGTGAACTGAGCGGTCCCGGTTTACCGATTAAATACCCCTGGACCAGGTCACAGCCTAATTTGCGTAAGGACTGCAGCTGCTCTTCTGTTTCGACACCTTCGGCCACGATGCGCATATGCAGGCTTTTACCCATGCTGATAATCAGCCGCACGATATCGAGGTCATCTTTCTGATCGGGAATGTTAATCACAAAAGAGCGGTCGATTTTTATCTTATCGAACGGGAAATAGCTTAGCCGCGATAGCGAAGAATAGCCGGTGCCAAAATCATCAATGGAGATCTGCACCCCGAGCTCGCGCAGCTGGCTCAGGATCTCGAGAGAACGGGTATTTTCGTTAAAGACGTCAGACTCGGTAATTTCCAAATCCAGCCGATACGGATCCAGCCCGGTTGTTCTTAAGATGGTTACCACGGTATCGGTCAGTGAACTGTTCATTAACTGAACCGGCGACACGTTAACCGACACTTTGAGCGGCGACGACCAGCTGGCGGCCGCTTCGCAGGCGGTTCGCAGCACCCACTCGCCCAGCTGATTAATCAGGCCAATCTTTTCCGCTACCGGAATAAATTCGGTCGGCGGGACGCTGCCGCGCAGCGGATGAAACCAGCGCACCAGCGCTTCGTAGCCGTAGATTTCACCGTTCATGGTGTCGGCTATCGGCTGGTAGTAAACCCTGAACTCACCTTTGTTCAGCGCCTGCATCAGGTCATCTTCAAAGGATTTATTCTCCTGCTGGCGCTGAAGCAGTCCGGGACGGAATACCTGAACGTTGCCGGAACCCTCTTTTTTCGCTTCATACAGCGCCAGGTCGGCGCATTTGTATAAATAGTCGGTACGGCTTTCCCCGTCAGAGATCACAATCCCGATACAGGCGCCAATCTGGATCAGCGAGTCGTAAATCTGATACGGCTGGCTGATCTTTTCCCGGATCACCTTCGCCCGCTCCAGCGCCATCTCTTCGGTTAAATCATGGGAAACCAGGGCAAACTCGTCCCCTCCCAGCCGGTAGAGCGTTTCTGACGTTTTGCGAAAAAAGGAGAGACGGCTGGCCAAATCCTGCAGCAGCTTATCCCCGGCATCATGACCCTGGGTATCGTTGACGTCCTTGAAATTATCCAGGTCAAACAGCATTACGACCGCCGAGCCGTTATAGGGCCGCACCTGATTGACGACCTCCTGCAGACGTTGCCAGAAAGAGAGACGGTTGGGCATCCCGGTCAGCGAATCATGATAGGCATCGTACTGCAGACGGCGATTCTGCACCTGAAGCTTTTCTTTTGAGGCCTGCAGGTCGGTCGCCAGTAATTTCATCCGCACGTGGGCGCGACGCAGGGTGTTATTCTGCTTCAGCATCAACAGCCCGAGCGTGATACAGAGAACAATCAGCAGAATGGAAATCGCCGAATAGATGTAATAGAGATTTTGTATTTTATCGTGGGTCAGATTAACCAGATTAAAATCCTGGGCGAGCGAGGTGGACGCGAGTGAGGTCAACGGCCCGTCCAGGGTACTCATCTCCTGCAGCATCAGCTTCAGCTGCGCTGTCGTCATGGTGTCCAGCTGCTTATCCAGCCGGTCCAGAAGATCAATCAGGCTGTTAACTATCGCCTTACGGTGAGGATCTTTGCCGATAAACTTTCCCAAATCACCCTGCTGCAGCAGCGCAATCTGGCTCATCATAATTTCCAGACGCAGGCGCACCTCATCGTGGTCGCTTCCCTTCACCCCCAGCCCCATCGCGCTGAGTCGCGCCTCGAGGCGCATGTACTCGGAGACTATCTGGGAAACGGACCACGAATCAGTATAACGGGTTAATTTTTGCAGTTCACTTTGCCGCTCATGCACCAGATAAGTAATGTAACCGGTCACAATGAAGAGCGACAAAATAATGGCAGTGAGTATTCGATTCAAGATCAAACCCTTACTCAATTATAATCTTCGAAACCTGCCATGCCGAACGGGAATAATAAATCTGATTCTGCAATTCCGGGCTACTGTCGTAAGGATAAACAATAAATAAGGGCCCTTTATCACGAATGCGCATATATTCGCCGTTCATTTTTAAAGCCAAAATTACCGGAAATTTATGAAAGTCGTCCAGGGGGACAATCGTGGTGTAATCGTTGAGCGCCAGCACCCGGGCTGACTTGCCTTTGGCGCCGACTAAATCCATGAGTTTACTGAGGGAAATGCCGTCAAAGCGGACCTTGCCCGAATACCATGGCGTGGTCGTCACCAGCGTTTCCATCCCCAGCTTTTCTAATGCGGCGACATCAAAAACGGCGGTATCGCCCTCATTCGTATTAGCAATCAGGCCGGAAATAGTTAAAACGGGTTTGCCGACAGGCGCTGGCAGTTTTTCTGCAAAAGCGGAAGGCGAAACCATGACACAAAATAAAGCTGCAAAAATTAAACGCATTTAACTCACCCTTCCGAAATTGGAGACTTGTTAATTATAAACCATTTAAGTCATTTCTTAAAAGGTGTCCCCGTTGGGTTCAAAAATTAAAATTAAAAACAATAAGCGAAGTCCTAAGCTCGCATTCTGAACGGGCTACAAGGGCGTTCATCCCCCGGCGAAGCAAACGCTTTATGCCTTTAAACGCCCAGAGCAGGTAAAAATCTTTTCACATGCCCTTCTGCGCGGTAGTCTCAGGACAGGCGCGAATTCGGAAAGCGTCTCATTCCAATAATTAAAAACTCAGCAACAGACAGGACAGGTATGGACTCAACGTTAATTTCTCAGCGCCCCGGCAAGGAGGCATGTTCACTCAACCGCGCCCGCAGAGCGGCCTGGGGCAGCTTCGCCGGGGCCGTGGTCGACTGGTACGACTTTCTTCTCTATGGCATCACCGCCGCGCTGGTATTTAACCGGGAATTTTTCCCGCAAATCAGCCCGGCAATGGGCACCCTCGCCGCCTTTGCCACCTTCGGCGTCGGCTTCCTCTTCCGCCCGCTGGGCGGCATTATCTTCGGCCATTTCGGCGATCGCCTCGGGCGCAAACGCATGCTGATGCTGACGGTATGGATGATGGGGATCGCCACCGCCTGTATCGGTCTGCTGCCCTCCTTCAGCCAGATTGGCTGGTGGGCGCCGGTTCTGCTGGTCCTGCTGCGCGCCGTCCAGGGCTTTGCGGTGGGCGGCGAATGGGGCGGCGCGGCGCTGCTGGCGGTAGAGAGCGCGCCGAAAAATAAGAAGGCGTTCTACAGCAGCGGCGTGCAGGTGGGCTACGGCGTCGGATTACTACTCTCTACAGGGCTGGTGTCGCTGATAAGCTCCTGTACCACCGATGAACAGTTCCTCAGCTGGGGCTGGCGTCTGCCGTTCCTGTTTAGCGTCGTGCTGGTGCTGGCGGCGCTCTGGATCCGCAACGGCATGGCGGAATCCGCCGAATTTGAACAGCAGCAGCGCGAACAGCAGCTGCAGCCGAAGAAAAAGCGTCTGCCGGTCGTGGAAGCGCTGTTCCGCCATCCGGGCGCGTTCTTAATGATTATCGGCCTGCGCCTGTGCGAGCTGCTGACGATGTATATCGTTACCGCCTTCGCGCTTAACTATTCCACGCAGAATCTCGGCCTGCCGCGCGAGCTGTTTCTGAATATTGGCCTGCTTGTCGGCGCCATCAGCTGCCTGACGATCCCCTGCTTCGCCTGGCTGGCGGACCGCTTTGGCCGTCGCCGCGTCTATATCACCGGGGCGCTGATCGGCACCCTCAGCGGCTTCCCGTTCTTTATGGCGCTCGAAAGCCAGTCATACTTCTGGATCCTGTTTTTCGCGCTTATGCTGGCAAATATTGCGCACGATATGGTGGTTTGCGTTCAGCAGCCGATGTTTACCGAAATGTTTGGCGCCAGCTATCGCTACAGCGGGGCCGGCGTGGGGTATCAGGTTGCCAGCGTTGTCGGCGGCGGTTTTACGCCGTTTATCGCCGCCGCCCTGGTCACCTTATCCGGCGGCGCCTGGCATAGCGTCGCTATCTACTTGACCGCAGGCTGCCTGCTCTCCGCCCTTACGGCGATGCTGATGAAACCCAGCCGCCATGGCGAATAGCATCGATAAGGAGAAATCATGATTCAGGAACCCTGCTGGCCGCTGCGCTTTAGCCACCAGCAGCTACCGGTTGGTTACTTTGCCGATCCCACCCTTGCCGAGCAGCCGCTGTTTGCCCGGGCGCTCGACGGTGAGGCGGTGGCTCAGCTCTGGCAGGCCCCGCAGGGGTTTGTGGTGCCGGGAAGCTACCGGAAATTTGCCGAACTCCCGGCGGTGAGCGAGCAGTTCGCCGGCCAGGGATGGCCGGTCTGGCAGCGCCGCTCCGGCGGCGGGCTGGTGCCGCAGGGGCCGGGAATTGTCAACCTCAGCCTGGCCTGGCCGGTCTATCACTCGCTGGGCGAAGCCGCAGAGCCGATTTATCTTTTCCTCTGCGGCCTGTTGCAGCGCACGCTGGCGACCTTTGGCGTGGCCAGCCACTGCCGGGCGGTTAGCGGTTCATTTTGCGATGGTCGCTATAATCTGGCCTGCGGCGAGGGCGAGCAGGTGCGAAAAATAGCCGGCACGGCCCAGTACTGGCGACCAATGGCGGAAGGTCGAGGCCATGTGGTTCTCGCGCACGCGGTGGTATTGCTGGATGCCGACCTGGCGGCGGCTCACCGGGCGGCCAATGATTTCGAAGCCCGGCTTGGCAGCGGGCGGGAATACCGCGCCGATAAAACCGTGACCCTGGCGGAGCTGGTTTCAGAAGGCGCCGATTTGCTGCCCCGCTTTCGCGAGGCGCTGGCGCAGCAGCTGGAAAATATCAGCTGAAGGTCGCCTTCAGATAGCGGCTAAACGTCTCTACCGCCCGCGATACGCGCGGCGTGTAGGGGCGAATGACGTACAGACTTTCCGCAAACGCATCCACCGGCCGCCATCCCGGCAGCAGCTCCTGAACCAGCCCGCGGCCAATCGCCTCCCTGGCGCTAAAATCCGGCAGTAAGGCAACGCCCAGCCCCGCCAGCACCGCGTCGCGCAGGGATTCGCTGTTATTGGTGGCAAACGGCCCCTGCACCTTCACGCTCACCCGCTCGTCGTCGCGCTCAAAGGTCCAGTGCGGGCTTTGCGGCCCGCGCGGGTAGGTGAGGCATTGATGCTGACGCAACGCGTCAGGCGAATCGGGGCGGCCAAAGCGGCGAATATAGTCCGCCGAGGCGACCACCAGGGTAGCCGTACGGCACAGCGGCCAGGCCACGTGGGTCTCCGGCAGCAGCTCGCGGCGACAGTGGCGAATAGCAAGGTCGAACCCCTCGCTGGCGAGCGACACCAGTCGGTCGGTCACCTCCAGCTGGAGATGAAGCTGCGGATGCTGGTGCAGAAAAGGGGTGATGGCCGGGACCAGCTGCTGACGTGAAAATGCGACCGGCGCGGTCAGGCGCAGCGTACCGCGCAGGGGGCCGCCTTCCTCGTCGCAGGTGCCGGTAAAGATCTCGCGAATCTGCCCAAACGGCTCGTTCAGCTCCGCCACCAGCCGCAGACCATCTTCGCTTAAGGTCACGCTGCGGGTGGTTCGGTGCACCAGCGTTTTACCGGTAACCCGCTCCAGCTCGCTGATTTTCTGGCTGATGGCGGATTTGCTGACCGCCAGCTTTTCCGCGGCGCGGGTATAGCTTTTTTGCTCCTCCAGCACCGTAAGCCAGTACAGGTGGGTCCAGTAAATTTCCGGGCGGATCTCGCGCATAGTAATTGTTCACAGATAAAAACAATGAGTTCAAATATAGCGGTTTTTGCCGGCTTCAGCACGGGTTAGCATCTCTATCACTGAGGTAATCCGACAATAAGGACCATCTGCTATGCCATTACTGACGTTTGATATCATTGAAGGACGCAGCGAAAGCGAGATCAAAACCCTGCTGGATGCGGCACATCGCGCCGTGGTGCAGGCGTTCAAGGTGCCAGAGCGCGATCGCTACCAGATTGTTCACGAAAACAAAGCTCATCATATGATTATTGAAGATACCGGGCTGGGGCTGACGCGAAGCCGGGAGGTGGTGGTGGTGAGGGTATATACCAGCCCGCGCAGCGAAGAACAGAAGCAGCTTTTTTATGCCACCCTGCAGGCTGAGCTCCGGGAGCACTGCGGGCTGAGCGGCGATGACCTGATGATCTCGGTAATCAGCAACCATAAAGGGGACTGGAGTTTTGGCTGCGGCGTGGCGCAGTACATCACCGGCGAACTTTAGCCCTGGCGGCGATGGGACTGGCGCACGATGGGTTCCCCGGTGCGCCAGGTCGCCGACGGCCCTTCAGTTACATCGATGAGCCGATTCAACGCCTCTTCCACCAGCCGCTCGCGCCGCTGATCGTAGGTAGTAAGCTGCCATTCCGGCGCCGCCGCCTCATCGATATTATCGAAACCGACAATACCCATCGTTAAATCGCGCTCGCGCAGCGCCTGAAGCGCGCCTATCGCCAGAATATCGTTTTCACAGAACAGGGCATCCACTCTTTCGCCTGCGGACGTCGCGTCCAGATAGTCGCTCATCGCCGCATATCCCCGGGTACGTAAATACTGTCCGGCAACCAGCAGAGTATCAAGCCGGCAACCTGCCTGCTCCAGCGCCGCTTCGTATCCTTCCATCCTCATTAAATGGTGCGAGGCGGTATCCGGCCCTTTCATATAGCCAAAAGTGCGATGCCCCTGCGCCAGCAGCAGTTCGGCAAGCTGTTTTCCGGCAATCCAGCCGTCAATATTGACCACCTGGATTTCCGGATGATCGGTATTACGGCCAATCTGCACCAGCGGAACGCGATGAATTTCAGTGGCAATCGCGATGAGTTCCGGCGTCAGGACCGTGGCCATAAACAAGATACCATCAACCTGGAGCTGGTAAGCCAGCGCCATCGCCGTGCGGGTGTTTTCTTCGTCGGTAACGTTAATCACCAGCGCCATGTAGCCGCGATTCTGCAGCTGGCGGGTCACTTCGTTAAGCAGTAGCACCATATTGGGATTGCGCAGCTCGTCTACCGCCACGCCGATAATATGCGTTTTCTTTTGCGTCAGGCTACGCGCCAGTAAATTTGGTCGATATCCCAGAATATTAGCGGCTTTCATCACCTCTTCCCGGGTTTTGGGCTGGATAGAAGCCCCGGGGGTAAATGCCCGGGAAACCGTCCATTTGGAGACGCCAGCCAGTAACGCAACGTCGCTGGCGGTCGCTTTTTGTCGTTTAGGGGCGCTCATACTCGGTTTTAACGTTCCTGATAAAAAACATCCAATAGAACGTAAAATACAGCAAGATAAAATCCGCTCAACAAAAAACGCGCCGCGTTCTCCCGCCCCCCGGAGGGAAAACGCGGCCCGTTATCACTGATTTAATGTGGCGTTGAGGGCATCAATAGACGTCCGTAGCCCTGCTTCAACGCTCATCGTCAGGTCCTCCATCTCCAGCGACACATAACCGTTATATCCGGTCATGCGCAGCACCGAGAAGAACTCTTTCCACCACTTCAAATCCTGTCCACAGCCAACCGCCACGTAGTTCCAGGTGCGGGTTTTGGTCTGCGTAACCGGCTGGTATTCCAGTAAGCCGTCGACATCCGCCAGCCCGCGTTCAATACGCGCGTCTTTGCCGTGAACGTGATAAATCACCCCTTCAAGCTTACGGGCTGCGGCAATCGGGTCTGCCCCCATGGCGATCAGATGCGACGGATCGAGATTCATGCCGATGATGTCGCCAACCGCCTCACGCAGGCGCAGCAGCGTGCTCGGGTTGTAAACCAACTGGCTGGGGAATTCCTCGAGGGCAATCTGTTCGATGCCGTATTCAGCCGCATGGCGGGTAAAAGCCTGCCACCAGGGAATAGCAACCTCGTTCCACTGGTAATCGATCACGCCTGGCATATAGTCCGGCCAGGAAACCGTCGAGGTGATCCAGTTAGGGATTTTATCGTCCGGCCCGCCGCCCGGCAGGCCGCTCATCATGACTATCTTTTTCACTCCCAGCTTCGCCGCCAGCTCGACGGTACGGTAGCTGCTGGCGGTGTGCTTCTCGCCAAGGGCGCCGGGGGCCAGCGGGTTACCCGAACAGTTCAGCGCGACGATCTCCATTCCGCGCTTTTCCAGCTCGCCGCGAAACGCCGCCAGCGCTGCCGGAGAAGCCAGCAGTTCTTCAGTTTTAACATGCGGACAAGGCGACCAGCCGCCTGCGGTCATCTCCACGCCCTCAATGCCGTACTGCTTGACGCGATCGAGCATTTCCGGGAACGCCAGGCCGGCGAGAACATCGGTACAGAGTGCCAGTTTCATATTCTATCCTTCTTAAATGAGTGTCCTTCGAGGATCTGCATAAACGCGTCTTTGCTGTCGGCGCTGGCCAGCAGCGTGGTTTTCACTTCGTCATCAAGCAGGTCTGCCAGATCCGCTATAACATCAATGTGTTCATTGTTTTTTGCCGCCACGGCGACCACAAGGAAGGCCACTTTACCCTCCCCCCAGCCCACGCCATCCGGAAACTGAAGCAGCTGGAAACCGGTTTGCCGCACCAGATCAATACCCTCCTTGCTGCAGTGGGGCATGGCGACCCCCGCCCCGAGCCAGGTAGAGAGCGCCTTTTCGCGCTCCACCATTGATTCAAAAAAACCCTCGCTGACGTAGCCGCTGGCCTGCAGGGAATCCGCGGCAATACGCAGCGCCTTTTTCTTTGAATTCGCCCGACAGCCAATAAAAATATCTTCTGGTTTCAGAGTTAACATGCGCCTCTCCCTTCGTTAATGGGTCAGCGGTAGAGCGCCGGACACTCCGGCAGAGAGACGGCGTGCTTTTCGCCATCCTTCAGCGACGCCAGGCCGGCATCACATACCATCGCCACGACAAATCCGTCCCACGATGATGGCCCGCTCATCTCCGCCCCCAGGTTTACCCGGTCAACGAAATTCTGCACCTCGCGATCGTAGGCGGTGGCGAAACGTTCCATGCAGGTTTTGGGGATAGCGCGGCTATAACCCTGCGCCGAACGGACGGTGGTAAGTGCCTGTTCGGTCAACGCGCTGATGGCATTTTCGCCAATCACTTCACAGCGAATGTCGTAGCCGTAATCGCAGTTAACAAACAGCTCATCATCAATACGTACGCCGGATTCAGTTTCAAAAATCACAATCAACGGATCCTGCAGATGCGCGCAGGCTCTGCGCGTTTTCTTCTGCGGTTTATCGACGCGCACCGAAACGATATTTTCGTTAAGCAGATAGCGGATAATATCGATTTCATGGGTCGCCGAATCGTTAATCGCCATCTCCAGGGTGTAGCTCTCCGGCACGGAGGCGTTGCGATGGGCGCAGTGGATGAGCAATATTTCCCCCAGTTCACCGCTATCCAGAGTGGCTTTTAGCTGGTTGTACCCCGGGTCGAAACGGCGCATAAAGCCCAGCTGCAGCATACGTTTGCCGTAGGCTACTTCAGCATCAATAATCGCTTTGGCTTCATTCGCGGTCGGGGTTAGCGGCTTTTCGCAAAACACCGGTTTACCTGCTTTAATGGCCGCCAGAATTTGTTCTTTATGTACCGGGCCAATAGAGCAAATAAAGATCGCATCCACGTCGTCTGATTGAATCATCTCGACTGCATCGTAATAGGGCTGAGCGCCATATTCGCGGGCAATAGCGTCGGTCACATTACGATTGATATCGCAGACGGCGCTGACCCTGGCGTTCTGGATAACCGTCTGGAAACGCTGGAGATGGTCGCGCCCAATCATACCCAAACCAATTAAACCGATATTAACTGTCATATATTCCTCCACGTTGCTAAATCAGAATCTGAATTTTTGTTCAATTTGTTCGAGGGTTAACCCGCGGGTTTCCGGCAGGAACTTCACCAGCAGAATCAGCATTATGACGTTGGTAGCCGCGAAGAAGCCGAAGGTCATTCCGCCGCCGTAGCTGTTGAGTAAAATCGGGAAAATAGACTGAATGATGAAGTCAAATATCCATAAACCGAATACCGCAAAACCCATTCCCAGACCGCGCATCCGCAGCGGGTAGATTTCCGCGAGCATCAGCCAGAACACCGGTGCGATCCAACCCTGCATAAAGGTCAGGAACACCAGCATCAGGGCGAGAATGATGTAGCTGGCACCGGTAAAGTTGGCGTGCAAGCCGCTGACGCCATCGACGGTTTCCATATGGAAGAAGAGCTTGAACGAGAGGCCAATCAACACCAGGCTAAGGGTGACGCCGATCTGTCCGGTAAAGAACATTTTCCGTCGGGAATGCCTGCCAATTAACAGCATCCCCAGTAGCGTGGCCAGAATAGAGACGACGCCATTAGCCACGGCGCCGGTCACCGCCGCCGCATCGCCAAGTCCGGTGGCTTTCAGCACCGTCGGCGCGTAGTACATAATGGTATTCACGCCGGTTACGCGCGTTGCCAGCACAATCATCAGGCCGATCAAAATCAGCTGCAGTACCCATTTTCTCTTCAGCTCGTCAACAAATCGGCCATGGTTGATGCCAATCTGGCTCACCTGCTGGATATCGCGGATCTCCTGCTCCACCTCTTCGGGCCGACGAATCGTTTTCAGCACCGCAACCGCTTTGTCTATTTGCCCCTTACGCACGAAGAAGCGCGGAGACTCCGGCATTACCAGCATACCAATCCACAGCAGCGCGCCGGGCAGCGCCGGAATGGCCAGCATCAGCCGCCAGTTGTGCGACATGTCGGGATAGAAATTGACAATGGAAGCGTTGACGGAGTAAGCGAGAAACTGCCCGGTGACGATCATCAGTTCGTTGACCGTCACCAGCCGTTCACGCTGCGCGGGTCGCGCCAGTTCGGAAATATAAATCGGCACCGTCACTGACGCACAGCCAACCGCCAGGCCAAGAATAAAGCGGGCGATTATCATCGACGACATATCCCAGGCGACGGCGGTACCGAGGGCGCCAAAGATAAAAATCACCGCCACCCACAGAATATTTTTCCGCCGTCCCTGTCGGTCGGATAGCCAGCCGCCGCCGACAGAGCCGATTGCCGCGCCGAATAATAAAAACGATGTCACCAGCCCTTCCTGCAGAGGAGTGAGGCCAAGATCGTTTTTCATGAAAATCAGCGCGCCGGAAATAACCCCGGTGTCGTAGCCAAAGCACAGTCCACCGATGGTTGAGACGAGGGTTATTAATCTGATTTTCTTATCATTATCTGTTTTACGACTTTCAGTTATCACATGATCGGTCATTTTGTTGTCCTGTCAGGGATGAGCGTTCTATCGTTTTGTTTTTATGAATAAAAAGATCACATTGCCGAACCAGATACGGCAGGTTCTGGCATCAGGAATACATTTGCACCTTTTTGCACCCGGGTGCATTATTTAACAACTTGTTATACTCCGCCGGATTAAAAAATCCATAAAAAGTTATTTTGAAATATTCATTTCGTTAAGGGCGTCAACTTTTTGCTCATTGAATGGCCAATTTTGTCGATCGCAGTCACGATCCGCAGAGCTTGTTGCTTTCGGGGGGAGAAAAATGCCTGGTTCAGGCTAATGGCCGGGGAGGAAGGCAATAAAAAGGGGAACACGTGGGTTAATCCGCGTTCCCCAGAGAGCCGAAAAGCTCATCAGGATTGCCGGGCGCTGGCGATACGCTGTCTGGCTTTTTGTTCAATATTTTCCAGCAGCTCCTGCACGTCGTCTTCATCGATATCGAGAAACTGGCCGTCCAGCAGGGCCGCATGAATATCATCGCGGGTCACCGACAGGCCCAGCGGTACGGCTTTGGCCTTTACCTCTTCCGCGGCCAGCGGGTGCGGGTAGCGTCGTCCCACCAGGTTGTTGAAGACGATGGCCAGCAGCGCCAGCATCAGGGAATTGAGCAATACCGGCGTCAGAACAAAGTGGTAGCCTTCACTCTGCACCCCCGCCCCGCCGAGGATCGCCGTTAACGCCACCGCCCCACCCGGCGGATGCAGGCAGCGCAGGAAATACATACCGGCGATCGCCAGCCCCGCCGCCACGCCGCAGGCCAGCGCCAGGTTCGGGATCGCCATTCCCACGGTCACGCCAATCAGCGCCGAGAGCACGTTGCCGCCGACAATCGACCACGGCTGGGCCAGCGGACTGCTCGGGACGCCAAACAGCAGCACTGCCGATGCGCCCATTGGCGCGATAAACCAGATATTGACCTCGCCTAACAGCCAGTGGCTGAACATGCTGGTCACCGCCAGTCCCGTCCCGGCGCCGAGAGAGGCCAGAACAATATGTTTTCTGGCAACCGGCAGGGCGTGCGGCTTGAGGCGACCGAGGAAAATGCGGATCCGCGAAAAGAGCGATCCGGGTAAAACGCTTAACATCGTGTAGCTCGCTTACGTCATAATAAGAACTTATGTTTCATTTTCTTTTTTTAACCTTATTTTAACAACCATGTCTTTGTCGTGGCTTTTCGTCATTCATTTTGTGAATGTAAAAACGGCGCGCGCTACGTTAAAATCCCCTCACCTCTGGGTATCAGCATTCTATGGATTGAAGGTCAAACACGTTGAATAACAAGATAAAATTAGAGAAAGAGATCGCATGGGCCAGTCAGAATATGCCGCGCACCCTGCGTCAGGTCGCCGCCCTGCCGGATCTCAGCCAGGTGCGTCTCGCCTGCTGTATGCACCTCGATATGAAAATGATCCCCCTGGTGCAGGGAATTCTGGAGAAAGGGGCGAAGGTTTTTCTTACCACCTGTAACCCAACGACGGTGCAGGATGACGTGGTCGCCTGGCTGGTGGAGCGCGGCGCGGAAGCCTGCGCCTGGCGGGATATGAGCGACGCCGACTGGCAGCAATCCTGGGAAAAAGCGATTGCCTGGCAGCCGACGCATCTGTGCGAAATGGGCGCGGATATTACCACCCTACTGCATCAGCGCGGGGAGTTTGGCAATATCGTCGCGGGCCTTGAGGCGACCGGCTCTGGCGTTAGCCGCCTGGGCGATATTCACCCCGGCTACCCGATTTTTAACTGGGATGATTTGCCGGTAAAAGAGGGACTGCACAACCGTCATATGGTCGGCCTGACCGCCTGGCACACCTTTTTCCAGACGACCCACCTGACCCTGCATGAGAAAAAAGTGCTGGTCATCGGCTATGGTCTGGTTGGCCAGGGCGTAGCGGCGGCGGCGAAGGCCTTCGGCGGCCAGGTAATGGTAGCGGAAATCGACCCGGCGCGGAGACTACAGGCGGCCTACGATGGCTGGCACGTCGTTGAATTACAGGAGGCGATTGCCTCCGCGGATGTGGTGGCCACGGCGACCGGCGGTAAAAAAGTCGTCAACCGCCAGGCGCTGGATAAGTCCAAAGACGGGGTGTTTATTCTCAACGTGGGTCACGTGGCGGAAGAGATTGACTGTGAGTACCTGCGCCAGTTCCGTCATGAAGAGGTCATGCCCTATATCAACGCTTACCGGATGGGCGATAAAACCGTTTATCTGATGGCGAACGGTTCAATGCTCAACCTGACCGCGGGCTTTGGCGATAGCCTGAACGCCTTTGATGTGACCCTGGCGGTAATGGCCAGCGGCATTCAGCATATCGTGACCGACGGCATGACGGCGCCGGCAGATGTTTACCTCCTGCCGCAGAGCGTATGGCAAAAAGCGCTGTAAGCACGTGCGCTGAATAATTTTCCCGGAGGCGGCGCGCTGCGCCTGTCCGGGCTACCAGCCCGCAGACGGTGATGCACCCGTAGCCCGGTCATACAGCAGCGCCACCGGGAAGAAGCCGCACCGATACATTAATCCCGGCACATTCCCCGGGTTGCGGCGCTGCGCGCCTTACCCGGGCTACCGGTCCGCAGACGGCTGTAACCCCGTAGCCCGGCTAAGCGCAGCGCGAGCCGGGAGAAACCACGCCAATCCGTCACTCCGACACATTCCCCGCAGGCGGCGCGCTGCGCCTTGCCCGGGCACCGGCCCGCAGACAGCGGTGGACTGGTAGCCCGGTCAGCGCAGCGCCACCGGGAATAAAGCAACTCCTACAGCAGGGCCAGCAGAAATATGACTTCGCCCAGCTCAATCGCCGCGCCTAATGTGTCACCGGTTTGCCCGCCCAGAGTACGCTTCAGCGCCTGACCCAGCGCCCAAACCAGCACCAGAGTGATAAGCGCCGCCCGCAGACCGTTGACCCCGAGCAGCAGCGTCGCCAGCGCCAGCGCGATCCCCATGGTAATCAGCATCTGCCGCAGCGTGATTTTGCCGATAAATAAGTTGCCCAGCCCCTCTTCCCGGGCGTAGCGCTGACGATACATCAGCAGCACCGCCATACCGCGGCCGACGGCGCAGGCGGCAGCCAGCGCGGCAAGCGCCGACGTGCCGCGCAGCGCCACTTCGCTGACCACCAGCACTTTGGCAACCAGCACAAAAATCAGCGCCAGCCCGCCGTGAGTGCCCAGCCGACTGTCGCGCATGATTTCCAGCATCCGCTCGCGGCGGCGGGCGGAAAAGATGCCATCGCAGGTATCCGCCAGCCCATCAAGATGGAACCCGCCGGTCAACAGCGCCAGCGCCAGCACGCCGAGCAGCGCGGCGAGCGGGCCGCCGCACCACGGCTGCAGCAGCATCACAACAGCGCCAGCAATCGCCCCCAGCAGCAGCCCCACCAGGGGGAATGTGATGATACTGCGTTGATATTGTTCAATTTCCAGCCCCTGAGATAAACGCGCCGGGACCGGCAGGCGGCTGATAAATGATAATGCGGCAAAAAAAGACTTAATCATTGAGTGATGACTCCTGTCGATAAACCCCGCGGCAGCGGTTATTCACGCCCGCCACCGACCGTGACCTGACTTATCCGCGCGGCTGCCGCGCGGAGAAAGCCTGCCCGCGTTCTTCCAGCCGCCAGTGGGCAAGCCGGGTATCACGGTGGTGTTGAATGCGCGCGGCCATTTGGTTGTCGGAGAGCCGGGAGGTAGCGATGAAGATCGCCGAAACGAAAGAGTTGAGTAAAGATTCGGCGTCACGGCGTTGGCCGCTAAGCGCGTCGCCGGTCATCAGTATCATCGCGGCGGCACCTGTTGCAGGGACAGCATGAGATAAACCCTTCCGATATCAATATGTTTACGGCGGAAGTATACCAAATTCCTGGGTAAAGGTTCAGCGTCGCGCGGGCGGTTTTGCTAAGGAACTGTGAGGTCACGCAAGAGGAAGAAGAGGAACTCCGGCGGCGAGCGCCGCCGGAGCGCATTAACGGGGCTTACTCGGCAGATTTATCTTCGACTTTCGCTTCGCCCATCGCTTTCAGCTTTTTAGAGATATCGCGACGTTCTTTGGAGATCTCGGCGTTTTTGATGATGTAATCGTCAACGCGATCTTCGTAATCGCTCTTCATGCTGGCGATGATGCCCTGAATAGCTTCAACGCTCATGCCCGGCTTGATGTAGTCGCTCAGGTTGTCCAGCAGCAGTACGCGCTTCTGGTTATCACGGATCTTTTTCTCAACGTCCTGAATTTCACGCTGCAGTTTGTTCTTACGACGGTACAGGCGAACAAACTCCAGTACGTCCTGGAAAGAAGGCTTAGTTGTTTCCATTTTTATACCCCTAATATTTGAGATTCGGATTCGCTAAAGCGACTGCTACATAGGGCTAACATAACTGTTAGCAGCCGCTGATGACAATGTTTTTTCCTTTGCCGTTATCATAACCCTAAACGCTGCTGAATCGAAGCAAGCGATGGAAAAACCACGTGAGTCTGGTCTTTATTTACGCAACGCACGGCAGATTAAATGCGACAGCAGTTCGAGCTGGCGCGCCAGCTCGATAGTTAACCAGACATAACCGTGAATGGGCGTTTCGGAGAAATTGTCGTCCTGCTGCTCTTTGATGAGCTGGCGCAGTTCGGCCACAATTTCGTTGAGCTTTTCATTGTTGGCAAGAATCGGCTGCGGATTGCCCTCATACAATGCGTGGGCGATAGTCAGCAATGTTTGCTGGGTCATTTGCTGGGTTTCGCGCAGCGTATGGGCGTTAAGCATCACGAAGTGGCCGGGACGCGACGCCCAGTAGGCGTTGATTTGCAGCTCCAGCATACACACCAGGTTACGGCTGACGGTCTGGATCGCCTCAAAGATGGCCTTCTGGATATGCGTCTCTTTGCTGGCGGGGGTAATTAATCCGCGCATTTTCACCACGTCGTTAAGCACCTTCTGCATATGCTTTTCCAGACGCGGACGCTCAACGAGGTTCGGCGAGAAGCCCGCCTGATACAAACGGTTGAAGGCGGTGACGTAGCTGGCCATCTGGATGCGCCAGTGCAGGAAAGCCCGCTGCGGCCAGATACCGGTAAACAGCATCGCCAGCAGGGAGCCGAAGATAACGTCGCCGCTTCGCCACAGCGCGGTGGTCATGTCGCCCGGCGGCGCGCCGACCACTACCGCCAGGGTGATGCCGATCAGCAGCGCCTGGTAGGGCTTTTTGCCCAGCGCCAGCCAGCCGCAGAGGAACATCGCCACCGCGCACCACAGCAGCATAATGGGCAGAGAGATAAGCTCCAGCTTGAGCGCCACCAGCCCGAGCGCCGAGCCGAGGATCGTGCCGCCGATACGTTCAAACGCGCGCGGTACGACGTTTCCCCAGAAGGAGATAGGCCCCATCACCACCACCAGGGTGATGAGGGGCCAGGTGCCTTCAGGAACGTTAAGCAGGCGCACCAGCACAAAGGTGAGCACAAAGGCCAATGCTATTCGCACGCCATGGACGATGCGGTAATGGCGATACAGCCGAATTTCAAATGGCTTAAGTGATTTATCCGCGCGCACAACCTACTCCGACACAACGAAAAGGCCAATTGTAACTGCTTTTTCGCCGCAAGCATCACGCGAATGTAATAAACCTTGTCAAACGAAGGGACAATGTTCTACTTCACCGCCGGCTCGACCGCGATATACATATCAATATCCCAGTAGCCGTCCTGGTTACCATCGTTAAGATAGACTTCAAAACAGGGCTTCATCGCCATCTGATGGGTTTTGCTTTGCATCAGGCTCTCGAAGAACTGGTACCACGGCGTCGCAAAGTCAAAATTCTCGACTCTGGCCCGGGCAACCGCATAATCGCCGCCGGCGATTTCGGTCATCATCACGCCTTCGCTACCCTCAGGAATCTGGTAGTCGTCCGCCACCGTGACGGCGGTATCGCAGCGCAGCTTTTCCGCCGGGACTTCGTCCGGGTTGTCGTAGTAAACGGCCACCCACTCCTGCGCCGGCACCTGGCTGTTATCGACCCACATCATCAGCTGTTCAAACCCCTGTTTTACCGTCTGCTCCCAGGGACCGACCAGATGAAAACCAGCAATTTTCTTCTTGCCTACGGATTTAACGTTATAGTCCATGCTGCCTCCACTGTTGATAAAATACTGTATGTATATACACATAAATTAGCAGTACTATCACCCACAGTATGTGCGGCAATTCACAAATCCGCGCGGCAAGAAGATGAAAAAATCGCCGCCATACGGTTATAAACTGAACGGTAGCTCAACGCCGATGCTGGCCCCAACATCGTCGCTGGCGCTGTGGTTAGCGTCGGTGTACCACAGGGAGGTATTCAGGCGTACCGTTGGCATAACATCGCCGCTCCAGCCCAGCTGTACGCCCTTCAGCGTATCGGCGCGCGGGAAGGCTTTATTGATTCGCTGGTTTTTTGGATTGACCTCAGCGTAGACCAGCCGCGCGCTCCAGCGCTGATTCTCTTCGGTTACCAGCTCCACCTTACCGGCATATAAACGCCCGTCGCCGCCCATCGCATCGCCCAGCGGATAGCCCTGCTGGTAGTAGCCGTCTTTATAGATAAAGTGGTTATAGATGTAGTTAGTACGGCCCATGTTCGAGCGGGTATCGTGGGCTTCCAGATACCAGTTAACCGCATTGCTGTTCCACTGGTGATGCCCTTCCACGCCGCCAAGATAGAGGTGCGCCGAGGGTAAATATCCGGCTTCGTCCTCGCCGATCATCTGGCCGTAAATGCTCACCGGCCAGCCGAGGGTGGGCGCCAGCTTCAGCTTGAAATCAAAACCGGCCAGCTGGTTGCCGGGATCGTCGGCCGAGTCGCCGGTGTTATCATTGCCGGTGAGGCCGTCCCAGAAGCTGCTGAATGAGGAAGGCCGCCCTTCGCCGCCCCACTGCATAACGCGCGAGGCTCCCAGCTCCAGCGAGGTGAGCGGTGAAAAAGTCAGGCGACCACCGAAGATTTTGGTATGCGGTACGGCTGCGTACTGGTTCATCTGGCTGGCGGAAAGCTGGTACTGCCAGGGGCCAATCCAGCTTAGCCATGAGGTTTCCGGCGCCCGCTGTTCGGCGCGCTGCAGCAGAAAACCGGTCATGGGACGCGCGGCATCGGAGCGGATCAGGCTACCTTCATAGCCCGGCCCCCACCACTGGGGGATTTGCCCGAACGCCAGCCACTGGTTCCACAGCTTAACCGCGCCGTATGCGCCGTTGGCGTTCACGCTCGAACCGTTACTGATGCGCTTGTCGCCTTCAACATTGCCCTGCAGGTGCAGATCCCACCATTCGCCGCTGTTGTTCAGGGCGAGAGAAAGTGACTGGTCGGCGGGGTAAGACTGGGCGAACCCCTGCGGCGTGCCCGGCTTATCAGTGGAGCTGTAGCCGGTAACGCGCACGTCAGCTTTCAGCGCGCTTAATCGCTGATTTACCCGACCCAGTACCACCCGCTCTGCGGACGTTGTCGGATGGGCATTGGCCAGCGCGCGCTTAATCTCCTCTTCGCTCAGAGGCCAGGTCGACAGGCTCAACGAGAGGGTTCCACGGTCGGATAACCAGGCTAAATCATTGCGGAATTCGTTATCGGCCAGAACGAGGCCGGAGGCAAAACCAGAAGTGCTAAAAACGGTGAAAAGTCCCAGAGAAAGCGCACTACGCGCAAAGTATTTCATCTTCCCAGCTCCATTTATGGCGCACAAGCGCCAGGCTTTTTCCTGAAGGGTGACCGGGTAAGGTAATGGAGTGAAAGTAAACGAAGCGCCAACCGAAGCGGCATAATAATCAAACAGCTACGAGATGCCGCTCCGGGCGGAGCGGCGGAGAAGTTACAGTTTTTGATGCAGATAATCGCTAAAGCGCGACAGCACGCCGCCCTTGCCAACGCTTTCCAGCGTCACCAGAGGCCAGTGGGCCACCACTTTATCACCATCGTAAAGGGAGATTTCGCCAACCCGCTGATGGGCGGCGATCGGCGCTTCCAGCACTTTGTTATCCAGCACGTATTTGGCCTTAATGCGCGAGACTTCCGACTTCGGCAGCGCTAGCCAGAAGTCCTGATCGGTCCCCAGCTTAATCTGCTCTTTATCGCCATACCAGATACGCTCAACGCCGACCTGCTTGCCGTCCTGCAGGACCTGGACGGTATCGAAGTTTTGCTGGCCCCAGTGCAGCAGCTTCGCCGCCTGCTGTTCACGCCCTTTCGGGCTGTCGGCTCCCATCACCACCGCAATCAGCCGGCGCTGGCCGTCCACCGCGGAGGCAATCAGGTTGAAGCCGGCGCCCGAGGTGTGGCCGGTCTTCAGACCATCGACGTTCATGGTCTTATCCCACAGCAGCCCGTTGCGGTTCTGCTGGGTAATGCCGTTCCAGGTCAGGCTCTTCTGGCTGTACATATGGTAGACGTCCGGCTCGCCGTGAATAATCGCCCGCGAGAGCACCGCCAGATCGTAGGCCGAACTGTGCTGACCCGGCGCGTCCAGACCGTGGACGGTTTCAAAATGGGTATCCTGCAAATGCAGTTTTTCCACGTAGCTGTTCATCAGCGCGACGAACTGCGGCTGGCCGCCGGCGACGTAGTCCGCCAGCGCCACGCAGGCATCGTTGCCGGAGTCAACGATCAGCCCGCGGCTTAAATCGCGTACGCTGACCCGATCGCCGGGCTTAAGGAACATCAGCGAAGAACCATTAAAGACCGGGTTACCCTGCGCCCAGGCGTCTTTCCCGACGGTGACGATGTCGTCAAAGGTGATGCGCTGGCTGTCGATAGCGCGATCGACCACGTAGCCGGTCATGAGTTTGGTCAGGCTGGCGGGATTGCGCTGCTGATGCTCGTTACCGGCGGTCAGGATCTGGCCGGTGGTGTAATCCATCAGCACCCAGGAACCGGCCTGAATAGAAGGAGGCGTCACGTTGACGGGAAAATCATTGGCGGCAAATGCGCAGGAAACGCTCGCAGCGAGCAAAGATACAGCAATAAAAAAACGGCCTTTCAACGGCATATCCTCTAAATTGACAGATTCGCCGTCCTTTTTACGGAACTTCTCGTTTCAAATCAGGGTTTAATTGCAAGAAAATATGACATCACCGACGCGGGACAAAGGGGATACCCTTCTGATGGCCCGGCAAATCGTTTACCATGAAGGCTGCTCGCCACCAGGAATAATGAACAGATTATGCAAGATAGCGCCAGCCAGCCCGGATTTTTATTTCACGATTACGAGACCTTCGGCACCAGTCCCTCGCTCGACCGACCGTCGCAGTTTGCCGCCATTCGCACCGATGAAGACCTGAATATCGTCGGCGAACCCGAAGTCTTCTACTGCAGGCTCGCCGATGACTATCTGCCGCAGCCGCAGGCGGTCATGGTCACCGGGATAACGCCGCAGGAGGCGAACGCCAAGGGGGACAACGAAGCCGCTTTCGCCCGCCGCGTTCACGATCTGTTCACGGTGCCGAAAACCTGCATCGTCGGCTATAACAACGTGCGCTTCGATGACGAAGTAACGCGCAACATTCTCTATCGTAATTTTTACGATCCCTACGCCTGGAGCTGGCAGCACGACAACTCCCGCTGGGATCTGCTGGACGTGATGCGCGCATGCTATGCGCTGCGCCCCGAAGGGATCAACTGGCCGGAAAATGAAGAGGGCTTACCGAGCTTCCGGCTGGAGCATCTGACCGTCGCTAACGGCATTGAACACAGCAACGCCCACGACGCGATGGCCGACGTTTACGCCACCATCGCCATGGCGAAGCTGGTGAAAACCCAGCAGCCGCGCCTGTTCGATTATCTTTACGCCCACCGCAACAAGCGTAAGCTGGCGACGCTGATTGACGTGCCGCAAATCAAACCGCTGGTGCATGTTTCCGGCATGTTCGGCGCGGCGCGCGGCAATACCAGCCTGGTCGCCCCGCTGGCGTGGCACCCGGACAACCGTAACGCGGTGATTATGGTCGACCTGGCCGGAGACATCGCCCCCCTGCTGGAGCTCGATGCCGACACCCTGCGCGAGCGGCTGTATACGCCGAAAAGCGAGCTGGGCGATCTGGCTGCGGTGCCGATCAAGCTGGTCCACCTGAATAAATGCCCGGTGCTGGCGCAGCAAAACACCCTGCGTCCGCAGGATGCCGACCGGCTGGGCATCAATATCCAGCGCTGTCTGGAGAACGCCCAGCTGCTGCGGGCCAATCCGCAGGTACGTGAGAAAGCGGTGGCGATTTTTGCCGAAGCGGAGCCGTTTGTGCCGTCCGATAATGTCGATACGCAGCTGTATAACGGCTTTTTCAGCGATGCCGACCGCGCGGCGATGAAAATCGTACTCGAAACCGAGCCGCGCAACCTGCCGGCGCTGGATATTACCTTCGCCGATCAGCGTATCGAGCGCCTGCTGTTCAACTATCGCGCGCGCAACTATCCCGGCACGCTGGATGAAGCCGAGCAGCAGCGCTGGTTAGAGCACCGTCGCCAGGTCTTTACGCCTGAGTTTTTGCAGACCTACGCCGATGAGCTGCAGATGCTGTACCAGCAGTATGCGGACGATAAAGAGAAGCTGGCGCAGCTGAAGGCGCTGTGGCAGTACGCGCAGGATATTGTTTGATTGGCAGAAATTCCCGGGTTGCGGCTAACGCCTTACCCGGGCTACAAACGATGGCAGGACTCGTAGCCCGGGTAAGACGCCTCGCGTCGCACCCGGGAACGTTGCTTAGCCTTTGGCGCGGCTGGCGATAATCGCCTCAGCCACGTTGCGCGGGGCTTCCGCGTAGTGGTGGAACTCCATGCTGTAGGTCGCCCGGCCCTGGGACATTGAACGCAGCGTGGTGGAATAGCCAAACATCTCGGCCAGCGGCACGTCGGCGCGGATAATCTGGCTGCCGAACCGCTCCTCCATCCCCTGCACCATTCCGCGACGGGAAGAGAGATCGCCCATAATATTCCCGGCGTACTCTTCCGGGGTCTCCACTTCCACGTGCATCACCGGTTCAAGAATAACCGGGTCGGCCCTGCGCGCCCCTTCCTTGAAGCCAAATATCGCCGCCATCCGGAAAGCCATCTCCGACGAGTCGACGTCGTGATACGAACCAAACGTCAGGGTCGCCTTGATATCCACCACCGGATAGCCCGCCAGCACGCCGGTGCCCATCGCTTCGCGCAGCCCTTTTTCCACTGAAGGGATGTACTCGCGCGGCACCACGCCGCCTTTGGTCGCGTCCTCAAACACGAAACCGCTTCCCGGCTCCAGCGGTTCAAAGGTCAGCACCACGTGACCGTACTGCCCTTTACCGCCGGACTGGCGGACAAATTTGCCTTCCACCTCTTTGACCGTTTTGCGGATCGTCTCGCGATAGGTCACCTGCGGACGCCCGATATTCGCCTCGACGCCAAACTCGCGCTTCATGCGGTCGACGATAATCTCCAGATGCAGTTCGCCCATCCCGGAAATGATCGTCTGGCCGGACTCCTCGTCAGTATGCAGACGAAACGACGGATCTTCCGCCGCCAGCCGCTGCAGGGCGATACCCATTTTCTCCTGATCGGCTTTGGTTTTCGGTTCAATCGCCAGCGAAATCACCGGCTCCGGAAACTCCATCCGTTCGAGGGTAATCACCGCATCCGGGTCGCACAGCGTGTCGCCGGTGGTGACATCCTTCAGGCCGACGCAGGCGGCAATGTCCCCGGCGTGCAGTTCATCCACCTCATGGCGATCGTTGGCCTGCATCAGCACGATGCGTCCGATGCGCTCTTTCTTACCTTTCACCGGATTCCACACCGCATCGCCTTTTTTCAACGTCCCGGAATAGACGCGGATAAAGGTCAGCTGTCCGACGTAGGGGTCGGTCATCAGCTTGAAGGCTAGCGCCGAGAACGGCTCGTCGTCCCCCGGATGACGTTCAGCGGGCCGCCCTTTCTCATCCACGCCCTGAATCGCCGGGATATCCAGCGGCGACGGCATCAGCTCAACCACCGCATCGAGCATCCGCTGCACGCCTTTGTTTTTAAACGCGCTGCCGCACAGCACCGCCTGGATTTCCCCCTTCACCGTGCGCTGGCGCAGACCGGCGACGATCTCCGCCTCGTCCAGCTCACCGGTTTCGAGATATTTGTCCATCAGTTCGTCGCTGGCTTCCGCCGCCGCCGAGACCATTTTCTCCCGCCACAGCCGGGCGGTTTCCACGAGGTCGTCAGGCACCGGCGCATAGCTGAAGGTCATCCCCTGGGTGGCGTCGTCCCATAAAATGGCGCGCATTTTGATGAGATCCACCACCCCGGTGAAGTGCTCTTCGGCGCCAACCGGGATCGCAATCGGCACCGGATTGGCCTTCAGGCGATCGATCATCATCTGCACCACGCGGAAAAAGTCCGCGCCGGGGCGGTCCATCTTGTTGACGAAGGCCAGCCGCGGAACGTGGTATTTATTCGCCTGCCGCCAGACGGTTTCCGACTGCGGCTGCACGCCGCCGACGGAGTCGTAAACCATCACCGCGCCGTCCAGGACGCGCATGGAGCGTTCCACTTCGATGGTGAAATCCACGTGCCCGGGGGTATCGATGATGTTAATCCGGTGCGGCTCGAAGCTGCGGTCCATGCCGGGCCAGAAGCAGCTCACCGCCGCGGAGGTAATGGTGATCCCGCGCTCCTGCTCCTGCGCCATCCAGTCGGTGGTTGCCGCGCCATCGTGTACTTCCCCCAGCTTGTGGCTCATCCCGGTATAAAACAGGATGCGCTCGGTGGTGGTGGTTTTGCCGGCATCGATATGCGCGGAGATACCGATGTTGCGATAACGTTCGAGGGGGATGGGTCGGGGCATGATGCGTCCTTAGTCATTGTGACTGTTAACAGGCGGCCGGAATTGGCCGCCGTTCATATAACGGCATCTATCATAGTACAACTGTACGAGTATATTCGAACTATTTTTGCTATCGTTACTATTGGTGAAGCTGCGACGACCCGCGTGGCTTTAGAAAAGCAGTTTCGGTATATTACCGGCCAGCCGCCGATACGGGCTGCTGCTCACGGAGCTGCGCCGCCGCCGACACAGGAATATTATGATCGCCAATCACCCCGAACGTGAACAAATTCGCCTCGAAAATGTCCTTTTCGCTCTCGGCAACCCGCTGCGGCTTGAGATTATCCGTATCCTTGCCGACGGCAGCGAGCAGAGCTGTAACGCCCTGCGTCATGAAGATGTGGCGAAGTCGACCATGACCCACCACTGGCGCGTCCTGCGCGACAGCGGTGTGATCTGGCAGCGGCCTCAGGGGCGGGAGAATTTGATTTCGCTGCGCCGGGAAGATTTAGACGCGCGCTTTCCCGGCCTGCTGGATACGCTGCTTAAGGTCATGCAGCACGATAGCTAAAGGCCTGCGCGCCGGCCTCTACTCCTCACCGGCCAGCCGCCGATACTGGGCAAAGCGGGCGCGCGCATCCTCCTCGGTTCTGCTAAAAAGCGCATCCGCGAGATGCGGCGTCGTTTTGTGCAGCGAGGCGTAGCGCACTTCGCCAAGCAAAAAGTCGCGGAAGCTCTCCTCCGGCTCTTCGGAATCGAGCATAAACGGCGTCTTGCCTTCCGCTTCCCGCTGCGGATGATAGCGCCACAGGTGCCAGTATCCCGCCTCAACCGCCCGTTTCGCCTCGCGCTGGCTGCAGCGCATACCGGCTTTCAGCCCGTGGTTAATGCAGGCGGCGTAGGCAATCACCAGCGACGGTCCCGGCCAGGCTTCAGCCTCGGCGATCGCGCGCAGCGTCTGATCTTTATCGGCGCCCATGGCGACCTGGGCCACATACACATTGCCGTAGCTCATCGCCATCATGCCAAGATCTTTTTTCCGCGTGCGTTTGCCCTGCGCGGCAAACTTCGCGATGGCCGCCACCGGGGTCGATTTAGACGACTGCCCGCCGGTATTGGAGTAAACCTCGGTATCAAACACCAGAATATTCACGTCTTCCCCGCTCGCCAGCACGTGATCGAGACCGCCGAAGCCGATATCGTAGGCCCAGCCGTCGCCGCCGAAAATCCACTGCGACCGGCGCACAAAATAGTCGCGGTTCTGCCATAGCTGCTCCAGCAGCGGCACGCCCTCTTTTTCCGCCGCCAGCCGTTCGCTGAGCCGGTCCGCGCGCTCGCGGGTACCCTCGCCTTCATCCTGCTTCGCCAGCCACTGGCGCATCGCGTCGAGGAGTTCGTCGCTGACCGGCAGCGCCAGCGCGGCGGTCATATCATCGGCGATTTGTTGACGCACCGCCTGGCCGCCGAGCATCATGCCGAGGCCAAACTCCGCGTTATCCTCAAACAGCGAGTTCGCCCATGCCGGGCCGTGGCCGCGGTGGTTGGTGGTATAGGGAATCGACGGCGCGCTGGCTCCCCAGATTGAAGAGCAGCCGGTGGCGTTAGCGATCAGCATCCGGTCGCCAAACAGCTGGGTTATCAGGCGGGCATAAGGCGTTTCGCCGCATCCCGCGCAGGCGCCGGAAAACTCCAGCAGCGGGGTTTCAAACTGGCTGCCTTTGACCGTCGTCTTCCGGAACGGATTGCTCTTCGGCGTCAGCGCCAGCGCATAGTCCCAGACCGGCGCCATCTGGCGCTGGCTATCAAGAGACTGCATTTTTAACGCCTTGCCGCGCGAAGGACAGATATCCACGCAGTTGCCGCAGCCGGAGCAATCCAGCGGCGAAATAGCCAGATGGTGGTGATACTCCTTCGCTCCCTGAGCGGGTTTGCTCAACAGCCCGGCCGGCGCGGCGTCCTGCTCTTCGGCGTTGAGCAGCGCCGGGCGGATCGCCGCGTGGGGGCAGATAAAGGCGCACTGGTTACACTGCGTGCAGCCCTCCGGCTGCCAGACCGGCACTTCCAGCGCGATCCCGCGTTTCTCCCAGGCGGCGGTGCCCGAGGGAAAGGTGCCGTCTTCCATGCCGACAAACGCGCTTACCGGCAACTGGTCGCCGCACTGGCGGTTCATCGGCTGCAAAATATCGCGGATGAAATCCGGCATCATGGCTGAAGCCTGCGCCACGGGCTCATCCAGCGTCGCCCAGTGCGCCGGAATGGTCACCTGATGCAGCGAGGCCATGCCCAGCTCGATCGCCCGCTGGTTCATCTCGATCACCGCCGCCCCTTTGCTGCCGTAGCTTTTTTCAACCGCCTGCTTGAGGTAATCCGCCGCGGTCTGCGGGTCGATAATTGCCGCCAGCTTAAAGAACGCCGCCTGCATCAGCATATTAAAGCGCCCGCCCAGCCCGAGCTCGCGGGCGATATCCACGGCGTTCAGGGTATAAAAATGGATATTTTCCCGCGCCAGATAGCGTTTAAAGCCGACCGGCAGATGCTGCTCCAGCTCCGCATCGGACCAGCTGCAGTTGAGTAAAAAGGTCCCGCCCGGCTTTAACCCATCCAGCAGGTCATAGCGCTCCACGTAGGACTGCTGCGAACAGGAGATAAAATCGGCCCGATGAATCAGGTAGGGCGAATTGATCGGCCGGTCGCCGAAGCGCAAATGCGAAACGGTAATGCCGCCGGATTTTTTCGAGTCATAGGAAAAGTAGGCCTGCGCGTAGAGCGGCGTTTTGTCGCCGATGATTTTAATCGCGCTTTTATTGGCCCCGACGGTGCCGTCCGAGCCCATGCCCCAAAATTTACAGGCGGTGATGCCATCATGCGAGACCGCCAGCGTCTGCTGGCGCGGGGGCAACGAGGTAAAGGTGACATCATCGACAATGCCGAGGGTAAAGCCGTCCATCGGCAGCGGTTTATTGAGGTTGTCAAAGACCGCCGCGATATCGTTAGGCAGAACGTCCTTACCGCCAAGCGCGTAGCGGCCGCCGACAATCAGCGGCGCATCGTCGTAGTGGTAGAAGGCGTTTTTCACATCCAGGCACAGCGGTTCGGCCTGAGCGCCGGGCTCTTTGGTGCGGTCAAGCACGGCAATCCGCTGTACGGTTTTCGGCAGCTGAGCGAAAAAGTGGGCCAGCGAAAAAGGGCGAAACAGATGCACGCTGAGCAGCCCGACCTTCTCTCCCGCCGCGTTCAGCGTATCCACCACTTCCTGAACGGTGTCGCAGACCGACCCCATGGCAATAATCACCCGTTCGGCATCGGCCGCGCCGGTGTAGTTAAACAGATGGTACTCCCGGCCGGTGAGCGCGCTGATTTGCGCCATATAGCTTTCGACAATATCGGGCAGCGCCTGATAAAAACGGTTACCCGCCTCTCTTTCCTGGAAGTAGATATCCGGGTTTTGCGCCGTTCCGCGGATGACCGGATGATCCGGATGCAGCGCGTTACGGCGGAAGCTGTCGAGCGCGGCCCGGTCCAGCAGCGTCGCCAGCTGGTCATATTCCAGCACCTCGATTTTTTGAATTTCGTGCGAGGTGCGGAAACCATCGAAGAAGTTAACAAACGGGATGCGTCCCTTAATCGCCGCCAGATGCGCCACCGCCGACAAATCCATCACCTGCTGCACGTTGTTCTCCGCCAGCATCGCGCAGCCGGTCTGGCGAACCGCCATCACGTCCTGGTGATCGCCAAAAATATTCAGCGAATTGGTCGCCAGCGCCCGGGCGCTGACGTGAAAGACGCCCGGCAGCAGTTCACCGGCGATTTTGTACATGTTGGGGATCATCAGTAGCAGCCCCTGGGAAGCCGTATAGGTGGTGGTGAGCGCCCCGGCCTGCAGCGCGCCGTGTACCGCGCCTGCCGCGCCGGCTTCCGACTGCATCTCCATTAAGCGCACCGGCTGGCCAAAGAGGTTCTTTTTCCCCTGCGCCGCCCACTCGTCGACGTTTTCCGCCATCGGCGTGGAAGGGGTAATGGGGTAAATCGCCGCGACCTCGGTAAAGGCATAAGAGATCCAGGCCGCCGCGGCGTTGCCATCCATTGTTTTCATTTTTCCGGACATTGTTCAATCCTCGAAGGTGAGAGGCATCTTCGCCGCCTCAAATAAGCGGCAAACCCAGTTGTTGCCTCAAGCACAGCCTGTGCCAGCTCGCGGGTGACATAAGAGTTAGCGCGAATTCAACGCGTTATGAAGATAAAGGCAACGCAGCGCGCCGAGAGATTGCGTGGAACAAGACACAGGGGACGACAAGCTGTTGAACAGACGACAAACCGCCACAATGGCCCCGGCAGGCGGAATTGTTCTGTTTCCCACATTTGGTCGCCTTATTGTGCCGTTTTGTTTTACGCCCTGCGCGGCAATGAATTAATAAATCCATAAAAATCAGATAAATAAATAAAAAGGCACGGCTGGTATGTTCCCTGCACTTCTCTGCTGGCAAACACTCAACCACAGGAGAAGTCACCATGACCATGCGTCAATGCGCTATTTACGGTAAAGGCGGTATCGGCAAATCCACCACCACGCAGAACCTCGTCGCCGCGCTGGCGGAGATGGGTAAGAAAGTGATGATCGTCGGCTGCGATCCGAAGGCGGACTCCACCCGCCTGATCCTGCACGCTAAAGCACAGAACACCATTATGGAGATGGCCGCGGAAGTCGGCTCGGTCGAGGATCTCGAGCTCGAAGACGTGCTGCAAATTGGCTACGGCGACGTGCGCTGCGCGGAATCCGGCGGCCCGGAGCCAGGCGTCGGCTGCGCGGGGCGCGGCGTGATCACGGCGATCAACTTTCTTGAAGAAGAAGGCGCCTACGAGGACGATCTCGATTTTGTCTTCTATGACGTGCTCGGCGACGTAGTCTGCGGCGGCTTCGCCATGCCTATCCGCGAAAACAAAGCCCAGGAGATCTACATCGTCTGCTCCGGCGAAATGATGGCGATGTACGCCGCCAACAATATCTCCAAAGGGATCGTTAAATACGCTAAATCCGGCAAGGTGCGCCTCGGCGGCCTGATCTGTAACTCACGCCAGACCGACCGTGAAGACGAACTGATCATGGCCCTGGCGGAAAAGCTCGGGACCCAGATGATCCACTTTGTCCCCCGCGACAATATCGTGCAGCGCGCGGAGATCCGCCGAATGACGGTTATCGAGTACGATCCCGCCTGCCAGCAGGCCAACGAATACCGCACCCTGGCGCAGAAGATCGTCAATAACACCATGAAAGTGGTGCCGACACCCTGCACCATGGATGAGCTGGAGTCGCTGCTGATGGAGTTCGGCATCATGGAAGAAGAAGACACCAGCATCATTGGTAAAACCGCCGCCGAAGAAAGCGCGGCCTGAGCACAGGACAATAATGATGACCAACGCAACGGGCGAACGTAATCTGGCGCTGATCCAGGAAGTCCTGGAGGTGTTCCCGGAAACCGCGCGAAAAGAGCGCAGAAAGCACATGATGGTCAGCGATCCGCAAATGGAGAGCGTCGGCAAGTGCATTATCTCTAACCGCAAATCACAACCCGGCGTGATGACCGTGCGCGGCTGCGCCTACGCCGGCTCGAAAGGGGTGGTATTCGGGCCAATCAAGGATATGGCCCACATCTCGCACGGGCCGGTCGGCTGCGGCCAGTATTCCCGCGCCGGACGACGCAACTACTACACCGGGGTCAGCGGCGTCGATAGTTTCGGCACGCTGAACTTCACCTCTGATTTTCAGGAGCGCGACATCGTCTTCGGCGGCGATAAAAAGCTCAGCAAGCTGATTGAAGAGATGGAGCTGCTGTTCCCGCTCACCAAAGGGATCACCATTCAGTCGGAATGCCCGGTGGGGCTGATCGGCGATGATATCAGCGCGGTGGCTAACGCCAGCAGCAAAGCGCTGGATAAACCGGTGATCCCGGTACGCTGCGAAGGCTTTCGCGGCGTGTCGCAGTCGCTGGGGCACCATATCGCCAACGACGTGGTGCGCGACTGGATCCTCAACAATCGTGAAGGACAGCCGTTTGAAACCACCCCTTACGATGTGGCGATCATCGGCGACTACAACATCGGCGGCGACGCCTGGGCCTCGCGCATCCTGCTTGAAGAGATGGGGCTACGGGTGGTCGCGCAGTGGTCCGGCGACGGCACGCTGGTGGAGATGGAGAACACCCCATTCGTCAAGCTGAACCTGGTTCACTGCTATCGTTCGATGAACTATATCGCCCGCCATATGGAGGAAAAACATCAGATTCCGTGGATGGAGTACAACTTCTTCGGGCCGACCAAAATCGCCGAATCGCTGCGCAAAATCGCCGATCAGTTTGACGATACTATTCGCGCGAACGCCGAAGCGGTGATCGCCCGGTATGAGGGGCAGATGGCGGCGATTATCGCCAAATATCGCCCGCGCCTGGAGGGGCGTAAGGTGCTGCTCTATATGGGTGGCCTGCGGCCACGCCACGTCATCGGCGCCTACGAGGATCTCGGCATGGAGATCATCGCCGCCGGGTACGAGTTTGCCCATAACGATGACTACGACCGCACCCTGCCGGATCTCAAAGAGGGCACGCTGCTGTTCGATGACGCCAGCAGCTATGAGCTGGAAGCGTTCGTTAAGGCGCTGAAGCCCGACCTTATCGGCTCCGGCATCAAGGAAAAATATATCTTCCAGAAAATGGGCGTGCCGTTCCGCCAGATGCACTCGTGGGACTATTCCGGCCCGTACCACGGCTACGATGGTTTCGCCATTTTCGCCCGCGATATGGATATGACCCTGAACAACCCGGCGTGGAACGAACTCACCGCGCCGTGGCTGAAGTCTGCGTGATTGCCCACTCACTGTCCCGTCTGTTCACCGATTTGTGGCGCGGGAGGAGAACACCATGAGCCAAACGATTGATAAAATTAATAGCTGCTATCCGCTATTCGAACAGGATGAATACCAGGAGCTATTCCGCAATAAGCGGCAGCTGGAGGAAGCGCACGATGCCCAGCGCGTGCAGGAGGTCTTTGCCTGGACCACCACCGCCGAGTATGAAGCGCTGAATTTCCAGCGCGAGGCGCTGACCGTTGACCCGGCGAAAGCCTGCCAGCCGCTTGGCGCGGTGCTTTGCTCGCTGGGATTTGCCAATACCCTGCCGTACGTCCACGGCTCCCAGGGGTGCGTGGCCTACTTTCGCACCTATTTTAACCGCCATTTCAAAGAGCCGATCGCCTGCGTCTCCGACTCGATGACCGAAGACGCGGCGGTCTTCGGCGGCAACAACAACATGAATCTGGGTCTGCAGAACGCCAGCGCCCTGTACAAGCCGGAGATCATCGCGGTTTCCACCACCTGCATGGCGGAAGTCATCGGCGATGACCTGCAGGCGTTTATCGCCAACGCCAAAAAAGATGGCTTCGTCGATAGCAGCATCGCCGTGCCCCATGCCCATACGCCAAGCTTTATCGGCAGCCACGTCACCGGCTGGGACAACATGTTTGAAGGCTTCGCCAAAACCTTCACCGCGGACTACCAGGGGCAACCGGGCAAACTGCAGAAGCTCAATCTGGTGACCGGCTTTGAAACCTATCTCGGCAACTTCCGCGTATTAAAGCGGATGATGGAACAGATGGCGGTGCCGTGCAGCCTGCTCTCCGATCCGTCAGAAGTTCTCGACACGCCCGCCGACGGCCATTATCGGATGTATTCCGGCGGCACCACGCAGCAGGAGATGAAAGAGGCCCCTGACGCCATCGATACGCTGCTTCTGCAGCCGTGGCAGCTGCTGAAGAGCAAAAAAGTGGTGCAGGAGATGTGGAACCAGCCCGCCACCGAGGTCGCGATTCCGCTGGGGCTGGCCGCTACCGATGAACTGCTGATGACCGTCAGCCAACTTAGCGGCAAGCCGATCGCCGACGCCCTCACCCTTGAGCGCGGCCGGCTGGTTGACATGATGCTCGATTCCCACACCTGGCTGCACGGCAAGAAATTTGGCCTGTACGGCGACCCGGACTTCGTGATGGGCCTCACCCGCTTCCTGCTGGAGCTGGGCTGCGAGCCGACGGTGATCCTGAGCCATAACGCCAACAAACGCTGGCAAAAAGCGATGAAGAAAATGCTTGATGCCTCGCCGTACGGGCGCGACAGCGAAGTGTTTATCAACTGCGATTTGTGGCACTTCCGTTCGCTGATGTTCACCCGTCAGCCGGACTTTATGATCGGCAACTCCTACGGCAAGTTTATCCAGCGCGACACCCTGGCGAAGGGCAAAGCCTTTGAAGTACCGCTTATCCGCCTCGGCTTTCCGCTGTTCGACCGCCACCATCTACACCGCCAGACAACCTGGGGTTATGAAGGGGCGATGAACATTGTGACGACGCTGGTAAACGCCGTGCTGGAGAAACTGGATAGCGATACCAGCCAGCTGGGCAAAACCGATTACAGTTTCGATCTCGTCCGTTAACCATCAGGCGCCCCGCGTCATGCGGGGCCAGGAGGGAGTATGCCCATCGTGATTTTCCGTGAACGCGGCGCGGACCTGTACGCCTATATCGCGAAACAGGATCTGGAGGCGCGAGTGCTCCAGATTGAGCATAACGACGCTGAACGCTGGGGCGGCGCGATTTCGCTGGAAGGGGGACGCCGCTACTACGTCAATCCGCAGCCGGGGCGCCCCGCCTTTCCGATAAGCCTGCGCGCGACGCGCGGCGCGTTGATATAAGGAGCTGGAGATGTCCGACAACGATACCCTTTTCTGGCGCATGCTGGCGCTGTTTCAGTCCCTGCCGGACCTGCAGCCGGCGCAAATTGTCGACTGGCTGGCGCAGGAGTGCGGCGAGACGCTGACCCCGGCGCGGCTGGCGACCCTGACCCAGCCGCAGCTGGCCGCCAGCTTTCCCTCCGCGACGGCGGTGATGTCCCCCGCTCGCTGGTCGCGGGTGATGGCGAGCCTGCAGGGCGCGCTGCCCGCCCATTTACGCATCGTTCACCCTGCCCAGCGAACGCCGCAGCTGCTGGCGGCGTTTTGCTCCCAGGATGGCCTGATGATTAACGGCCATTTCGGTCAGGGGCGGCTGTTTTTTATCTACGCGTTCGATGAGCAAGGCGGCTGGCTGCACGATCTGCGCCGCTATCCTTCCGCGCCCACCCAGCAGGAAGCCAGCGAAGTGCGCGCCCGGCTGATTGAAGACTGCCAGCTGCTGTTTTGTCAGGAGATCGGCGGGCCCGCCGCCGCCCGGCTGATCCGCCACCGGATCCACCCGATGAAAGCGCAGCCCGGGACGACGATTCATGCCCAGTGCGAGGCGATCAATACGCTGCTGGCCGGCCGTTTGCCGCCGTGGCTAGCGAAGCGGCTTAACCGGGAGAACCCTCTGGAGGCGCGCATTTTTTAATCCCTGTTTTGTGCTTGTTGCCCGCCGACCCCGCGGGCTTTTTTTTGCGTATGGACGCGTTCCCCACGTTACGGTCAGGCGTTATTCCGTTCAGGGGAATATTCCGTTCACGGTTATTCCGGGCTCTTGATGACGACCGCTGCGGGTGAACGGCATGGGGGGCGTTTCGCCCGCCCCCCATGACCCCCGGCATCGCGCTGAAAATTGCCGCTGCGCGGTACGCTCCACTCCGGCTTCATCTGGCGGAACGGGCGGACTCGACCTCCCTGTCTCGACCGCCCTCTGGCCACCGTCCTGGTGGCCTGTCCTGGATGCGCGCCTGCGTTCTCGCCAATTTTCTTGATGCGCCTAACCCCCTCGCTGCCAGCCTTCCAGCAACAAATAGCCATGCCAGCGCGATATCGCCGTGAACGGAATATTCCACTTATCTTATTATTCGCCAAAACAAGACACGCCCCGCCATCCCTTGTCCGATTGTTGGCTTTGTCGCAAAGCCAACAACCCTTTTTCTTTAAATATCAAGGCGCCGCTTATGGAGCGCGAATTGCATCTTCCCCCTCATCCCCCACCGTCAACGAGGTCACTATGAAGGGAAATGAAATTCTGGCGCTGCTGGATGAACCGGCCTGTGAACACAACCATAAACAAAAATCCGGCTGCAGCGCGCCCAAACCCGGCGCCACCGCCGGCGGCTGCGCGTTCGACGGCGCGCAGATAACCCTGCTGCCCATTGCCGACGTGGCGCATCTGGTCCATGGCCCCATCGGCTGCGCCGGAAGCTCCTGGGATAACCGCGGCAGCGCCAGCTCCGGCCCCACCCTGAATCGGCTCGGGTTCACCACCGATCTCAACGAACAGGACGTGATTATGGGCCGCGGCGAACGTCGCCTGTTTCACGCCGTTCGCCATATCGTCACCCGTTATCATCCGGCGGCGGTCTTTATCTACAACACCTGCGTACCGGCCATGGAGGGCGATGACCTGGAAGCGGTATGCCAGGCCGCGCAGACCGCCACCGGCGTACCGGTTATCGCCATTGACGCGGCCGGTTTTTACGGCAGTAAAAATCTCGGTAACCGGCTGGCCGGCGAGGTCATGGTGAAACGGGTCATCGGTCAGCGCGAGCCCGCGCCCTGGCCGGAGAGCACGCCCTTTGCCCCGGAGCAGCGTCACGATATTGGCCTGATTGGCGAATTCAATATTGCCGGCGAGTTCTGGCATATTCAGCCGCTGCTCGACGAGCTGGGGATCCGCGTGCTCGGCAGCCTCTCCGGCGATGGCCGCTTCGCCGAGATCCAGACCATGCACCGGGCGCAGGCCAATATGCTGGTCTGCTCGCGGGCGCTAATTAACGTCGCCAGAGCGCTGGAGCAGCGCTACGGCACGCCGTGGTTCGAAGGCAGCTTCTACGGGATCCGCGCCACCTCCGATGCCCTGCGCCAGCTGGCGGCGCTGCTGGGCGATGACGACCTTAGCCAGCGCACCGAAGCGCTGATTGCGCGGGAGGAACAGGCGGCGGAACTGGCGCTACAACCGTGGCGCGAACGGCTGCGCGGCCGCAAAGCGCTGCTCTATACCGGCGGGGTGAAATCCTGGTCGGTGGTCTCGGCGCTTCAGGATTTGGGCATGACCGTGGTGGCAACCGGCACGCGTAAATCCACCGAAGAGGATAAACAGCGGATCCGCGAGCTGATGGGTGAAGAGGCGGTAATGCTGGAAGAAGGCAACGCCCGCACGCTGCTGGATGTGGTCTATCGCTATCAGGCCGACCTGATGATTGCCGGCGGACGCAATATGTACACCGCCTATAAAGCCAGGCTGCCGTTTCTCGATATCAATCAGGAGCGCGAACACGCCTTCGCCGGCTACAAGGGGATCGTCACCCTCGCCCGCCAGCTATGTCAGACCATCGACAGTCCCATCTGGCCGCAAACCCATGCCCGCGCCCCGTGGCACTAAGGAGTACACCATGGCAGACATTTTCCGCACCGATAAACCGCTGGCGGTCAGCCCGATCAAGACCGGCCAGCCGCTCGGCGCAATCCTCGCCAGCCTCGGGATTGAACACAGTATCCCTCTGGTCCACGGCGCGCAGGGATGCAGCGCCTTCGCCAAAGTCTTTTTTATTCAACACTTCCACGACCCGGTTCCCCTGCAGTCGACGGCGATGGACCCCACCTCGACGATTATGGGCGCGGACGGCAATATTTTCACCGCCCTGGACACCCTCTGCCAGCGCAACGCGCCGCAGGCTATCGTGCTGCTCAGCACCGGGCTGTCTGAGGCTCAGGGCAGCGACATTTCCCGCGTGGTTCGCCAGTTTCGCGAAGAGTATCCCCGGCACAAGAGCGTGGCGATATTAACCGTTAACACGCCGGATTTTTATGGTTCCATGGAAAACGGCTTCAGCGCGGTGCTCGAGAGCGTCATTGAGCAGTGGGTTGCGCCGACGCCGCGCCCCGCTCAGCGCAATCGCCGGGTCAACCTGCTGGTCAGCCACCTCTGCTCGCCGGGCGATATCGAGTGGCTGCGCCGATGCGTCGAAGCCTTTGGTCTGCAGCCGATAATCCTGCCGGACCTTGCGCAATCGATGGATGGGCACCTGGCGCAAGGCGATTTCTCGCCGCTGACCCAGGGCGGGACGCCGCTGCGCCAGATAGAACAGATGGGACAAAGCCTGTGCAGCTTCGCCATTGGCGTCTCCCTCCACCGCGCGTCATCGCTGCTGGCCCCGCGCTGCCGGGGCGAGGTTATCGCCCTGCCGCACCTGATGACCCTCGATCGCTGCGACGCCTTTATTCATCAACTGGCGAAAATTTCCGGACGCGCCGTTCCCCCGTGGCTGGAGCGCCAGCGCGGTCAGCTGCAGGATGCGATGATCGACTGTCATATGTGGCTTCAGGGCCAGCGCATGGCGATAGCGGCGGAAGGCGATCTGCTGGCGGCGTGGTGTGATTTCGCCAACAGTCAGGGGATGCAGCCCGGCCCGCTGGTGGCTCCTACCGGCCATCCCAGCCTGCGCCAGCTGCCGGTGGAACGCGTGGTGCCGGGAGATCTGGAGGATCTGCAAACGCTGCTGTGCGCCCAACCCGCCGACCTGCTGGTGGCCAACTCCCACGCCTGCGACCTGGCGGAGCAGTTTGCGCTGCCGCTGGTGCGCGCGGGTTTTCCGATCTTTGACAAGCTCGGTGAATTCCGCCGGGTGCGTCAGGGGTACAGCGGAATGCGCGATACGCTGTTCGAGCTGGCAAACCTGATGCGCGAGCGCCATCACCACCTCGCCCGCTACCGATCGCCGCTTCGCCAGAACACCGAATCTTCACTCTCCACAGGAGGCGCCTATGCCGCCGATTAACCGTCAGTTTGATATGGTCCACTCCGATGAGTGGTCTATGAAGGTCGCCTTCGCCAGTTCCGACTATCGTCATGTCGATCAGCATTTTGGCGCCACGCCGCGGCTGGTGGTATATGGCGTCAAGGCGGATCGGGTCACCCTGATCCGGGTGGTTGATTTCTCCGTTGAGAACGGCCACCAGACGGAGAAGATCGCCAGGCGGATCCACGCCCTTGAGGATTGCGTCACGCTGTTCTGCGTGGCGATTGGCGACGCGGTTTTTCGTCAGCTGTTGCAGGTCGGCGTCCGCGCCGAACGCGTTCCCGCCGACACCACCATCGTCGGCTTACTGCAGGAGATCCAGCTTTACTGGTACGACAAAGGGCAGCGCAAAAATGCGCGCCAGCGCGACCCGGAGCGCTTTACCCGTCTGCTGCAGGAACAGGAGTGGCATGAGGAACCGGACCCGCGCCGCTAGCCGTGTCGTTTGTGTGACAAAACCCACAAAACATCCCGACACTGTCGGGCGCGTCTTGTCAGGGTAAAATATAACAAATTGAAAATATTGCATTTTATTCTCTGGTATCGCATTTGCTAGTTCGTTAACGCCACCGCACTCCTGCGGTGAACCGCGCCCCGGCGTTTTCCGTCATCATCCCTGGAGCTGACAGCATGTGGAATTACTCCGAGAAAGTGAAAGACCATTTTTTTAATCCCCGCAACGCGCGCGTGGTGGACAACGCCAACGCGGTAGGCGATGTGGGGTCATTAAGCTGCGGCGACGCGCTGCGCCTGATGCTGCGCGTTGACCCGCAAAGCGAAATTATCCAGGAAGCGGGCTTCCAGACCTTCGGCTGCGGCAGCGCCATCGCCTCCTCCTCCGCGCTGACGGAGCTGATTATCGGCCATACCCTGGCCGAAGCCGGGCAGATAACCAATCAGCAGATTGCCGATTATCTCGACGGGCTACCGCCGGAGAAAATGCACTGCTCGGTGATGGGCCAGGAGGCCCTGCGCGCGGCTATCGCCAACTTTCGCGGCGAAAGCCTGGAGGAGGAGCATGAGGAGGGCAAGCTGATCTGCAAATGCTTCGGCGTCGATGAAGGACACATTCGCCGCGCGGTGCAGAACAACGGCCTGACCACCCTTGAAGAGGTGATCAACTACACCAAAGCGGGCGGCGGCTGCACCGCCTGCCACGAAAAAATCGAGCTGGCGCTGGCGCAGATCCTCGCGCAGCCGCCGCAGACGCCGCCCGCTGCGGCCAGCGGCAAAGATCCGCACTGGCAGAGCGTCGTCGAGACCATCGCTGAACTGCGCCCGCATATTCAGGCCGACGGCGGCGATATGTCGCTGCTCAGCGTCGCCAACCACCAGGTGACCGTCAGCCTCTCCGGCAGCTGTAGCGGCTGCATGATGACCGATATGACCCTGGCCTGGCTGCAGCAAAAACTGATGGAACGTACCGGCTGTTATATGGAAGTGGTGGCGGCCTGAGCCGCGGTTAACTGACCCTAGGGGGACAAGATGAAACAGGTTTATCTCGATAACAACGCCACCACCCGTCTGGACCCAATGGTTCTGGAAGCGATGATGCCCTTTTTGACCGACTTTTACGGCAACCCCTCGTCGATACACGATTTTGGCCTACCGGCCCAGGCGGCTCTGGAGCGCGCGCATCAACAGACCGCGGCGCTGCTGGGCGCGGAGTATCCCAGCGAGATCATCTTTACCTCCTGCGCCACCGAAGCTACCGCCACCGCCATCGCCTCGGCCATCGCCCTGCTGCCGGAGCGGCGCGAAATTATCACCAGCGCGGTCGAACATCCGGCGACGCTGGCGGCCTGCGAGCACCTGGAGCGCCAGGGCTACCTGATCCATCGCATCGCGGTGGATAGCGAGGGGGCGCTGGACATGGCGCAGTTCCGCGCCGCGCTCAGCCCGCGCGTCGCGCTGGTCAGCGCTATGTGGGCGAATAACGAAACCGGGGTGCTTTTCCCGATCGCCGAAATGGCGGAGCTGGCCCATGAACAAGGGGCGCTGTTTCACTGCGATGCGGTACAGGTGGTGGGCAAAATGCCGATTGCCGTGGGCGAGACCCGCATCGACATGCTCTCCTGCTCGGCGCATAAGTTTCACGGACCAAAAGGCGTAGGCTGCCTCTATCTGCGCCGGGGAACGCGCTTTCGCCCGCTGCTGCGCGGCGGTCATCAGGAGTACGGTCGGCGCGCCGGGACGGAAAATATCTGCGGAATCGTCGGCATGGGCGCGGCCTGCGAGCTGGCGAATATTCATCTGCCGGGAATGGCGCATATCGGCCAGCTGCGCGACAGGCTGGAGCATCGCCTGCTGGCCAGCGTGCCGTCGGTCATGGTGATGGGCGGTAGCCAGCCGCGGGTGCCCGGCACGGCGAATCTGGCCTTTGAGTTTATTGAGGGTGAGGCCATTCTGCTGCTGCTCAACCAGGCCGGGATCGCCGCCTCCAGCGGCAGCGCCTGCACGTCAGGCTCGCTGGAACCCTCCCACGTGATGCGGGCGATGAATATCCCCTATACCGCCGCCCACGGCACCATCCGCTTTTCCCTCTCGCGCTACACCCGGGAGAAAGAGATCGATTACGTCGTCACCGCGCTGCCGCCGATTATCGACCGGCTGCGCGCGCTGTCGCCCTACTGGCACAACGGCAAGCCGCGCCCGGCGGATGCCATCTTCACGCCGGTTTACGGCTAAGGCGGAGGTGGCTGATGGGACGCGTGCTGATTAACGATACCACCCTGCGCGACGGCGAACAGAGCCCCGGCGTCGCCTTTCGCACCAGCGAAAAGGTCGCCATTGCCGAGGCGCTTTATGCCGCAGGGATTACGGCGATGGAGGTCGGCACCCCGGCGATGGGGGACGAGGAGATCGCGCGGATCCAGCTGGTGCGTCGCCAGCTGCCCGACGCGACGCTGATGACCTGGTGCCGGATGAACGCGCTGGAAATCCGCCAGAGCGCCGATCTGGGCGTTGACTGGGTGGATATTTCGATTCCGGCTTCAGATAAGCTGCGGCAGTACAAACTGCGCGAGCCGCTGACGGTGCTGCTGGAGCGGCTGGCGATGTTTATCCGCCTTGCGCATACGCTCGGTCTGCGGGTATGCATCGGCTGCGAGGACGCCTCGCGCGCCGGCGTCCAGGCCCTGCGCGCTATCGCCGAGGTCGCGCAGCAGTGCGGCGCCGCCCGCCTGCGCTATGCCGACACGGTCGGCCTGCTCGACCCCCTCACCACCGCGGCGCAAATCTCGGCCCTGCGCGAAGTCTGGTCCGGGGAAATCGAAATGCACGCCCACAACGACCTGGGTATGGCCACCGCCAATACGCTGGCGGCGGTAAGCGCCGGGGCCACCAGCGTGAATACGACGATCCTCGGCCTCGGCGAGCGGGCGGGCAACGCGGCGCTGGAAACCGTCGCGCTGGGCCTGGAGCGCTGCCTCGGCGTGAAGACCGGCGTGCATTTTCCGGCGCTGCCCGCGCTCTGTCAGAGGGTCGCCGAAGCCGCCCAGCGCGCCATCGACCCGCAGCAGCCGCTGGTCGGCGAGCTGGTGTTTACCCATGAATCAGGGGTCCACGTAGCGGCGCTGCTGCGCGACAGCGAGAGCTATCAGTCGATCGCCCCTTCCCTGATGGGCCGCAGCTACCGGCTGGTGCTGGGTAAACACTCCGGGCGTCAGGCGGTCAACGGCGTATTTGACCAGATGGGCTATCACCTTAACGCCGCGCAAATTAACCAGCTGCTGCCCGCCATCCGCCGCTTCGCCGAGAACTGGAAGCGCAGCCCGAAAGATTATGAGCTGGTGGCTATCTACGACGAGCTGTGCGGTGAATCCGCCCTGCGGGCGAGGGGGTAATGATGGAGTGGTTTTATCAAATTCCCGGCGTGGACGAACTTCGCTCCGCCGAATCCTTTTTCCAGTTTTTCGCCGTCCCCTACCAACCCGAGCTGCTTGGCCGCTGCTGCCTGCCGGTGCTGGCAACCTTTCACCGCAAACTGCGCGCCGAGGTGCCGCTGCAAAACCGGCTGGAGGAAAACGCCCGCGCTCACTGGCTGCTGGCGCGACGACTGCTCGCGGAGAGCTATCAGCAACAGTTTCAGGAGAGCGGAACATGAGACCGAAATTCACCTTTAGCGAAGAGGTCCGCGTCGTACGCGCGATTCGTAACGACGGCACCGTGGCGGGCTTCTCCCCCGGCGCGCTGCTGGTCAGGCGCGGCAGCACCGGCTTTGTGCGCGACTGGGGCGTTTTTTTGCAGGATCAAATTATCTACCAGATCCACTTTCCGGAGAGCGATCGGATCATCGGCTGCCGCGAACAGGAGCTGATCCCCATCACCCAGCCGTGGCTGGCCGGAAACTTGCAATACGGTGATAACGTCGCCTGTCGGATGGCGCTCGCGGTCAACGGCGAAGTCGTCGTGGCCGTCGGCCAGCGGGGACGCATCGAGGCGACCGATCGCGGAGAGACCGGCGACAGCTACACCGTTGACTTTAGCGGCCGCTGGTTCAGGGTTCCGGCGCGGGCCATCACCCTTATAGAGGAGAGAGAAGAATGAACGCATGGCAACGTTTTGCCCGGCAGCGGCTGGCGCGCAGCCGCTGGAATAGCGACCCGACGGCCCTGGAGCCGGCCGATACGCAGGCTTTTGAACAGGCCTGGCAACGTCAGTGCCGCATGGAGCAGGCGATCGTCGCGCGGGTCCCGGAAAGCGATATTCCGGCGGCGCTGCTGGAGAATATCGCCGCCTCCCTTGCCGTCTGGCTCGACGAGGGGGAATTTACGCCGCCGGAGCGCGCAGCCATCGTGCTGCATCACGCCCGACTGGAGGTCGGCTTTACCGATATCGCCCGCCAGGCGCCGCAGCCGGATCTCTCCACGGTGCAGGCCTGGTATCTGCGCCACCAGACGCAGTTTATGCGCCCGGAGCAGCGTCTGACCCGCCACCTGCTGCTGACGGTCGATGGCGACCGCGAAGCCGTACACCAGCGGATCCTCGGCCTGCATCGGCAAATCAACGCCTCCCGGGACGCGTTTGCTCCGCTGGCTCGCCGCCACTCCCACTGCCCAAGCGCCCTGGAAGAGGGCCGTCTGGGCTGGATTAGCCGCGGGCTGCTCTATCCCCAGCTCGAGACCGCGCTGTTTTCACTGGCGGAAAACGCCCTGAGCCTCCCCGTCGCCAGCGAGCTGGGGTGGCATCTTTTATGGTGTGAAGCAATTCGTCCCGCCGCGCCCATGGAGCCGCAGCAGGCGCTGGAGAGCGCGCGCGATTATCTTTGGCAGCAGAGCCAGCAGCGCCATCAGCGCCAGTGGCTGGAACAAACGATCTCCCGTCAGCCGGGCCTGTGCGGGTAGCCTCGCGGCTACCCGTTAACGCCTACAGCACCGTGCGTTTAATCTCCTCAAGCCAGCTCGCCAGACGCGCTTCGGTCTGGTCGAACTGGTTATCCTGATCCAATACCAGCCCAATAAAGCGTTCGCCTTCCAGCGCCGCAGAGGCGCTGAATTCATAGCCCTCATTTGGCCAGCTGCCGATTATCTGCGCGCCGCGCGCGCGCAGAGCGTCGTACAGCGGACGCATCCCGCTAACGAAGTTGTCTGGGTAGCCTTTCTGGTCGCCGAGGCCGAACAGCGCCACGGTTTTCCCGCTCAGGCTGGCGTCGTCGAGGCCGCTGATGAATTCGCTCCATGATTCGCCTTCGCATCCGGCCTCAAGCCCCGGCAGCTGGCCGTCGCCGAGCGTCGGCGTGCCCAGCAGCAGCACCGGATAGGCCATAAAGTCGTCCAGCGTCGTGCGGTTAATGTTGACCGGGGCATCCGCCAGCTCGCCCAGCTGTTTGTGGATCATTTTCGCGATTTTGCGGGTTTTACCGGTATCGGTGCCAAAGAAAATACCAATGTTCGCCATATTGCGCTCCTGTCGGAAAGGGGGTTGAAAATACGCGTTCTCGCAGAGGTATTGCGAAGGCTGTGCCAGGTTTCTTTGCACTATCGCGGCTCACCCCTGCCCCAAAACGATCGCTTCCGCGCCCTCCCGCCGCCCGCAGCGGGGCCGGCGGGCCGCTTAAAATGAAAAAAGCGCTGGTTTTTCCCCTACCGGATCAATGTTTCTGCTTATCACGCCGATAAGGGCGCACGCTTTGCATGGTTATCGAGATTCGACAAACGCCGCGGCGTTCTCGTCACGGTGTCGGACAAATTGTCATAACTGCGACACAGGAGTTTGCGATGACCCTGAATATGATGCTCGATAACGCCGTACCCGAGGCGATTGCCGGTGCGCTGACTCAACAACATCCGGGGCTATTTTTTACGATGGTCGAACAGGCATCGGTAGCCATTTCCCTCACCGATGCCCGGGCGAATATTATCTACGCCAACCCGGCGTTTTGCCGCCAGAGCGGATATTCGCTGGCGCAATTGCTCAATCAAAACCCGCGCCTGCTGGCCAGCAGCCAGACGCCGCGAGAAATCTACCAGCAGATGTGGCAAACCCTGCTTCAGCGCCAGCCGTGGCGCGGCCAGCTGATTAATCAGCGCCGCGACGGCGGCCTGTATCTGGTGGATATCGACATCACGCCGGTGCTGAATCCCCAGGGCGAGCTGGAGCATTATCTGGCGATGCAGCGGGACATCAGCGTCAGCTATACCCTGGAACAGCGGCTGCGCAATCATATGACGCTGATGGAGGCGGTGCTCAACAACATCCCCGCCGCCGTGGTCGTGGTGGATGAGCAGGATCGGGTGGTGATGGATAATCTCGCCTACAAAACGTACTGCGCGGACTGCGGCGGAAAAGAGCTGCTGGTCGAGCTCCAGATTTCACCGCGCAAAATGGGGCCCGGCGCGGAGCAAATCCTGCCGGTGGTGGTTCGTGGCGCGGTGCGCTGGCTGTCGGTGACCTGCTGGGGGCTGCCCGGCGTAAGCGAAGAGGCCAGCCGCTATTTTGTCGACAGCGCCCCGGCGCGCACGCTGGTGGTGATCGCCGACTGCACCCAGCAGCGCCAGCAGCAGGAGCAGGGCCGTCTCGACCGTCTGAAGCAGCAGATGACCGCCGGAAAGCTGCTGGCCGCCATTCGCGAGTCGCTGGACGCGGCGCTGATTCAGCTTAATTGCCCGATCAATATGCTGGCGGCGGCCCGTCGGCTGAACGGCGAAGGCAGCGGCAACGTGGCGCTGGACGCGGCGTGGCGCGAAGGCGAAGAGGCCATGGCGCGACTGCAGCGCTGCCGCCCTTCTCTCGAACTGGAAAGCAGCGCCGTCTGGCCGCTTCAGCCCTTCTTTGACGACCTGTACGCCCTCTACCGCACCCGCTTTGACGATCGCGCGCGGCTGCGGGTTGACATGGCATCGCCGCATCTGGTCGGCTTCGGCCAGCGTACCCAGATGCTGGCCTGCTTAAGTTTATGGCTCGATCGGACGCTGGCCCTCGCCGCTGAACTGCCCTCCGTACCGCTGGAGATCGAGCTTTATGCCGAAGAGGACGAGGGCTGGCTCTCGCTGTATCTCAACGACAATGTACCGCTGCTGCAGGTGCGCTACGCCCACTCCCCCGATGCTTTAAACTCTCCCGGCAAAGGGATGGAGCTGCGGCTGATCCAAACGCTGGTCGCCTACCACCGCGGCGCGATTGAACTGGCTTCGCGCCCGCAGGGAGGCACCAGCCTCGTTCTGCGATTCCCGCTCTTTGATACCCTGACCGGAGGTGAGCAATGATCCATAAATCCGATTCGGACACCACCGTCAGGCGCTTCGATCTCTCCCAACAGTTTACCGCCATGCAGCGGATAAGCGTGGTGCTGAGCCGCGCTACCGAAGCGAGCAAAACCCTGCAGGAGGTGCTGAGCGTTTTACATAACGATGCGTTTATGCAGCACGGGATGATTTGCCTGTACGACAGCCAGCAGGAGATCCTGAGCATCGAAGCGCTACAGCAAACGGAAAACCAGACGCTGCCCGGCAGTACGCAAATTCGCTACCGGCCGGGGGAAGGATTGGTCGGTACCGTGCTGGCGCAGGGCCAGTCGCTGGTGCTGCCGCGCGTCGCCGATGACCAGCGCTTTCTCGATCGTCTGAGCCTGTACGACTACGACCTGCCGTTTATCGCCGTTCCGCTGATGGGCCCCCACTCCCGGCCCATCGGCGTACTGGCGGCACAGCCGATGGCGCGTCAGGAAGAGCGGCTACCCGCCTGCACGCGCTTTCTCGAAACCGTCGCCAATCTGGTGGCCCAGACGATTCGCCTGATGATTCTGCCGACCTCCGCCCCGCAGCCGCCGCAGCAGAGCTCCCGAGTTGAGCGCCCGCGCGCCTGTACCCCTTCGCGCGGTTTCGGCCTGGAGAATATGGTCGGCAAAAGCCCGGCGATGCGGCAGATTATGGACATTATCCGTCAGGTCTCCCGCTGGGATACCACGGTGCTGGTGCGCGGCGAGAGCGGCACCGGGAAAGAGCTGATCGCCAACGCCATTCATCATAATTCCCCGCGCGCCGCCGCCGCATTCGTCAAATTTAACTGCGCGGCGCTGCCGGACAATCTGCTGGAGAGCGAGCTGTTCGGCCATGAGAAAGGCGCGTTCACCGGCGCGGTGCGCCAGCGGAAAGGCCGCTTTGAGCTGGCGGACGGCGGCACCCTATTCCTGGATGAAATCGGTGAAAGCAGCGCCTCGTTTCAGGCCAAGCTGCTGCGAATTCTGCAAGAAGGAGAGATGGAGCGCGTCGGCGGCGATGAAACCCTGCGCGTCAACGTACGCATTATTGCGGCGACCAACCGCCATCTGGAAGAGGAGGTGCGGCTGGGGCATTTCCGTGAAGACCTTTACTACCGCCTGAACGTAATGCCTATCGCGCTGCCGCCGCTGCGCGAGCGCCAGGAGGATATCGCCGAACTGGCGCATTTTCTGGTACGTAAAATCGCCCACAGCCAGGGGCGAACGCTGCGCATCAGCGATGGGGCAATTCGCCTGCTGATGGAGTACAGCTGGCCGGGAAACGTCCGCGAACTGGAAAACTGTCTCGAACGTTCGGCGGTGATGTCGGAAAGCGGCCTGATCGACCGGGACGTGATTCTGTTCAACCATCGCGATAACCCGCCGAAAGCGCTGCCCAACGGCGGCCAGACGGAAGACGGCTGGCTCGACAACAGCCTCGACGAGCGCCAGCGGCTGATCGCCGCCCTGGAGAAAGCGGGCTGGGTGCAGGCCAAAGCGGCGCGGCTGCTCGGGATGACGCCGCGTCAGGTGGCGTATCGCATTCAGATCATGGATATCACCATGCCGCGGCTGTGAAGCGTTATGTGAGATTCAGGACATTGTCGCCAGCGCGGCGGAATTACGACAATTTTACCTGGCCGGCCGTCAGTTAAAGCGTTTATTTTTCATAGGGTTGTAAAAAATCCCTCTGGTATAGCATTTGCAGCAGGAAGGTATCGCCCAACCACGAAGGTATGACCATGACTTCCTGCTCCTCTTTTTCTGGCGGCCCAGCCTGCCGCCCGGCGGATGACAGCGCCCTGACGCCGCTTGTGGCCGATAAAGCTGCCGCGCACCCCTGCTACTCTCGTAATGGGCATCACCGTTTCGCGCGGATGCATCTGCCCGTCGCGCCCGCCTGCAATTTGCAGTGCAATTACTGTAATCGCAAATTCGATTGCAGCAATGAGTCCCGCCCCGGCGTATCGTCAACGCTGCTCACGCCTGAACAGGCGGTCGTCAAAGTGCGTCAGGTCGCACAGGCGATCCCGCAGCTTTCGGTGGTCGGCATCGCCGGCCCCGGCGATCCGCTCGCCAATATCGCCCGCACCTTCCGCACCCTGGAGCTGATCCGCGAACAGCTGCCGGACCTGAAGTTATGCCTGTCGACCAACGGGCTGATGCTGCCCGACGCGGTGGACCGCCTGCTGGACGTCGGGGTTGACCACGTTACGGTCACCATTAATACCCTCGACGCGGAGATTGCCGCGCAAATCTACGCCTGGCTATGGCTGGACGGCGAGCGCTACAGCGGACGCGAAGCGGGAGAGATTCTGATTGATCGTCAGCTGGAGGGCGTGCGCAGGCTGACCGCCCAGGGCGTGCTGGTGAAAATAAACTCGGTGCTGATCCCCGGCATCAACGATAGCGGCATGGCCGACGTGAGCCGCGCGCTGCGGGCCAGCGGCGCGTTTATCCATAATATTATGCCGCTGATCGCCAGGCCGGAGCACGGCACGGTGTTTGGCCTCAACGGCCAGCCGGAGCCGGACGCCGAGACGCTCGCCGCCACCCGCAGCCGGTGCGGAGAAGTGATGCCGCAGATGACCCACTGCCACCAGTGCCGCGCCGACGCCATCGGGATGCTTGGCGAAGACCGCAGCCAGCAGTTTACCCAGCTTCCGGCCCCGGAGAGCCTCCCGGCCTGGCTGCCGATCCTCCACCAGCGCGCGCAGCTGCACGCCAGCATTGCCACCCGCGGCGAATCTGAAGCCGATGACGCCTGCCTGGTCGCCGTGGCGTCAAGCCGCGGGGACGTGATTGATTGCCACTTTGGCCACACCGACCGGTTCTCTATCTACAGCCTCTCGGCCGCCGGCATGGTGCTGGTCAACGAACGGTTTACGCCTAAATATTGTCAGGGGCGCGAAGAGTGCGAGCCGCAGGATAACGCGGCCCGGTTCGCGGCGATCCTCGAACTGCTGGCGGACGTTAAAGCCGTATTCTGCGTGCGTATCGGCCATACGCCGTGGCAAATGCTGGAACAGGAAGGCATTGAACCGTGCGTTGACGGCGCATGGCGGCCGGTCTCCGAAGTGCTGCCCGCGTGGTGGCAGCAGCGCCGGGGGAGCTGGCCTGCCGCGCTGCCGCATAAGGGGGTCGCCTGATGCCGCCGCTCGACTGGCTGCGGCGCTTATGGCTGCTGTACCACGCGGGGAAAGGCAGCTTTCCGCTGCGCATGGGGCTTAGCCCGCGCGACTGGCAGGCGCTGCGGCGACGCCTGGGCGAGGCGGAGACGCCGCTGGACGGCGAGGCGCTAACCCGCCGCCGCCTGATGAGCGAACTCAACGCTACCCGCGAGGAGGAGCGCCAGCAGCTGGGCGCGTGGCTGGCGGGCTGGATGCAGCAGGAGGCCGGGCCGATGGCGCAGATTATCGCCGAGGTTTCGCTGGCGTTTAACCATCTCTGGCAGGATCTGGGCCTTGCGTCGCGCGCTGAACTGCGCCTGCTGATGATCGACTGCTTTCCGCAGCTGGTGGCGATGAACGAACACAATATGCGCTGGAAAAAGTTCTTTTACCGTCAGCGCTGTTTGCTCCAGCAGGGGGAAGTTATCTGCCGGTCGCCAAGCTGCGACGAGTGCCGGGAGCGCAGCGTCTGTTTTGAGTAGCGGTTACCCGGGCTCCTGCCCGGCCTGCGGAACGCCAGAAACAAAAAAGCCGGAGGTCTCCCTCCGGCTTTTCACATCACCAAACGCGATCAGGCAACGTCTTCGTACTGCGGTACCGGGTTGCGGAAGCTTTTGGTCACGCAGGCCAGGTAGACCAGACCAATACCGCCCCAGATCAGGCCGAGAATCATGGAGCTCTCTTCCAGATTGATCCACAGTGCGCCAACGGTCAGCGCGCCGCACACCGGCAGAACCAGATAGTTGAAGTGGTCTTTCAGCGTTTTGTTGCGCTTTTCACGGATCCAGAACTGGGAGATCACCGACAGGTTAACGAAGGTGAACGCCACCAGCGCACCGAAGTTAATCAGCGCCGTCGCCGTGACGAGGTCGAATTTAATCGCCAGCAGCGCAATTGCGCCAACCAGCAGTACGTTCCACGCCGGAGTCCGCCATTTCGGATGCACGTAGCCGAAGAAGCGCGTCGGGAACACGCCGTCGCGGCCCATCACGTACATCAGACGGGAAACGCCCGCGTGCGCGGCCATGCCGGACGCCAGTACGGTGACGCTGGAGAAAATCAGCACGCCCCACTGGAAGGTTTTGCCCGCCACGTACAGCATGATTTCAGGCTGCGATGCGTCCGGATCCTTAAAGCGTGAGATATCCGGGAAGTACAGCTGCAGGAAGTAGGAAGCGCCGATAAAGATCAGGCCGCCAATCAGCGCGGTCAGGAAGATAGCCTTCGGGATCACGCGCTCTGCGTCTTTGGTCTCTTCAGACAGCGAAGAGATACCGTCGAAGCCGAGGAACGAGAAGCACAGAATGGTCGCGCCGGTAATCATCGGCACCACGTGCGCGCCTTCAGACCAGAACGGACGGGTGCTGGTCAGCGTGCCCGCGCCTTCGCCGTGCATAACGCCGTAGATAATCAGGCCAACAATCACCGCCACGATGCCCATCTGCAGGATAACGATCAGGGTGTTGAAGTTCGCCACGGTCTTGATGCTGCGCAGGTTGGAGATGGTCATAAAGGCCACCAGCGCGACAACGAAGATCCACGATGGAATAGAAGGCACCAGCGCTTCAAAGTAAATTTTCGCCAGCAGAATGTTGATCATCGGCATGAACAGGTAGTCCAGCAGCGATGACCAGCCAACCATAAAGCCAACGGCCGGGCTAATGGATTTCTGCGCGTAGGTATAAGCGGAACCCGCCGACGGGAAACGGCGAACCAGTTTACCGTAGCTCAGCGCCGTGAAAAGAATGGCGATCAGCGCGAAGGCGTAAGCCGTCGCAACGTGACCATCAGTCAATCCAGAGACGATACCAAACGTATCGAACAGCGTCATCGGCTGCATATAGGCCAGGCCCATCATGACAACCGGAATCAACGTAAGCGTTTTACGTAATTCCACGCGAGAGGTTTTTGGAGTAGCGTTATGCGACATAGTTATCCCCTTTTACGGTGAACGCCAGCGCGTAAGCAAAAAATTGCCCCATTTCTTTGTATTCCTCAGCGACAACCACTGTCGGTTTTTAGTAAATATCTATCCGGTACGAAGCCCGGCCTCTTGGTATTGAATGATGTGTCTTTCAACCAAAAAAATAACCGACACTTTAAAAAAGCGTCGGCCAGTTTCTGATTTTCAGGACGCGTATTTTGCAACAACTACTGGCACGATGACAAGATGTTACAAGGCTTAATAATTACGGCGATTCTCTAACAGATTAATATTCATACGATTTTAGTATTATAGACCTGATGGATAGCACTATTTGCTAATATCTCCTTTCGCCACCACTCGCCCGCCTGCCCGCAAATATCTTCATTCCAGCCTATCCACGCGCGATTGACCGGTTCAGGCACCGTCGTTTTTAATATTTGTAGCTCGCCGCGGGCGATGAAAGGCTGTACCTGAAATAGCGGCAAATAGCCCCATCCCAGTCCGGCGCACAGCAGCGTCAGCCGGGCGGAAAGATCGAATACCGCCAGGCTATCCTGAGCGTCAATCTGCGGCCACGCGCCGTCGGCCACAATCGCCCGATGACGGCGCAACGTCCGCCAGCCCAGCGGGCCGGCAATCTGCGCAAGCGGATGCCGGGGCGCAACAACAAACGCCTGCGCCACCTCTCCCAGCAGAACAGAGCCGCAGCCGCTGAGCGCCGGCGGGTCGCCCAGCACGCCGAGCAGAAGATCCGCCCGCCCTTCCATCAGCATCTGCCAGTTTGCGCCCGGGGTATCGCGGCGGAATTCAAGGCGGGTAGCGTGATGCTGGTGATAAAACGCCGCGATCGCGGGAGCCAACAGCGGGAACGGAAAGGTGGCGTCGACGTTGAGTATCAGCGCATTTTCCCAGCCCTGATGCAGCCTGACGGCCTGCTTTTCCAGCTCGCGGGCGGTGTGCAGCACGTCGCGCCCCTTTTCCAGCAGCATCTGCCCGGTACGGGTAAAGCGCGCCCGGTGGCCGCTGCGGTCAAGCAGTTGAATATTGAGATCGCTTTCCAGCTTATGAATGGTGTAGCTCAGCGCCGACGGCGTTTTATAGAGCTTCGCCGAGGCGGCGGCAAAACTGCCCTCTTTGTCGAGGGCATCAAGAATGACGAGCACATCCAGCAGTGGTTTCATCGCTACCCCCTTACGGTACGCGATTCACCGCTGGCGCATTACTCCATCGGCATGACCAGCGGATCGGGGTATTGGTACTCAAACCCCAGTTCGTTGCAAATACGGCTGCCATCTACGATCTTACCGCTACCGTTCTCCGGGTTATCAGAGAATACGGGGACGGGAAGCCCAAGCTCGCGGGCCATCTGCGGATAAAAGACGCCGCGCGCGGGATGCTTAGGCGCACATATATTATAGATGCGCCCGCCTTTCGGAGCCTGCAGTAACAGTTCGATCGCGGCAATCACATCCTGAAGATGCACCAGATTGACGCCGTGCTGGCCGTCCGGCGCGGATTTTCCGGCAAAAAAGCGCCCCGGATGACGAGACGGCCCCACCAGCCCGGCGAGGCGCAGAATGTCCACCGAGGTGCCGGGAAGGTTATGCAGCCAGTCCTCCAGCTCTTTCAGCACCCGCCCGCTGGCGGTTTGCGGGTTGCGGGGCGAGTTCTCTTTCAGCGTGCCGCTGGCGTTGCCGTAAACCGACGTTGAGCTGGTGAATATGATGCGCGGCACATGATGCGCCAGCGCGGTATCGACGATCTCCTGTACCGCCTGAAGATAAAAGTCCTCTCCCGGTCCGGTTCGCCGCGCCGGTAAGGTAATGACCAGCGCGTCAACGTTCATTAAGGCATCCAGATCTTCGGTGTCGCAGACCAGCTGCGGCTCCAGACGCAGCGGATAGCCGTCGATGCCGCACATCCGTGCCGCCTCGACGCCATCCTGCGTGGTCTTACTGCCGGTCACCTGCCATCCCCGCGACATCAACGACAGCGCAAGCGGCATACCCAGCCATCCTAAACCTACAATTGCGACCTTTTTCATCCCCTTGCTCCTGAATTTTCGCTGTGCTGACTTAAGGCTACGCCAGCCGGCGGCAGCTGACAATTTCTTAGGTCAATATGAAATCAATTAATGATAGAAAAAAGCCCTTGCTTTATGCGAGCGAAGTGGTTTAGGTTAAAAGGCATCAAATGCATAGTCATTCACAGAGAATTTTATGAACAGCGTTCAATTTAAAAACCACCATCATCACCATCATCCTGACTAGTCTTTCAGGCGATGTGTGCTGGAAGACGTTTGGATCTTCCAGTGGTGCATGAACGCAAAGAGAGCCCCCGGAAGATTCACTTCCGGGGGCTTTTTTTTGGACCGAATTCGGACAGATTCAGACAGGGTTACAGAGGAAAATAAGAATGTTAGACAACAGCCGTTTACGCATAGCTATTCAGAAATCAGGGCGTTTAAGCGAAGATTCACGCGAATTACTCAGCCGCTGCGGCATCAAAGTGAATCTGCACACCCAGCGCCTGATCGCGCTGGCGGAAAATATGCCCATCGATATTCTGCGCGTGCGTGACGACGATATTCCGGGCCTTATCATGGACGGCGTGGTCGATTTGGGGATTATCGGCGAAAACGTGCTGGAGGAAGAGCTGCTGAGCCGCCGCGCTCAGGGCGAAGACCCGCGCTACTTCACCCTGCGCCGTCTCGACTTCGGCGGCTGCCGCCTGTCGCTGGCGACCCCGGCGGATGAACCCTGGGACGGCCCGGCGGCGCTGGACGGCAAACGCATCGCCACCTCCTACCCGCACCTGCTGAAGCGCTACCTTGACCAGAAAGGCATCTCGTTCAAATCCTGCCTGCTGAACGGCTCGGTTGAAGTGGCTCCGCGCGCCGGTCTGGCCGACGCGATTTGCGACCTGGTATCAACCGGCGCGACTCTCGAAGCGAACGGCCTGCGCGAAGTGGAAGTGATGTTCCGCTCCAAAGCCTGCCTGATCCAGCGCGACGGCGAGATGGCCGATAGCAAACAGCAGCTGATCGACCGCCTGCTGACCCGTATTCAGGGAGTGATTCAGGCCCGCGAATCAAAATACATCATGATGCACGCGCCGACCGAGCGCCTGGAAGAAGTGGTCGCCCTGCTGCCCGGCGCCGAGCGCCCGACCATTCTGCCGCTGGCGGGTGACAAGCAGCGCGTGGCGATGCACATGGTGAGCAGCGAAACCCTGTTCTGGGAAACCATGGAAAAACTGAAAGCGCTGGGCGCCAGCTCCATTCTGGTCCTGCCGATTGAGAAGATGATGGAGTAAACCGGCGAGTCGGTCACGGGATAAACAGGGGAAACAACCATGAGCTTCAACACAATTATCGACTGGAACGGCTGTAGCGCAGAACAACAGCAACAGCTCTTAACGCGCCCGGCCATTTCCGCCTCCGAGAGCATCAGCAAGACGGTGTCGGAGATCCTGAATAACGTTAAAGATAACGGCGATGCGGCCCTGCGCGAATACGGCGCGAAGTTCGATAAAACCGACGTCAAGGCGCTGAAGGTCAGCGACGAAGAGATTGCCGCCGCCGGCGCGCGCCTGAGCGACGAGCTCAAGCAGGCGATGGCCGTGGCGGTCAAAAATATCGAAACCTTCCACAACGCGCAGCGGCTGCAGGCCGTCGATGTGGAAACCCTGCCGGGCGTACGCTGCCAGCAGGTGACCCGCCCTATCGCCTCCGTCGGCTTATATATTCCCGGCGGCTCGGCGCCGCTGTTCTCCACGGTGCTGATGCTCGCCACGCCGGCGCGCATCGCGGGCTGCCAGCAGGTGGTGCTATGCTCGCCGCCGCCGATTGCCGATGAAATCCTCTATGCCGCCCAGCTGTGCGGCGTGCGCAATATCTTTAACGTCGGCGGCGCGCAGGCGATTGCCGCCCTGGCGTTCGGCACCGAATCGGTGGCGAAGGTCGATAAAATCTTTGGCCCGGGCAACGCCTTCGTGACCGAAGCCAAGCGCCAGGTCAGCCAGCGTCTTGACGGCGCGGCTATCGATATGCCCGCCGGGCCGTCGGAAGTGCTGGTGATCGCCGACAGCGGCGCCACTCCGGATTTCGTCGCCTCTGACCTGCTTTCCCAGGCGGAGCACGGCCCGGATTCGCAGGTGATCCTGCTGACGCCGGATAGCGAGATGGCCACCCGCGTCGCGCAAGCCGTTGAGCGCCAGCTGGCCGCGCTGTCCCGTGCGGAAACGGCCCGCGGGGCACTCTCCGCCAGCCGCATCATCGTGGCGCGCGATATCGCCCAGTGCGTGGAGATTTCCAACCAGTACGGTCCGGAGCACCTGATTATTCAGACCCGCAACGCCCGCGAACTGGTCAACGGCATTACCAGCGCCGGTTCGGTATTCCTCGGCGACTGGTCGCCGGAGTCCGCCGGCGATTACGCCTCCGGCACCAACCACGTGCTGCCGACCTACGGCTACACCGCCACCTGCTCCAGCCTCGGCCTGGCGGATTTTCAGAAACGCATGACCGTGCAGGAGCTGTCGCGCGACGGGTTTGCCGCCCTCGCCTCAACGATTGAGATTCTGGCCGCCGCCGAGCGTCTGGACGCCCACAAAAACGCCGTTACGCTGCGCGTCGCAGCCCTTAAGGAGCAAGCATGAGCATCGAAGATTTAGCCCGCGCCAACGTCCGCGCGCTGACGCCGTATCAATCTGCTCGCCGTCTGGGCGGTAAAGGCGACGTCTGGCTGAACGCCAACGAATTCCCGACCGCGGTCGCGTTTCAGCTGACCGAGCAGACGATGAACCGCTATCCGGAACCGCAGCCGAAAGCGGTCATTGAACGCTACGCGCAGTATGCGGGCGTCAAGCCGGAGCAGGTGTTGGTCAGCCGCGGCGCCGATGAAGGCATTGAACTGCTGATCCGCGCCTTCTGCGAGCCGGGGCAGGACGCAGTGCTCTACTGCCCGCCGACCTACGGCATGTACAGCGTCAGCGCCGAAACCATCGGCGTGACCTGCCGTACGGTGCCCACCCTCGCCGACTGGCAGCTGGATCTGCCGGGCATCGCGGCCAATCTTGACGGCGTGAAAGTGGTGTTCGTCTGCAGCCCGAATAACCCGACCGGGCAGATTATCAACCCGAAAGATTTTCGCACCCTGCTGGAGATGGCGCGCGGTAAAGCCATCGTGGTCGCGGATGAAGCCTATATTGAGTTCTGCCCGCAGGCCACGCTGGCGACCTGGCTCAACGAGTATCCGCACCTGGTGATTCTGCGTACCCTCTCCAAGGCATTCGCCCTGGCCGGACTGCGCTGCGGCTTTACCCTCGCCAACGCCGAGGTGATTAACGTGCTGATGAAGGTTATCGCACCTTATCCGCTCTCGACGCCGGTCGCCGACATCGCCGCCCAGGCGCTCAGCGCGGAAGGCATTGCCGCCATGCGGGCGCGCGTGGCGCAGATCCTCGCCGAACGCGATTATCTGGTCAGCCAGCTGCGCAGCATTGCCTGCGTTGAAGAGGTGTTCGATTCCGAGAGCAACTACGTTCTGGCGCGGATCACCGCCTCCAGCGCGGTATTTAAATCTTTGTGGGATCAGGGCATTATCTTACGTGACCAGAATAAACAACCTTCATTAAGCGGCTGTTTGCGTATCACTATCGGTACCCGTGCAGAGAGCCAGCGCGTCATTGACGCTTTGACTGCGGAGAATGTATGACCCAGAAGTTTCTCTTTATTGACCGTGACGGTACGCTGATTTCCGAGCCACCGGTTGATTTTCAGGTAGACCGCTTCGATAAGCTGGCGTTTGAGCCGCAGGTGATCCCGGCCCTGCTGAAGCTGCAGCAGGAAGGGTACAGGCTGGTAATGATCACCAATCAGGACGGGCTGGGAACCGCCAGCCTGCCGCAGGACGAGTTCGACGGCCCGCACAACCTGATGATGCAGATTTTCGCCTCGCAGGGCGTCAACTTTGACGAGGTGCTGATTTGTCCGCATCTCCCGGCGGATAACTGCGACTGCCGCAAGCCGAAAACCAAACTGGTGCTGCCGTGGCTGGAGCAAGGGGTGATGGACACCGCCAACAGCTACGTGATTGGCGACCGCGCGACCGATATCCAGCTGGCGGATAACATGGGCATTACCGGCCTGCGCTATGACCGCGAAAAGCTGGACTGGCCGACCATTTGCGAACAGCTAACCCGCCGCGACCGCTACGCCCACGTTGAGCGCATCACCAAAGAGACCCAGGTGGATGTGAAAGTGTGGCTGGACCGCGAAGGCGGCAGCAAAATCTCCACCGGCGTCGGCTTCTTCGATCATATGCTTGACCAAATCGCCACCCACGGCGGCTTCCGCCTGGAGATTAACGTCGGCGGCGATCTTTATATCGACGATCACCACACCGTGGAAGATACCGGGCTCGCGCTGGGCGAATCGCTGAAGCTGGCCCTCGGCGACAAACGCGGTATTGGCCGTTTCGGCTTTGTGCTGCCGATGGACGAATGCCTGGCCCGCTGCGCGCTGGATATCTCCGGCCGTCCGCACCTCGAATACAAAGCCGACTTTACCTATCAGCGCGTTGGCGATCTGAGCACCGAGATGGTGGAACACTTCTTCCGCTCGCTCTCCTATACCATGGCGGTCACTCTGCACCTGAAAACCAAGGGCAAAAACGACCACCACCGCGTAGAGAGCCTGTTTAAGGCCTTCGGCCGCACGCTACGCCAGGCGATTCGCGTCCAGGGCGACACGCTGCCGTCTTCGAAAGGGGTACTCTGATGAACGTGGTGATCCTCGATACCGGCTGCGCCAACCTCAATTCGGTGAAATCCGCGGTGAGCCGCCACGGCTACGAGCCGCAGGTCAGCCGCGACCCGGATGTGGTGCTGCGCGCCGATAAACTGTTTCTGCCGGGGGTGGGCACGGCTCAGGCGGCGATGGACCAGCTGCGCGAGCGCGATTTGATCGAGCTGATTAAAGCCTGTACCCAGCCGGTGCTGGGCATTTGCCTCGGCATGCAGCTGCTGGGAAAACGCAGCGAGGAGAATAACGGCGTTGACCTGCTGGGCATTATCGACCAGGAGGTGCCGAAAATGACCGACCACGGCCTGCCGCTACCGCATATGGGCTGGAACCGGGTATATGCCAAAGCGGGCGATCGTCTGTTTCGCGGCATTGAAGACGGGGCGTATTTTTACTTCGTCCACAGCTACGCGATGCCGGTCAACGTCAATACCATCGCCCAGTGCAGCTACGGCGAGGCCTTCACCGCGGCGGTGCAGAAAGATAACTTCTTTGGCGTCCAGTTCCACCCTGAACGCTCCGGCAGCGCCGGGGCGCAGCTGCTGAAAAACTTCCTGGAGATGTGATGATCATTCCTGCTTTAGATTTAATTGACGGCACGGTCGTCCGTCTCCATCAGGGCGATTACGCTCAGCAGCGCGACTACGGTAACGACCCGCTGCCGCGCCTGCAATCCTATGCCGCCCAGGGGGCCGAAGTGCTGCACCTGGTCGACCTGACCGGGGCGAAAGATCCGGCGAAGCGCCAGATCCCGCTGCTGAAAACGCTGGTTGCCGGCGTGAACGTGCCGGTGCAGGTTGGCGGCGGCGTGCGGACGGAAGAAGACGTGGCCGCCCTGCTTGATGCAGGCGTGGCGCGCGTGGTGGTGGGTTCGACGGCGGTGAAGTCGCCGGAAGTGGTGAAAGGCTGGTTTACGCGTTTTGGCCCGCAGCATCTGGTGCTGGCGCTTGACGTGCGGATTGACGCGGAAGGCAGCAAGCAGGTGGCGGTCAGCGGCTGGCAGGAGAACTCCGGCGTAACCCTGGAGGAGCTGGTGGAGAGCTATCAGTCCGTCGGCCTGCAGCACGTGCTGTGTACCGATATTTCCCGCGACGGGACGCTGGCCGGGTCTAACGTCTCGCTGTATGAAGAAGTCTGCGCCCGCTATCCGCAGGTCGCGTTTCAGTCTTCCGGGGGCATTGGCGATCTGCATGATATCGCCGCGCTGCGCGGAACCGGAGTGCGCGGGGTAATTGTCGGCCGGGCGCTGCTGGAAGGTAAATTTAACGTAACGGAGGCCATTCAATGCTGGCAAAACGGATAATCCCCTGTCTCGACGTTCGCGACGGCCAGGTAGTGAAAGGCGTGCAGTTCCGTAATCACGAAATCATCGGTGATATCGTCCCGCTGGCAAAACGCTATGCCGACGAAGGCGCGGATGAGCTGGTGTTCTACGATATCACCGCCTCCAGCGACGGCCGCGTGGTGGACAAAAGCTGGGTATCGCGGGTCGCGGAAGTGATCGACATTCCGTTCTGCGTCGCCGGCGGCATTAAGTCGCTGGACGATGCGGCGCAAATCCTCTCCTTCGGCGCGGATAAAATCTCCATCAACTCCCCTGCCCTGGCGGATCCGACGCTGATTACCCGCCTGGCCGACCGTTTCGGCGTGCAGTGTATTGTGGTGGGCATCGATACCTGGTTTGACGCCGCGAGCGGTAAGTATCACGTCAACCAGTATACCGGCGATGAGAGCCGGACGCGGGTGACGCAGTGGGAAACCCTGGACTGGGTGCAGGAAGTGCAAAAGCGCGGGGCCGGCGAAATCGTCCTCAATATGATGAACCAGGACGGCGTGCGTAACGGCTACGATCTGGCGCAGTTAAGCAAGGTCCGCGCCGTGTGCCACGTGCCGCTGATTGCATCCGGCGGCGCGGGCACCATGGAGCACTTCCTGGAAGCCTTCCGCGACGCCAACGTCGACGGCGCGCTGGCCGCCTCGGTGTTCCACAAGCAAATTATCAACATTGGTGAACTGAAAACGTACCTGGCAGCACAGGGCGTGGAGATTAGGGTATGTTAAGTGAACAGCTGGATTGGCAAAAAACCGACGGTCTGATGCCGGTCATCGTGCAGCACGCCGTTTCTGGTGAAGTGCTGATGCTGGGCTATATGAATCAGGATGCGCTGGCGAAAACCGAAGAGACCGGCAAGGTGACCTTTTATTCGCGGACCAAACAGCGTCTGTGGACCAAGGGGGAAACGTCGGGCAATTTCCTCAACGTGGTGAGCATCACCCCGGATTGCGATAACGATACCCTGCTGGCGCTGGTTAATCCGATTGGCCCAACCTGCCATAAAGGCACCTCAAGCTGCTTTGGCGAAACCGGCCATCAGTGGCTGTTCTTATATCAGCTGGAGCAGCTGCTGGCGGAACGCAAACACGCCGATCCGGAGAGCTCCTATACCGCGAAGCTGTACGCCAGCGGCACCAAACGTATTGCGCAGAAGGTGGGGGAAGAAGGCGTTGAGACCGCGCTGGCCGCGACGGTGCATGACCAGTTCGAACTGAAGAATGAAGCATCGGATTTGATGTATCACCTGCTGGTGCTGCTGCAGGATCAGGGGCTGAATTTAACGGATGTGGTAGAAAACCTGCGGAGCAGGCATAAGTAAGTCATCAAAGGGAGGCGGCATGACGCCTCCCTTGCAATATCAACATCGCCAGCGCGCTGGTTGATATCACCGGTTTATCGACGTCATGACTTTTTTCGTGCGGTTATTTCTTTAACTAGCCTCAATGGTTTCGTCATTTTCCATGACAAAGATGAGACTAAATCTGTATAGCGCTGAGTCAGCTCATGGTACGCATTTTCAATGCTGAGCAATTTCTGTTGTTGAGTTTGATACTCTTCCTCTAAACGCGCATTCCGCTGTTCGAGCTCGTGGATAATGGTGGTTTTATCGCTAACCTGCGCCTTCAGAACATCAATTTCACTTCGCTGAGATACCGTCGACTGTTTAAGAAAAGTCATTTCTTCCTGCAGCGTTGAGTTCAACATTTGTGCATGTTCAAGCTCGCGTAACGCTCTGTCTTTCAGTGAAAAAATATACTCTTCCGCTGACTGATTAACGATCCGGCCATACGCAGCTTTGATAAAGTCATCATAAAAGTCATCACAGTCGATTTCTAAAGATAAGATGAACGACTTTACTTCATTAAACAACGGGTTAAACGTACCGCCAGAAATCGTATTGAGATGCCACTCAAGAAAAACAACGGCGTAATTATTAAAATCACGACTTCTGGACGCCAGTAAATCACGATCTTGCATAAACAAACGTAGCGAAGTTAATGCCTGCAGCGCGCAGTGCCACGAATTTTCTCTGGTGGAGGAAAGCGACTCAGCGCGGTGGATAGTATGAGAGATTAAGATCTCATCAACCAGAGAGATGCGATTTGCTAACAGCATGAAACAACTCACAAAGTACAGGTCGTTTGTGGTTCTCAGCGGTTGAAACTCCAGGCCCATTGCCAGGATAGCCTCGCGTCTGAAAAGCTTATCCCATGGCCACCATATAAAGGCTCTGAAAAAATCGTCAGCAATTTCCCGTGAAGAGAAGACCTCTTTTTCAGGCAGTAAATCCTCACGCGCCGACAAAGGCATGGGAGAACGGGTATTGGTTTGCAAATCGACTGACTGGCACCGGCAGATAACAACATCCGTTTGCAGGGCCGTAGCCCGGTCGGACATTCTCTTTAACATCTCTTTATCGGCGTAATCGTCATCGTCGAGGAAAATGATGTATTCGCCGGTCGCTACTCGTAAGCCAATATTTCGCGATTCGCCGCCACCGACGTTGCTCGGGTTGGTGATAACCCGGACTCGCGAATCTTCACTGGCTATTTTAGTGACAATATCCAGCGTATTATCCGTTGAGCTATCGTTAACAAGGATAATCTCAATCTCTTTTAAAGACTGGGCTAACACCGTAGTAAGCGTCTCAGCAATATACTCCGCGGCGTTATGGACAGGGATAATAACGGATACAATAACGTTACTTGATTCATCAGACATTCAATCACCTTCAAAATAAGTGGCACGCAATCATTAAACTCATCATGCGTTTGCTGAGCAGTTACATAGCTTAAAATGCAACCGCTTCGGAGGTGTTTGATTTACATGAAGCTGTAATCTCTTGCGTTACATCATCCCTGAACCACATCATGATAAGTCTTTAAGGTCTTGCTAATGATCATACCGCTAGAAAACTTATCCTGAACGCGTTGCCGTCCTTTGATACCCATCTCTACTCGTGCTTTGGGATTGGCTAACAAGAATTCAAGCTTATCGGCCAGCTCCTGCGGAGAGTTACTTTTCACGATAATGCCGTTATCGTTATTAATGATCAGGCTATCGCAGCCGCCAACATCGTAGGCAATGCAGGCCCGGCCAACCGAGGAAGCCTCAAGCAGAATACGCGGCACGCCTTCGGAATAGATCGAAGGTAATGCCACAATGTTCGACTCCTCGATCAAGTCGCAAACGTTAGAGCTGTGACCCAACCAGTTAATCAGGCCTTCTTTATGCCATTGCTGGATCACCGCAAGGGATATAGCATCCTTATCGTTTTCAACGAGTATCCCGGCGACGTTTAGCGTAAAATGAATATTTCTTGCTTCGAGGATTTTCTTGGCTTCAATTAAATCCCCGAGCCCTTTACTCCAGAGCATTCTGCTGGCAAACAGCACAACCGGAACGTCACGCTCCTGCTCCAGAGAATATTTATAGATCTCCGGATTGATACCCGCGCCATCGATGACAATAGTCTGCTGATAGTCAATCCCGACAAAACCCGCCAGTTTTTTACGATCTTTATCGTGCTCAAACATAAATATACTGCGCTTATTACTGGCAATATATTTGTAGGCCATGATGGTGATATTGCGCAATAGCTTAAGCAAACCCGTATCACCTGAAAATACACGGCCCAGACCGACAAAACTCACGATGACGGGACGGTTGTTTGTCCTGGACAGGAGCCCACCGATCAGACAGGGTTTAATAGTGATACAGTGTAAAAGATCGGGATTAATTTCTTTAATGAGCTTTCGGGAGGCAAAAAAGGCCCGAAAGAAAGTTAATGCATTAAATGATTGAGCATCAAGTGGAACATTATGACACTTAAAACCGAATGTTTTAAATTTATTCAGCACTTTACCGTCGACAAAATGACTGATGATGTGAATCTCATAACCAGCATCTCGGGCGGCGATCGCACGATCAATCCAGTGCAAATCAAAATACCAATCCGAGTTTATGAAATAACACAGTTTTTTCATTGCTATATCCACTTAATGATTCTTACCGCTGATTCCTTTTACACCATGGATAATTCCACGACGCAAGTATTTAAAATATAACAATTTATTGCGTTGCCATGGCAATATTGATACATATTTAATCAACCGTAAAAGGATTGAGAGACGGCTAAAAATGGCAACTCGCGGAAAAATTCTCTTCGCCAAAATAAGATTTCGACAAAGATAATAAACCTTCCATTCGGGAACAATACGTTTCCCCTGGATACTCACATCATGGGTAAAGATGACCTCGGGAGAATAGCGAATAGCTTCGCCATCTAATGTCAGCTGATAGCCAAAATAGAGATCGTCAAAATATAAAAATAACTCGTCGTGAATACTGTGGAGACGCTTTTGCAGCACATCTCGTTGAATAATCATACCGACAAAGGAAACCGTCTGTACCGCACACGCCCGGGAAACTGACGGAAGAAACTCCGCAGGATTTCTGATGTAGCGTAATGTGTCCATAAACGACGACGGAACTTTGGCAAAAGGCATGTTCATCGGACAGGGTTGCCCCTGAAGATCCTTGACCAAAGCGGTGAACACCCGACAGTTAGCCTTTTCTAGCTGGGCAAATTTTTCCAGCGCATCGCTCTCGGGCCAGGCGTCATCATCGTAAAAGAAAACCCAGTCGCTATCGACGTTGTCGCATAAATATTGACTCCCGGCCTTAAAGCCACCCGCGCCACCGCTGTTGGATGGCAGATTAAGGACAATCACTCGCGGGTCGCTAAGGGTGGCTAACCAGGCCTGGGTTCCATCCGTGGACCCGTTATTGACAACAACAATCGCGGTAAAATTTAATTTCACCGTGTTGGCAATAGTCAGCTTTAACTTCTCTAAACGATTATACGTGACTATTAATGCGGAGCAATTCATCGCACAGAAACCGTAAATACTGGCATAGACTCATTACTGCTAAGGGAGGACAAGTACTTATCGGCTGTATTTAATGCTTCAGCGATAGTGACATCCATATCCAGATATCGATAGGTTCCAAGGCGGCCAACAAACGTCATATTCTTTTCATTTTCCGCGAGGGACAAATATTTATCGAGTAAAGCCATCTCTCCCATCTGACGAATCGGATAATAAGGGATATCCTTTTCACCACATTCGCGGCTGTATTCCTTGTAACAGACCGATCCCTCATGGGATTCCCAGGGCGAAAAGTACTTATGTTCAGTGATACGGGTATAAGGAACATCCAGCGAGCAGTAATTCATTACCGCGCAGCCCTGATAATCGCCCTGCCAGGTGAATTTTTCAAAATCCAGAGTACGATAGCCCAGGCGACCATATTGATAGGAATAAAAAGCATCCAGCGGCCCGCTATAGAACACGTGATCGTACTGTTCTCTCTCTTCAGCGTTAAACGATTGCTGAAGTTCGATGGTAATGTTTTCATGATTGGCGATTGACTCAATCATTTTCGTATAACCCAGTTTCGGCATGCCCTGAAATCTGTGGTTAAAGTAATTATCATCGTAGTTAAAACGAACCGGCAGACGCTTAAGAATCGACGCCGGAAGCTGCGAGGGCTCCATCCCCCACTGCTTGATGGTATAGCCCTTGAAGAACGCCTCATAGAGCTCTTTGCCGATAAAACGCAGAGCCTGTTCTTCAAAGGTCTTCGGTTCCAGGATCGAACTGTCCCCTTTTTCGGCAATCAGCGCCCGGGCCTCATCTGGCGAACAGGTCTTCGCAAAAAACTGGTTGATGGTATGCAGGTTGATCGGCAGAGAGAACACCTGGCCATTAACCGTTGCTTTGACACGGTTCACATACGGCATCATTTCAGCGTGCTGAGTCACATAGTTCCACACTGTTTCATTATCGGTGTGAAAGATATGCGGGCCATAAACGTGAACCATAACGTCAGTTTGCGGATCGCGCGCATCATAGGAGTTACCGCCTATGTGGTCACGCTGGTCAATAATTCTGATGTGATGACCTTGTTCAGCGAGCTGGCGTGCGATAACCACACCGGAAAAACCCGCTCCGACGATGAGAATATTTTTACTGTTCATAATATAACTCCAGCAGCCTTAACCAAGAATTGAGCGTCTAACTTTATAGTAGTATTTTGTTATCGTGTTTCGCCTCGGTGAACCGACAGGAGCATATTTATTGAGGAAAGGCATCAACGCTTTTTTGATCTTAGTCTGAAGCAGAACTGGCGTTTGCCCTGCAGTTTGCGCAGGACTTGATGAATTTACCGGAGATAACTGACGGAAATAGGTCTCTTTTTCCCATGGCGTATTGATGACGTTTTCCAGGAAATCGTCATAAAAGTCAACCTTGTCCGTATTCCACGGTTTATTCTCCCCAGCATAGTGAATCATATTCGGGTGCTTTCTGGCTTTTAAAAAGCGCATATATGTTGCGAACTGGAGATTGGGGAAAAAGTCATCCGTATTGCCATTACCGTGATAGACATTCCACTCCAGCGGTAAAAACTCAACCCGGCCATAGAAGACTTTGTTCATGATGTCCTGGTCGAGGAACCAGTACTTCTTCTCTTTGAGCGTCTTAATCAGCGCTGAGAAGGTATCTTCCTGCACCATCTGGGCAACGTTAAAAACGATAATTCCCGCCTGGAAATACTCATCCGGATTGGTCATTTTAAGCGTTTTTTGCAGATACTCGCCGGCGGGCATCACGCCATCTGCCGACTCCGACATCGCACCAAACTTGACGAAGCCTTCCATCACGATATCTTTAACGGCGGCAACAAGGTTTGTGCCGAGGTCGACATTAAGCAAAGTCGCAAGATCGGCCTTCACCACAGTATCGGAATCGATAAAAATGACCTTCTCATATTCACGGAAAAGCTGCGGAATAAACAAGCGAGCATAGGTTGATGCGCTAAAGTGCGCGCGGGTATGTACGCCATTCAATTCAGTAAAGGCATTCACATCAAAAAATCGAAGTGAAAAGTTTGTATGGGCCGAGACCAGTTTTAGTAAGCGCTGCTTGTTAAGGTTACTCACCTTATTTTCCAGCACAACAATATCATAATGGGTGTTTTTATCAGAATGACGAACAATGGAGTTGATTAAGGCTCCACCGCTGATGGCATAGTTGTCATCAAAACTGATGACTATCGGCGCAGCGTGAGGAAAAACCGGTTCCAGCTTGCCGTTGAATGTCTCATTCGTCACGAAAGTGCGCTGAAGTTCTTTAACTTTCAGGGCCCGGTCTTGCTGCTGCTTAATAATATAAATGTTAAAAAGACGTTCAGCGATATGTCCAATAACACGCTTTTCTTGCGCATTATAATTATTCATAGAGATGCGGCTTTCAAGATTAGTCAAAATCGCGAAGAGCCATTCTGAATAATCTACGAACATATCTTTGTGCATCACAAACATGTTCGTGTAATAGCCATCTGTGGCATTGTTAAACTGCTGAATAGCCGCTTTATAATCCGGATAAAGCTCTTCGACAACCTCCAGGGCAGCCAGATAGTCCTTTATATGTAAAAACTCACCTTTCTCATAATGATCGAGGTTATTTTTACTGCCGGCAGAGGTCACAGACCACTTCTTTGGTAACAGCAGGTCAAACCCTGAAATACAATCCTGGATTGCCGTGTCGGTTAAACCAAACTGTTTTTCATACTCTGCATCAATAACGGGTGAATTAACAACGCCCCAATTATCTTCGGGAAAGCTCTGCTCTGAGGAAAAGTTCAGATGTCGGCGATAATGCATAAAGCCGACATAATCAGAAAGAGATTCATTTTTCCAAACCCAATAATGTGCTGTTAACTCACAGTAAAAAGGGTTTTTAAACGAAATATTATCACCTGTATCATCGCCAATACAGCCGATATCATTATAGGAGTTGGCTTTGCCTACATGCAATGGTTTGATAATCGATGCATTAAGGAATGCGCTCGGCTTATGATGACAGGTATAGATCTTAATACTATTCATTTAATTACCAGATTTAGGCCATTGCTTGTTTATAAAGTTCGATGATTCTTTCAGCAGAACCGATTTCCCGCAGACGGTGATTTTCGATCCAGACAACCCGATCGCATATCTTTTCCACATCACTCATGTTGTGGCTAACAAACAATATTGTCACGCCACGATTTTTGAACTCTTTAATCGTCTTGATACATTTGGCCTGAAAAGAAATATCGCCGACGGCAAGCACTTCATCGATAATCAAAATATCAGGCTCAACTTGACTGATAACAGAAAAACCAAGCTTCGCTAGCATACCGCTAGAATAGACGCGGATCGGCTCATCGATAAATTCTCCTAATTCGGAAAATTCAATGATGCGCTCCATTCGCTGCTGCACCTCTTTACGGCGTAACCCAAGAAGTGTGGCATTAAGAAAAATGTTCTCGCGCCCCGTCAATTCTGGATGAAAGCCGCCGCCCAGCTCAAGCATTGAAGCGACTCGCCCACGCGTGGTGACCGATCCTTTTGTGGGTTTTATCACGCCGGCAACCAGCCCCAAAGATGTGCTTTTGCCTGCGCCATTTCGCCCGATGAGCGCAACGGCCTCTCCTTTACCGACCGTAAAAGAAACATCCTGAATTGCAAGATATTTGCGGCCCTTCAGTAATTGAAATGCTCTTTTGGGATGAAATATTAAATCTTTAATACCTGAGCCAATATGATGGTAAAGTGGATACTCTTTTGTCACATTATTAAAATCAATTACTGGTTCCATCACAAGATCTCTGCAAAGCGATATTTTAATTTATTAAAAATACTCAGACCGATAACCGTCAGCACTATACCCGTCAAATATAATACTGAAATATGCTCATAGTTTAAAACCCCATCCATAAATAAGTTGCGCCAGCTTAAAATCATACTCGCCAGAGGGTTATAGTCAATAACCCAGCTATATTTTGCCGGAATCATATCGGATGCGTATAAAATGGGCGTACAGTAGAACATTAACATAATACCGAGAGTCACAAATCTTTCCAGATCTCTAAAAAATAGATTCAACGTTGAAAAGATTATGGATATGCCAAAGGTGAATATCACCTGCCCGATAGCAATGAGCGGTATTCCCCACAGCCACGAAAGCGAAGGACGCATACCGTATACAAAAAGAAAAGCGACGATGACAGGAATGGTACACAAGAAGTGTAACCCTTCCATCATGACATTACTGAGCGGGATAACTGAGCGCGGAAATACAGTTTTTTTAATAATTTGCGCATTAGCAATAAATGAAAAAAGTGAATTTGTTGCTGAGCTTGCAAACCACTGCCAGGGAAACAGCCCCGTTATTAGAAAAAGGGTATAATTAGGTATCTGAACACGCATGATCAGTTTGAAAATAAAATAGTAGATCATCGCAAAAAGCAAAGGATTGGCAATTGACCATAAATAACCAAACACGCTACTTTTATACCGTACCTTTAGATCTTTATTAGTGATAACAACAAGCAGGTCAAATAAATACCCTAGATTATACTTCATTTTTATACTCATAAATTATTCTACGAAATTTTAAGCATTTTGTTATGCACTTTAGATTTCGCGTTGTAGCTGACTAAACCCCCGTCAGCTGCGATAGCTCTAACGCCCGAACTTATAGATTGCCGGTAGATACCGTGACTTGAGCATACGAGCTGAAAACCTAAGCACATAGATTAAAGCAAGATTTTCCCGAGTTTTGTCTCCGCTTTAATACATTGGCAGCAGCCGACCATTGTAGATCTTGCATACCGAACTGGGACAAGTGAGATGCTGACCTGGAGATGACCAGTTAATGTGCTGTTTCATGGCAAACAGTAAAAACTGCTATTTTACAGTCAGATACCCCCTCCCCTTAATGTTATGAGATAGCTTTAAATCACGCTACCGCCCTTGGCTGTCGCAACCAAACTGCGTAATGATTCATCTATCTTGTCTGTCAAACCTCCAGCGCCGGTTATCACAACCACAGTGCACTGGCTCAACGCCGTCCTGACGTTAAACAGCGGCTGTCGAAAAAGTGGCCGCCCGTGACACCGGGTGTTGCTCGCTTGAAAACGATAAAGATTCAAGCAGGGGCACACTCTCGCTGTTTGCTTTCGCCTCATCCATCAGGAATTTCTCAATTCGCTCTTCCGACAAGCCTGTTTTTCATGCGTCACAGGGCTCTGTCTCCGTTATCTACCCATTCATCTTCTGATGAATCAGCGCAAACTGTGCTCCAATATTGATTGAAATGACGCCAACAATCAGTTTAGTGTCATATTTAATGCTGCGCACAGGATAGCTGATTAAGCTGACAACACAATGGTCATGCAAATGAGCAGCAGCATTATAGCGCTGGTCTATAGGAATAAAAATGAAAATACGTTGCCAATCAATTCATATTGCAAATGATTCAGGGGGTAAACATAATTTAAACAAAATACAGCAACTAAAATAACCCTTTGATTTTAAAAGGAAAACCTTAAAAAGCCGCCTTCAATGTGAAATAATTGTAAACTCAAACATAAAATCAATTTTAATCTGCGTTATTTCTCCGGGGCATAAACCGTTCTGGCAGCACAGGGAATCCTGAGTACACGATCAAACCATACGCAATCATTATCTTGCTAATCATAAAGCACGGATAATGAATTTCATTCAAACTACAGAACGCCAGTACAACCCCATTGATATCCGGACGCCAGCGCTTCCCCAACGAACACATGAACATAATCAGCAACGGTAAAGCAGGTGATCCACGCGGCAAGCCAGTGTAAAATCAACGAATAGATAGCGGGACACAGTCACCCCAGAGGATGAATATGAAATTTTTAGTAACTGGAGCCGCAGGATTCATCGGCTTTCATACCTGCAAGCGCCTTCTGGAGGCGGGTCATGAGGTTGTCGGCCTCGACAACATGAACGACTATTATGACGTCAATCTTAAGCAGGCCCGTCTGGATTTACTGCAATCTCCACTGTTCAGTTTTCACAAAATCGATCTCGCGGATCGTGAAGGTATTGCCCGGCTTTTTGCTAACGAGAAATTTAACCGAGTGATCCATCTCGCCGCGCAGGCAGGAGTTCGCTACTCCCTGGAAAACCCGTTCGCTTATGCTGACGCTAACCTGATTGGTTATCTGAACATTCTTGAAGGCTGCAGACACAACAACGTTGAGCATTTGCTCTATGCCTCATCCAGTTCGGTCTATGGCCTGAACCGTAAAATGCCGTTCTCTACGGAGGATTCGGTTGATCATCCGGTTTCGCTGTATGCCGCCACCAAGAAAGCAAATGAACTGATGGCGCATACCTACTCGCATCTTTATGGCATCCCAACCACCGGACTGAGATTCTTCACCGTCTACGGCCCGTGGGGCCGTCCGGATATGGCGCTGTTCAAGTTTACGAAAGCCATGCTGGAAGGCAAGAGCATTGATGTCTACAACTACGGCAAGATGAAGCGCGACTTCACCTACATTGACGATATCGTTGAGGCGGTTGTAAGGATGCAGGACATTATCCCGCAGCCTAATCCGGAATGGACCGTTGAAACGGGTTCACCAGCGGATAGCTCGGCGCCATACCGGGTGTATAACATCGGGAATAGCTCACCGGTTGAGCTCATGGATTACATCACTGCTCTGGAAGAGGCTCTGGGGATGGTGGCGGAGAAAAATATGATGCCAATACAGCCCGGCGATGTGCTGGAAACCAGCGCAGATACCAGGCCGCTGTATGATGCGGTGGGATTCAGGCCACAAACGACGGTTAGCCAGGGGGTGAAGAACTTCGTTGACTGGTATAAAGCCTATTACAAGGCGTAGTCATATCAGGCATTGTGGATTTAGCCGCAGCAGAACGCTACTGCGGCTTTTTTATATCTGAAATGGTCATTGGATAAACTTATCCATCCAGCTGCGAGTTGAGAGACGCCATTTATTCATGGCCTGCCGCTGAAACCACACAATACCTAAACGCAGATTTAACACGAAGCAAACAAAACCTTCAACAAACTCTCATCTAAGCCACTTCCATTACCCTCACTGAAGAGCATTACCTTATAAAGCAAACAATCCCCAGCTCATCAGTCTGCCAGCAAAGTCGGCCACAGCGCTATTGTTCAACGTAACGGCAATGAAAAAGTTTTTTCCACTTTTCTCAAAAAAAAACCACAAATACCATATAGGAATTTTCTTAAATTCAGGCTATGTTAAGCAGGCAAAGGCATGCTTTTGCAGAGATATTAGTTCGCAGGCAAATGGATTTATAACATTCCTTTCATTCTGGTACGCATTATGGCAAACATAATTTTCTTAGCAGTTGCTGCCATCCTGTTGATTGTTTCAGTCTATTTTCTGATTTCTTATATCAAAGATCAGAAAAAGACCAAGCTGACTTTTAACAAACGAAAGTGGTGAAAAGAAAACTTAATATAATTATAATACAGGCATAGGAAATAATAATATTAGAATAAAACACTGCCAGCGGTGGGGATACGCATAGTCTTTACAGCTGGCATTGGATATCTTTTTAAAATAAAAATGTCATATTAAACTGATACTATATCCTTAGCATCAGCACGCTCTTCTCATGGCCATGAATGGCTTGTGTTTGCTATGCCTGCGCCCTTCCCTTGAAAGATCCCGCCCCTCGCTCGCGTAAATTTGAATCAGCGCCTTACCGCAACGCAGTACGCCTGAGAACCGGGATCCAGAAACAACAAAAGCCTGCAAGCAGGCTCTGTTTTACCTTCCGGCGCTTATCTCCAGCGTCTACATCACAGTGACGGTAGCTCTTCACAAGGTGAATTTAACATATCCGACCTCAATGGTTGGGACAAGATGATCGATTGAAGAATTTAAGCGAGGTCACGTTTTTTAGGGCGTTGGGCCGGGGAAGAGGGGCAATATGATTCGTCAGGCGAATAGTTGCCCCTTCAGGAGAGAGGAAAATTCTGGCCGACAGCGCATCTCCCGGCCAGAGGGGGGATTTAGTCACTACCGAACAAATCGCGGGTATACACTTTGTCAGCGACATCCGACAGCTCTTCAGCCATTCGGTTTGAGACAATCACGTCAGCTTCTTGTTTGAACGCGTCGAAATCGCGAACTACGCGGGAATTAAAGAACTCATCTTCCTGCATAACCGGTTCGTAGATAATGACCGGGATACCTTTGGCTTTGATACGCTTCATGATGCCCTGAATTGAGGAAGCGCGGAAGTTATCGGAGCCACTCTTCATGATCAGGCGATAGATACCAACGACTTTAGGCTTGCGCGCCAGGATAGAGTCAGCGACAAAATCTTTACGCGTGCGGTTAGCATCTACGATGGCACCGATGATGTTATTCGGCACAGATTCGTAGTTTGCCAGCAGCTGCTTGGTATCTTTCGGCAGGCAGTAGCCGCCATAGCCAAAGGATGGGTTGTTATAGTGATTACCGATTCGCGGATCGAGACACACGCCTTCGATGATCTGTTTACTGTTCAGACCCTGGCTTTCAGCGTAGCTGTCCAGTTCATTAAAGTAGGCTACGCGCAGCGCCAGATAGGTATTGGCGAATAACTTAATCGCCTCAGCTTCGGTAGAGTCGGTAAACAGCGTCGGGATATCCTGCTTAATCGCGCCTTCTTTCAGCAGATTAGCAAAACGCTCCGCGCGTTCTGAACGTTCGCCAATGACAATACGAGACGGGTGCAGGTTGTCGTAAAGCGCGCGGCCTTCACGCAGAAACTCAGGAGAGAAAATGACGTTATCAATGCCCAGGCGCTCTTTAATATCACGCGTAAAACCAACGGGAATGGTGGATTTAATAATCATTACCGCGTCTGGGTTAATCTCGGTGACATCACGAATAACGGCTTCAACGGTCGAAGTATTGAAGTAGTTCGTTTTCGGATCGTAGTCAGTCGGTGTAGCGATAATGACATAGTCTGCATCACGATAGGCATCATGCTTGTCAGTTGTCGCGCGAAAATTCAACGGTTTTTCCGCCAGATATTCCTGGATCTCCTTATCGACAATCGGAGAAATCTTTTGGTTAATCATATCAACTTTGGATTGAATGATATCCAGCGCCACCACTTCGTGGTTTTGCGCAATCAGGATGCCATTCGATAAACCAACATAACCGGTACCGGAAATAGTAATTTTCATTCGATCACACTTTAATCAGTTAACTGGACGGCGGCGGATGGCCGCAAATTAAGCAAAACTGTTGATGTTTCTACTCTCAGGAACAATGTAAGTCAAGCAAGACACCAAAGGTCTCTGAAATACTGTATAGGCCTATAAAGGGCCTATACAGTAAATGAAGCTATATTTTATGCTTATTTATATACTTCAGCTGTCTTTAAGGTATGAGCCTGCAAATCCTTATCAGATAAAGAGAGCGTACAGTCTGCAATCTCCGGCCACTGGATATTAATCTCCGGATCGTTCCAGATAATGCTCCGCTCAGACTGCGGCGCATAATAGTTCGTGGCCTTGTACACAAACTGCACCGTTTCGCTCAACGCCATGAAGCCATGGGCAAACCCTTCCGGAATCCACAGCTGACGCTTGTTTTCCGCGCTCAGTACCGCCCCCACCCATTTACCAAACGTTGGCGATGAACGGCGGATATCGACCGCCACATCAAACACCTCGCCTTCAATGCAGCGAACCAGTTTGCCCTGGGCATGCGGGTCAAGCTGGTAGTGCAGCCCGCGCAGCACGCCCTTCTGCGACTGAGAGTGGTTATCCTGAACAAACTCCACTTTCCGCCCTACTGCTTCATCAAATACTTTACTGCTGAAGCTCTCAAAGAAAAAACCGCGCGCATCGCCGAAAACACGAGGCTCAAAAATCAGCACTTCAGGGATATCTGTCTTAATAATATTCATAATATTTCTGCCCGTTTACTTGCCCAGAACTTCTGTTACCACGCGCGCCACGCCCTGGCGCCAGTCCGGCAGCGTCACGCCAAATACACGCTGGAATTTCTCATTCGACAGCCGTGAGTTCAGCGGACGTTTTGCCGGCGTTGGGTAGGCCGTGGTGGGGATACCGCTTACTGCTTTGATTGCCAGCTCTGCGCCGTGCGACCGCGCCACCTCAAAAACAAATTCCGCGTACTCCGCCCAGCTGGTTTCCCCGCTGGCCACCAGATGATAGGTCCCGGCTACAGCACGGTTGCGCTGTTCTTCACGAATGGCGATTGCCGTACAGTCCGCCAGCAGCTCTGCGCCGGTTGGCGCACCGTGCTGATCGTTAATAATCGACAGCGCCTCTTTCTCACCTGCCAGACGCAGCATCGTTTTAGCGAAGTTTGCCCCGCGGGTGGCATATACCCAACTGGTACGGAAAATAAGATGGCGCGGATTCGCCTGCTCCAGCGCGATTTCCCCGGCTCGTTTGGTTTCGCCGTACACGTTCAGCGGCCCGGTCGCCTCATCTTCCAGACGATAGTGGCTTCCCTGGCCGTCAAACACATAGTCCGTTGAGTAGTGCACCATCAGCGCTCCCAGCTTCGCTGACTCTTCTGCCAGCACCGCCACGCCCCGGTCGTTCAGCAGATCGGAAAGCTCGCGCTCGCTTTCCGCTTTGTCCACCGCCGTATGGGCAGCCGCGTTCACCACTACATCCGGTTTTACCGTACGGACCGTCTGCGCGATCCCTTCCAGGTTGGTCAGATCACCGCACAGCGTTTTATCAAAAAAGTCCACGGCAACCACTTCGCCCAGCGTGGACAACGCACGCTGCAGCTCCCAGCCCACCTGACCATTTTTGCCAATCAGTAAAATTTTCATACGTTAATATCCCAATGATGACCGGCAGCCATTAATGCTCATTCAGCAGACGTTTCAGGTAAGCACCGTACTCGGTTTTCTTCAACCGTTCGGCCTGTACCGCCACCCCTTCCGCGCTCAGCCACTGCTTGCGATAAGCAATTTCTTCCAGGCAGGCTACTTTCATCCCCTGACGCTTCTCGATGGTATGGATAAACTGAGAGGCCTCAATCAGGCTGTCGTGGGTTCCCGTATCCAGCCAGGCAAAACCACGGCCCAGCAGTTCAACCTGCAGGTCACCGCGATCCAGATACATCTGGTTCAGCGTGGTGATCTCAAGCTCCCCACGCGCTGAGGGTTTAACTTCCTTCGCCATTGCCACCACATCGGTGTCATAAAAATAGAGTCCGGTCACCGCCCAGTCAGATTTCGGCTTCAGCGGCTTCTCTTCAATCGACAGCGCTTTAAAGTTCTCATCAAACTCCACCACACCGAAACGTTCCGGATCGAGAACCTGGTAGCCGAATACCGTAGCTCCGGATGTTTTGCTGGCCGCCGCATCCAGTTTCCGGCCAAAGCTCTGACCAAAGTAGATGTTATCGCCCAGGACTAATGCACAGGCATCATTACCGATAAACTTCTCGCCGATGATAAAGGCCTGCGCCAGACCGTCCGGCGACGGCTGAATCGCATAGCTGAAATTCACGCCAAACTGAGAACCGTCACCCAGCAGACGCTGAAATGCGGGCATATCCTCCGGCGTGGTGATAATCAGGATATCCTTGATTCCCGCCAGCATCAGAACAGAAACCGGGTAGTAAATCATCGGCTTGTCATAAATGGGCAGTAGCTGCTTGGAAACACCCTGGGTGATCGGATATAAACGCGTGCCGGAGCCGCCGGCCAGTACAATACCTTTCATGCTTCTTTCCTTTTTAGTTGTTCAGGCCAAGACGTTCACCGGCATAGGAGCCATCCAGCACGCGCTGCCACCAGGTCGTGTTGTTCAGGTACCAGTGGACGGTTTTTTCAATTCCGCTTTCAAACGTCTCTTCGGGCACCCAGCCCAGATCGCGCTGAATTTTCGCCGCATCAATGGCATAACGCAGGTCATGACCCGGACGGTCTTTCACAAACGTAATCAGATCGGCAAACTGGTTGATATTGCCCGGCTTCTGTTCAACCACTTTATCGAGAATGGCGCAAATGGTGCGCACGACATCAATGTTTTTACGCTCGTTATGACCGCCGATGTTGTACGTTTCACCACTGCGGCCTTCCGTCGCCACTTTGTATAGCGCCCGGGCGTGATCTTCCACGTACAGCCAGTCGCGGATCTGTTCTCCATTGCCGTAGACCGGCAGCGGTTTCCCGGTGAGGGCATTGAGGATGGTCAGCGGAATAAGTTTTTCCGGGAAGTGATACGGGCCGTAGTTGTTGGAGCAGTTGGTCACCACCACCGGCAGGCCATAGGTGCGGTTCCAGGCGCGGACAAGATGGTCGCTGCCGGCCTTGGAGGCAGAGTACGGGCTGCTTGGCGCGTACGGAGTCTCTTCGGTGAACAGATCATCGGTACCGTGCAGGTCGCCGTAGACTTCATCGGTCGAAATATGGTGGAAGCGGAAAGTCTGCTTCTGCGCCGTATCGAGAGCTGACCAGTACTGACGGGCCGCTTCCAGCAGGGTGAAAGTTCCAATCAGGTTGGTCTGAATAAATGCAGCAGGTCCATCGATAGAACGGTCTACGTGACTCTCTGCGGCCAGGTGCATCACAATATCCGGACGGAAATCGCTGAACTGCTCTGCCACAGATTTGGCATCAGTGATATCTGTCTGAGAAAACGAGTAGCGTTCATTACCAGCAACCGGCGCCAGGGACTCAAGGTTACCCGCGTAGGTGAGGCAATCTATTACGCGAACTTCGTCGGAGGTGTTTTCAATGATATGACGAACGACTGCAGAACCAATAAAACCTGCACCACCAGTGACAAGGATCTTCATATTTAACTTACCTTTTATTACCAGAGCCTAATAAAATTCGAAATATATTCCTCAGGATATGAATATCATATTAAATGATTTCCTTTAGAAAAACATTCGCAAATTACGTTTTTAAAAAATTAGGATAAGGGAGTACTAATTACAGGAGAGGAATTCTATTTGTGGAAAATTTATGCCCGGGTTAATACCCCGGGCAAATGACACTATAAAGTTTATTCCATCCACTCAGTGTGGAACACACCCTCTTTATCGGTGCGCTTATAGGTATGCGCGCCGAAATAGTCACGCTGCGCCTGAATCAGGTTAGCAGGCAAGACTGCGGAACGATAGCTATCGTAGTAGGCAATGGCAGCAGAGAATGTCGGAACCGGAATACCATTCTGAACAGCATATGCGACAACATCGCGCAGGGCTTGCTGATAATCATCGGCGATCTGCTTGAAGTATGGCGCCAGCAGCAGGTTGGCAATGCCGGCATTCTGCTCATAGGCATCAGTAATCTTTTGCAGGAACTGAGCACGAATGATACAGCCGGCACGGAAGATTTTCGCGATCTCACCATAGTTCAGATCCCAATGGTATTCATCAGAAGCCGCGCGCAGTTGGGAGAAACCTTGAGCGTAAGAGACGATTTTGCCCAGATACAGAGCACGGCGAACTTTCTCGACGAACTCCGCTTTATCGCCTGCACTCTTAGCCTGCGGTCCAGTAAGAACTTTCGACGCTGCCACACGCTGATCTTTCAGAGAAGAGATGTAGCGAGCGAATACAGATTCAGTGATAAGTGACAGCGGTTCACCGAGGTCAAGAGAGCTCTGGCTGGTCCATTTACCGGTACCTTTGTTTGCTGCCTCATCGAGGATCACGTCGACCAGGTATTTACCCTCTTCATCTTTTTTAGTGAAGATGTCTTTAGTGATGTCAATGAGATAGCTGCTAAGCTCACCTTCATTCCATTCGGTAAAGGTTTGCGCCAGCTCTTCATTAGAAAGCGCCAGACCGCCTTTCAGTAAAGCGTAGGCTTCTGCAATAAGCTGCATATCGCCGTATTCAATACCGTTATGAACCATTTTGACATAATGACCAGCGCCATCGGCACCGATATAGGTTACGCACGGCTCACCGTCTTCAGCGACAGCAGCAATCTGCTTAAGAATTGGAGCGACCAGTTCATAAGCTTCCTTCTGACCGCCAGGCATGATTGAGGGGCCTTTAAGCGCGCCTTCTTCACCGCCGGACACGCCGGTTCCGATGAAGTTAAAGCCTTCAGCAGAAAGCTCACGATTACGACGAATCGTATCCTGGAAGAAGGTATTACCACCATCGATGATGATGTCACCCTTGTCCAGGTAAGGTTTCAGAGAGTCGATGGCACTATCAGTGCCTGCGCCCGCTTTCACCATTAACAGGATACGGCGTGGAGTTTCGAGCGACTCAACAAACTCTTGCACTGTATAATGTGGGACCAGCTTCTTGCCCGGATTCTCGGCAATCACTTCTTCGGTCTTTTCACGGGAGCGGTTGAAAACGGAGACGGTATAACCGCGGCTCTCGATGTTGAGCGCAAGGTTACGCCCCATCACTGCCATACCGACAACCCCGATCTGTTGCTTGGACATTACATACTCCTGTCAGGTGTGGTCACTGCGACAAGCTCGCAGCTTTGTTACATGAAGATTTTAACTCAAAGCAGTACGGTCGCATAGGATAAATATTAACTGCAACTATTCGAAAATTTTTTAACCGATAAAATATATAAAGTTACAATTTGCAGGACTAATATACCCCGCTAACATTAGCCACTCATTCATTAAAAATACAAACATCATCATAAGTGATAATAACATTCACTCAATAGATTTATTTTTCTCAAAATACCCTGAGGAAATAGCCCTGCCTAAAGAAATAAACCTTTTTTCTATAAAGGAAAACGAAACGAGTGATACCAAAACAACCACCAATGTCGACACAGGCATAAATAGAAAGAAATACCATCGTTCAAAAAAAACCATGCATGTTTATATCAAACAAAACAAAAAACAAAGAATAAATAACCACCCCATGCAACAAGTATATACTATAGCTTATTTTACCAAGGATTTTAGAAGAAAACAAACTCAACACGCCAAATAAATCATTACCTAAGACAACCAGCATAAAGAACAAAAAGGCCACAAAGGATATATCGAAATCAAATATTGAACCAGATGAAAAGAATAAATACATCAGCAGAATCAAAGCCACCCAAGAGCATAACTTCGATTCTATAAAAGTCTTAACTTTCTCGTTGCCGCCTAATTTAGTATAAAAAAAGTTTGCCACACCACCATACATTAAAAAATAATATATTTAGTTTCAAAGAAAGGTGTAATATGAATATTATGGAAATATAAAAATATACTACACATTACTAATGCATATATAAGCAATTTATTTTTCAAGAAGAAATATAAAAGCGGAAGGCATAGATAAAACACCCATTCATATTTTAAAGTCCAAGTAACTCCTGCAGTAATCCTTCTCGAATCAGGATAGGAATTTATTTCGTCACCGATAAATAAAAACCATTTAACCACATCTTTAATAAGAATGGGCACTGAAGTATGAAGATGGAATTCGAAAATCAAAAAAGAATAAAAAACGGTAATTAATAAGACAAGTAAATACAACGGCATTATCCTGAAGAAACGTGAAACAAACAATTTCCTCAAGTCTATATCCCCACCTGATATCTTATTAAGAAATAAAAAACAGTTATCATGAAAAATAAGCTAACCGAAGCAACACCTAATTTTTCTATAAAACTAACACCAGGCGAAACCCACTCACCACTTAGCCGCCAAAAAATAAAATATATAATAATGATGAAAAAAAACAAATATTGCCAAAAACCCTCTCAGCCCATCTATATTACCGAATCGACTACCACGCGGAATATCAATTTTAGTAAAGTGACGATTCATTATAGGCAATAAAATTATAGCCATAGCAACTGATAAGAATAATAAGACAAGGAAAACAACCTCATTCATATTTTGTTACCTTAGTTTATTTTTTTATCAATTTAAAGATAATGAAACTTCTAAATATCCGAGAAAGCAAAAATAAAATTATAATGTAGGATATAGCCCCTGCAAAACTAAAACTAAAAAGAAATACAAAACTCACAATGCTTTTAACCGGATAAAATACGCTAAGAACATATAAAAAGATAAGCATACATAACGAAGATATAAAGATTGGTAAAATTTTACCAATGAAAGACAAAAAGCTACTTTCAATAACTTTAAAAAGGAGATACATTACCGGGAAAAAATTGATGATGTTAGCAATAAAATAACAAAAGGCAAAGGTATTTATATCAAATTGTGCACCAATAATAAAAGCGCCAACTTGTAAAAAAGTCCCGAATATTCCTAAACGCATTAGAATATCAGTTCGTCCTTTTGCCATAAAAACGGCACCAGTCGTACTTAGCACTGCTTGTATAATAGCTGTAGGCGCCAACCAACGCAATATTTCAGCAGTTAAGAACCAATTATCTCCAAATACCAAACTTACAAAGGGCACACTATAAAAAGCCAGCCCACTCATTAACGGAGTGGTGATAACTAGGATAACAAAGACACAGTTAAAATAATTACTTGAAATCAAATCATTATTATCTTGATGGCGGCTAAGAACGGGGTACAATGATCTATTGGCTACAAATGTTAAGGTTTGAATAGGGAATAGCATTAATCGATAAGCTAAATTATAACTCCCTAAAATTGTAGCTGACATATATTTTCCAATAATAAAGCTATCAGCATTTCTTGAAAAATAATTAATAAAATTAAACAACGAAAGATTAGCGCTGAATCCAAAAATACCACGTAATTCTTTAAAATCGATGAATGTTTTTATTGAAGGACGCCAGTTTGAAGCTCTCCAGAATTGTATAGCGGACATAAGATTAAGGACTATTGCTTGGCCAACCAAGCTAAATACGCCGTACCCCATATTAGCCATTGTTATTGCAACAATAACAGCTGTTAAAGAAGAGGACACTTCAATAAACGATATAGTTTTAAAATGGGATTTTCTTTCTAGTAACGCGAGATGTGCAGCAGCGCAGCTTGATAAAGGAAAAGTAAGGCTTAATAAGATCAATACTAGAAATAACTTCTCCTGCTCATAAAAGGAAGATATAAATGGAGCAGAAATCATTATTAAAAGGGCTAAAACTAACCCCATAAAAACATTTAGCCAAAAAACAGTATTTATTAATTCAAATGTAATACTTTTCCTTTGAATTATTGCGGCCGACGTCCCTAAATCTCGTAAAAGAATGCCTAGATTAATTATAACCAAAGCCATGGCCATAAGACCATATTCAGCTGGTGGGATTATTTTTGCAAGATAAATTACATTAACAAGCTGGACCAACATTTTAAAAAACTGAGAGAAAGTATTCCACTTAGCATTTGTCAAAACAGACATTCAGAGGCCTCACTTAATAATTTTTAGAGAAAAGAAAAAGCCAAATGGTCTGAGATTATACACGTGGAAAACGCGTGAGAATGACTTTAACATTTTGGATGTCTGCCTCGAATAAATACTCTAATTGACTGAAATAAAATTTTAAAATCACGGGAAAAAATAAGCATCGTTATTTTTTTTATAAAATAGAAATAATTAAACATACTTGGATAACATCTAGTAGAGATTGCAAGGTCGAATAATCGTTCTTTTTTTCTAAATACATTATCTGAACCTTCGGTCCGTGATAAAGAATGTAAAAGATATGATGAAACACAGATCTTAATTTTCTTATTTCTAGTTATTCTTTTGAAGAAACTAGTATCAACGCCATAAAAAGCAAATCTTTCGTCAAAAATATTTTTACCAAGCAACATTTTTGAAAATATTGAATTATTAATCACCAATCCAGAACTGATTGAGAGAATATTATGCATAGAACTAATGTCGCCATCAGTTTTGATAGGTATACCATTTGAAATAGGATAGTACTGTTCGTCGTTATTGTAAGATAAAATCTTAGGTATTATGAGATCAAATTGATATTTATGAACATCAACTTGAAGTAATTTCATATAGTCACAATTAATCTCGGTATCATCGTCAAGAATAACGTAGAATGAAGATTCAACTCCATTAAGGAATTTATTATAGATTTTACTCAAGGGAGAATTAGTAATATCATCAACGATATTTACATAAGCAAATTTTTTTCTCAATTTCGTTAAAATCACCTCATCCTTTTCAACTCTATCAGGACCGTTATTGTAAATAAGTAATGAATCAAATTTGAATTCGAATTCTAATAATGATGTTAATGTCTTAGAATCGATCAACTCTTTCCCATAAATAACCACAACAATAGATATATTATCCATAAATTATTTTCTTTTAAATGATAGAGGTTTCAACAGTAACATTTTCTTAATTAAGCTCTTTGCTTTTTTTATTAAAAAAATACGAGTCTTAAACGAAAAAACAAAATATGATGCTTGAATAAAAGATAGAAATGGCTTTTCTGTGTAGGTATATAAACCAAGGTATTCCTGTAAGGAAGGTGTCACTTTTAAAACAAAGGGACCATCACCTATATTTTCTGACGCCCATACAAACTTTTCATCATACACATCAATAAACTTAACGTTTTTATTTTTCTTTATTTCTAACACATCATCTAAATTTTTATGAGGAAGATTTGTTTTATTCAGAACAACTAAGGAAAGCTCATTACTACCAAATAGAAAATTTAAAGGCAACGTCCCATTGACACAGGCGATTCGTTCAGCGAGATTCCAGAGTAAAATCTGCTCACTAAATGACATTTTTTCAGGAGAGATTGATTGAAAGCCAGACATAACAAAAGCTTCTTCAATATATTTCTCACCCAATTCTTTTTTAGATGCATCCGAAAAAAGTGATCTTGAAAGATAGAACGATTTCCCAATAAATCTACGCTTAGTTTCAATTTCTGATTTAGCTAACACACGCTCAGATATAGTCTTGAATAAATTCAAATAATGTTCATTGTAATAACTTTCTGTACGAGAAAACTCAGGAATTATTATTTTTTTAAAACGAGTTGGTATTGTAATTTTCCGTATTTTTGCTTCATCGACACCTAGTAATTTAAAAAACTCAATATAATTTGAATCAATTATATTATTATGACTAATATAAACAATCTCTTCTCCTCTATAATTATCGATTAAATACCACATTCTACTTAAGAAATCTAAGAGAAAATGTCCCCAATGTTTATAAAAGAAACCAAACCAAATGACCTCCTTGTTTTCGTATTGAACAATAGACTCATCATATTCATATTTACCTCCGAAAGAGATCCATTTCATATAAAGGCCAGAATCATAAATAAAATCGCGGTTAAAATCAATTACTCCGCCCTCCCCCCAACTTTTAGGCATGTAATTCTTCTTACAAGGAAGAACTATTGCTTCATTATAAACTTTAAAATTAATCTCATTTTTATGTAGCATATTATATTACTCGAGAGGAAATGAATAGAATAACAACATTGTCAATAACTATCTCTATCATGTTTAATCCACGTCCCATCTGCATTTATTTGATATAAATATTTATTATAATCAGACTGCGAGTATTCTATTAAAGTCACAGGTGATTTATATAAGCCTTCCCACATTTTTGCTAAGAGAATTTGATCTCTTTGAAGATAAATATCGAACAAAAAAATATTAATAGTACAATAAAAAATTAAAAACAAATTTCTGAAAGATATTAAACTATAATTTTTCTCTAACATTATAAGAAGAAATCTTGTGATTAGAAAAAAATTGCATAACGCAATGAATCTTCCAAAACCAGTGACAGAAGATGCTGCAAGGAATATAGCCATGCAGGATATTCCTGTAAAATTATCTATTTTATATTTAAAGTTTTTATCTAATACAAAAGACAACAATAAAACCCCAAAGAACAAATAAACAATCATAGATAAGAATAGCGCATTATAATTGCTATTTTGTCTGGCATACATACCATCTACATAAATTGAAGAATGGTCCGCTATACCCCAGAAATTAATACTTGATAAGACCAATGGCAAAACAGCGGTACTAAGCAAATAAAAGAAAATACAAACAGGAATAATAATTTTTTTATTTTTAATTTGATATAAATTGTTTAATACAATAACAGGCAGGAAAAACAGCATGGAGAAATGCATGAATATTGACATACATATTAACACAATACCAACCTTCCTGGAGTTATAGATATAATATACTACACCTGCCACCATCCAAATCATTGCCATTCCATACCGTATACCAGCAGCCCAGTTTAAGATATTTAATGTAGATATAAACACTATATGAGCTAAAATGAATTTACGTACGCTGTAACAAGTTACCTCCTTAGTGATAATAAGTCCAAATGCAGCCAATGAAAAATATACCATTAAAAAAGAATATAAAGCCGGAATAAAGAAAAAATCAACGCCTACTTTTTTCGCACAATATGCTGTTAAGTAAAATAAAATATCATTCCCAGAATTTAACACTCCAGAAAAGGAATAAATACTTTGATATTGAAGATATCTAAAATATGAATCAGAGAATGGCGGATATCTGATCATGAAGAAAAAATAAAAAAGTGCCATTATAAAGTAAACACGATTATTATTTTTATTGGGTTTCAATGCCAAAAATGAAGTAAAAAAACCTAAAATAGGCAATATGAATAATAACAAAAATGACCAAAATGATATAACAAATTTCTTATTCATGTAATCCACCAAGGAAAATATAAAACCTGTCGATAAATTATGACACTCTTCTACTTCTTATTTTAGCCACAACCCTATCTAATGAGGAGAATTTTTTTCTTAACAAATATTTTGACAACTCAATAAGAGTTTTGCTTGACAGACATTTATTTAAATCCCTAAGACATAAAGAGTCATTCCTATTAATAATATCACGTAAGTAAAGTGATTTTAATTGTTCATTTGATAGTGCATTTTTATGCTTAGTAATAAACTTGATATAACCTAAATGTGCATTTCCTCCCGTGGTAATACGCTTCCGTTCACTACTAACATTCATTATATATGATGCGTTTTCCAGCCTATAACATGGTCCAAATTTTTTAATCATTCTAAACCACATATCATAATCTTGCCAGGCAGGAAAACTCTCATCAAAACCACCAACCTCTAAAAACATATTGCGTGGTGCAAATACTTGATTACCGATAACATTTTTAAACCCCATATCACTCAGAGTGACTTCCTCTTCAATACTGTTATCTCGCTTATAAAATTCCCCATTAAAAAACAACAATCCTGATGTTAAAAATTCATTCCTTGTTTTTGAAACATAACTGACAAAGCTATCTATTCTATCTTTTGTAAATTCATCGTCATCATCCAAGCCCGTAATATAATCACCCTTGGCTATTTTTATACATTTATTGCGACTATAGCATGCACCATATGGCTGATCATTTTTTAAATACACCACCCTTTTGTTTGAATTAGCACGTATAATAGTCTGGACAACTTCTTCCGTATCATCTGTTGAACCATCATCACATATTAGAATTTCAATATTTTTATATGACTGATTCAGCACCGACTCGACAGCTTTCTTCAATAAACATGAGCGATTATGAGTGGGTATATATATAGAAACTAAAGGATTCTTCATTTAAATTTCCCGTTACAAAGCCAACTAACTAATTATAACAACCCGGTTATCTATATTGCATTTTTCAAAATCATCAACTATATTTTTGATAGAATACCCAGCTTTCCTATGGATGCTGTCATCAACGACATCGTGAGTGATCAGATAATATTTTCCTTTACCTTGAGTATGTTTAGCTACGCACTCTTCCATAATACAATCAGGTCCAAGCAATCCAATTTCGATGCCATCGAAGACCTGTAGATTATTAGTTACGTTACATCTAAGCATCTTTACGTTACGACTAAATTTAGATACTAACCCATGTGAACCATTATTTGAAGCAGTGCAATTTATAAAAAAATTCCCTCCACCTTGAGAGATGAATCCTGTTCTACGATTATTCTCAGAAATACAATTGAACACTAAAATGTTAGAAGGTATGTGAATAAATTCACCACTGCCGAAGACATTTTGTAGATCAAACCCATCGTAGCCTTGTCCGGAAGCATAGCAATTAGAAATTTTCATGTTTTTACAGCAACAATTTGTATTTGTCCAACTTCTTTTTACATATTGAGCTGTCTTAAATCCTGACTCGCCATTACCGATAAACTTACAATTGTCAATTTGAACATCGTCGGAACCACTTATAAAAAGCCCGTTATTACGGCACTCATAAAATATACTATTGGTAATTCGATGCCCTTTGCCTCGAGCGAATTCATATTTATTTATTTTATTCTTATATCCCCAAAGTAAGGGGTCTCTCGTTCCATTCAAGATTGCGCACCCTCCCATATGCGCCCCCCCTTTAATCTTACATGCATCAATTCTAACATTGTCAAAACCTGCAATTATTATGTTACCATAATAGGTAGTAACATTTTCGATCTTAAGACTATCAAGCACTTCTCCATTTGAGCTTCTAAATACTAACGCGCAACCAATTTTCTGATCCAAAAATGTCTGTTCGATATTGGTTGCTTCATTATCGAATGGCATGCGCCCATTACCTAGCCTGCCTTTTTGCTTAATAGCCCAATCTTCAGAGTAGGTAATAGTAAATGGTGTTGTTTTTGTTCTTAATATGCCGCCCTTCCATTTACTCCCAGCACCATCTATCACCTCTAAAAAATCACTATCACTAATTATTGTAGCGCCAGTTGCATTAATATTTACCCGCCCTGTCACTGTAATTTTTTCATCTAAGAGATATTTTGATGCTTTTAAAAAACGAATATTTTTATTTTCCTGGATCCCAAACTCTATACATTCTTTAACAGATGCGCTGTCATCATCCCTACCATTGCCTTTTGCACCAAAATCCTCGGGGCATATCCAATCTTTAGCCTCTACTTGTGGTTCTGAAGCTCTGGCTGAACCTAAAATGGAGGTTTTATTTGCTAATAAAGAATACAAAAAAGTTTTCAGTAAGAGTCGTCTACTATCATCCATATCACCTCCTGCATAAAATCAAAAATTAGCAAAAAGACATTTAATATTTTTGATGCTTTTGTTTATATAAAATATCATAACGCTGAGACATGATTTTCATATCATAATGCGTATCAAAGCATTGCCTTGCTCTTTCTGATAATAGTACTTTATGCTGGTTAGAATAATACCACTCAAAGGCATTGATTAAAGATTTTTTATTACCTAGTTCATACAGAACCCCAGCTCCTCCTCCATCAGCTTGATACACCTCACTATGAGGTTCTATATTTGAGCATATGTATGATTTCCCCAAACTTAGCCCCTCTAAAAGAGCAAGAGGCATACCTTCTGCTCTAGACGATGAAACGAAACAATCAAAATTAATTACAATTTCTTCTGGATGAGTTATTTTCCCGTAAAAAATAACGTTATTACTTGCGAAGTTACTAGAAAGCTCGTTAAATAATTCCCCATCACCAATTAAATTTAACACGGCATTTTTATGTAGACACCATTCAGTAAAGCCGCTAATTAATTCGACCACATTTTTTCTACGCGACAAGCTTCCTAAATAGTAGAAATGTGTTACATCACTTTTGAAAGGGCGCAAACTAAGCTGACTTGAAGGAACTCCATTAGGTATTGCAACAATATTGTCCATCTTCAACTGAGATTGACAATATCGCTTAACGGAATCAGAACATGCAACTTTAAAGAAGAGTCGAATGGCTTTACTTTGCAAATAATACAGTAAGCCACCTATTATTTTCCCACGTCTATAAATCGAATCAACATCCGGATAATTATGAATGGTTGTTATCTTTCTTATTCCAGACGGAAGCATCCGTGAAAATAAATCTGCTATAATTGTATGGGAATGAATAATATCATAATTATTTTTTTTAATACTTCTAACAAAATGTACAGGTTGCCTTCTTGAGTAAACTATTACTTCCGAATATTTTTTAAACTCATCAATCAACTCACCGTCACCCAATGCAGCCACATGCACGCAATAAATATTTAAATCTAAACCTTTAATTAAACTTAGGCACATATTTACTGGTCCGGCGTTACTTAAATCCGGAAGAAGGTAAAGTAATTTTATTTTTTTCAAAGAAACCTCACACCCCTGACATTTTGAACATGATTTAATTAAATAAATTTAAATAATCTATTTTACATTAAAGATTAATTTTGAACACCAAAAAAAATTTATAAAAACTATGGGATATTATTGATTCCAATATTTTTTGTGCATACTTAAAAATTTAAGCCAGCGATGTGGTAAATATTTATATTTCTGACCTAACTTATAACCTAGTATTTTCATAGAATTGTTAATAATTGCAAGTGGAATCCACAAAGGACTTTTATTCAATAGAAAAGATAACTCAGATATGATAAATTTTTTACCTTCCCCGCCAGCTCCTCCAAAGTTGTTTCGAATCCATGGTTCGCATACATGAAAAACACCAATATCAAAATACCGTTTAAATTCCTCTATTGGTGTATAATTATGCGAATGCCGTACTTTCGCATCAGCTACATACGCTACTTTATATCCGTGTAACAATGCTTTTGCTGCAAAAAACATGTCTTCGCATAGAATTGTATTCGAAGGAAACCCACCTATTTCCACAAATACTGACAATCTGTAAGCTGAAAATGAGTTCGACATAAATACCGATTTCAATCCCATTTTAGGCACATCATCATTTCCACATATATAGCTTTTACTGGGATAATTAAAATACCTTGCATGGGCTGCAATGGGATTGGCATCAATGTGTGGTAGTTGACAACCGTACGCACAGGCGATGCTTGGATCTTTTAAAACTGTAATAATATTATCAATAAACCCAGGCTCCGGAATTGCATCTTGTGTAAGGAAAATCACTATATCATATTTATTAATGAATTTATAAACAGCAAGATTTCGTGTGCCACCATGATTAAATTCATGACCTCCAATAGTCACAATATCAAAACCAGCATCTCTTGCAACTGCGGCGGTATCATCGGTACTAGATGAATCAATTACATGAACAAAAGTATTAGTTGGTGCATTTTTCTTTATTTCCGAAACAACTTTCTTCCAAATACCACCACCATTATAGGATGGTATAGCGACATAATAATTCATATCGAATACTCTTTATGAAGCAATTTTTATATTATTAATATGCGCCATCTTTCTTCAATACCACAGTAATGGTTTTGAAAAGTATGGCGATATCATTCCACATAGACCAGTTTTTGACATACCAAGCATCTAAATATACGCGAGTATCGTAATCCACATCACTCCGCCCACTCACTTGCCAAAGTCCAGTCATTCCAGGCTTACTCAATAAATAGTATGCAACTTCGTCATTATAGCGTTCCAACTCTGCGGTAATTATAGGCCTGGGCCCCACCAAACTCATTTCACCCTTTAGCACATTAAAAAGCTGGGGCAACTCATCCAAGCTAGTTCGTCTAAGAAGTTCACCAATGTTTGTAATACGTGGATCTTTTTTTAATTTAAACGTTAGTTCCCATTCATTCCTTGCCGCCACATCCGTTACAAGTAAATTCTCAAGGACTTCTTTCGAATTCACAACCATCGAACGAAATTTGAGGCATTTAAACGATCTGCCATTTTTACCAACTCTTTCATGACCATAAATCGCTGGACCACCATCTTTCTTAACTTTATATGAAATGTATAAAAGCAGGGGTGATAATAGTAAAATAATAGATAATGAGCCAAAGATATCAAAAATACGCTTTATTATCCTAGATGATAATTTAGCTAAGTTATGTTGTACACGAAAGATCATAACTTCATGACTAAAAATAAATGACATATCTGTACTATCAAGTGGAACTCCTCTCAATGTAGGAATAACAGAGACATATCTATAGCCTTTAATCATAAATTCGCGAAGCCAATTATTACGGATCTCACTTTGATTTGACTCAACAGCTACAATAAATTGCGTTCTTTTGTCTACAGAATTTAACCAATTTAGATCTGTCTTTGTTATGGAAATGCCATTTATATCACTTATCCCATGTTGATCATCATGACTACTATCGATAAACCCGATGATTTTTAACCCTAAGTTCTTTTCACTATAAATAGCTTTATAAGCCTCTATGGCGTTTTTACCATTTCCAATTATCCACGTATCTCTTAACCAAAAACCCAGTTTATTGAGTATCCACTTTGTCCCAATTCTTGCAAGAGGTACTAATAATACAGCCAACAACCAAGTGAGAAGCCATACATATCGCGAAAAATACCATTTTGCAAAAGCCATTATTGCCATTTCAATAACTGCAAAGATAATTAATGTTCGTAAAATTTCTTTCAGCTCATACCAAAATGTTTTCCGATAAAAATAGTGTCTTAGACGAATGCCATACCACGCAATACAGCACAATCCTAACAAAAGATGCAACACGATCCACGAATCAACCTGACTACCAGGTACTCGCTCGTTAAAATTATTCATCGATACTGAAAGTATACCAAGCGCCAAATAAAGCGAAAGCACAAAGCTGATAAAATCAGATAAGGCTAAGGCTATAGTGCAGCCGATATTTTTCGTCAAATGCGTCATAGATCCCTCTGCCTTGTTTAGACAAATTTGTCATAATCATATTTACGGGTAATAAATTACAGGCTCATAAATCCGAGCCTGTTTTAGTCAAATTTTATTTTTTTTCTTCGTATGAATATCCATAATGATTATAACCATAACCGTAATAGCTGCTGGCTTTTTTGACTACACCATTAAGTATACATCCTTTTATTGTAATACCACTTTGATCGAAACGTTTTACACTTACCATCAACTCTTTAGGTGTATTGACTTCAAATCTTGCAACTAATAGTGTTGTTCCAGCATAGCGTCCAATAATAGCTGCGTCAGTTACTGCAAGAATTGGTGGTGTATCAATGATAACCAATTCGTACTCTTGACTTACCTGCTTTAATAAGCTTTCAAACCGTGGATGCATTAATAGCTCTGCTGGGTTTGGAGGAATAGCCCCGCGACCTATATAATCAAAACCACCATCCTTAAATTTTTTAATTGTATTTTCTAATGAGACTTGCCCTGAAAGAACATCTGATAAGCCATGCTCATTTTTACCACCAAACATTTTATGAACATACCCTTTTCGCAAATCGGCATCAATAAATAATACCTTTTTGCCAGTCAGTGCTATTGTGGCTGCTAAATTAGTACTGATAAATGTTTTACCGGCATTAGGACTTGCACCAGAAATCATCAGAATATTATTTTTCGCCTCCATCATAGCAAAGTGAAGACTTGTACGAAGCCCTCGAATAGCTTCCACCGATAAATCTGCTGGATTCTCAACAGCTAATAATATATCAGACTCTTTTTTATTCAGCTTATTTTTACCAAGGTTTTTACTTAACCACTCAGAAACCGGAACACTCGCATAGACATTAATCCCCATGTCTTCTAACTGTTCAGGAGATTCAATACCCCGTCTCAGGAAGACGCGTAATAAAACTAACCCTACGGAGAATAATAATCCCAAGATAAAGCCTATAGCAACAACCAATGGTTTATTAGGCTTAATAGGTTTTGGCTCGCTTACTGCATTATCTATAATTCTAACATTACCAATAGCACTGGATTTTGAGATATTCAACTCTTGTTGACGATTAAGCAATTGAAGATAAACAGCCCTACCTGACTCTACATCTCGGCTTAACCGCAAAACCTCTTGCTGCGTTGATGGCATCGAACTAACTCTTTTATTAAGTTTTGATTTTTCATTTTGCAGGGTTTGCCGTTTTTCCATTAAGGCTTTGTATGTTGGATGCTCTTTTGTATATAACTGAGATATTTCAGCTTCTCGAAATGTTATTTCATTCAGCTGATTATCAACATTTACTATCTGATCTAATACTGATTTAGCTTCCATCGTTAAGTCAACAGAATCTCTTTGCTTACGATATGCATTAAGCTTGTCTTCGGCAAGATCTAGATCTGTTCTAACTTTAGGCAACTGCTCATTAAGGAAATCTAAACTTTTTGCATCTTGTGCAGCTTGCCTAGCAACGTTTTGAGCTAGATAGTTCTGACTTATGCTATCTAATATTTTTGTTATTTGATCTGGGTCATCACCTGTCATTGTTAATGTTAACATTCCAGTATCTTTCCCTTGATCGGCAACGCCAAAAGCACTTTGAAGTATATTCATTGCCTTAAGGCGCGTCATATAATTTACAATGAAACGGCTGCCTGGTTCAGCGTCAATAGCTGTAACTAATATCGAATTTCCATTTTTTTCAATTAGTTGCCCAACTTTACCACGAAATTTTACCCCATCACCTTCAACTTCATAAGTGTCTTTATCAATTATAGTTAAAGTAATCTCAGGGATTTCACCCTCATTATTCTCATGTAAATAAAGATTTTTTATTTCAACATTACCGAATTTACTCCCCATTATCCGCGCTATCCCTTTACCTACTAGCGGGAAAAATTTCTGTCTAATATGCGTTTGTAAACCTAAGTCATCAACCGTCTTCCCTAATATCATTCTGGACTGTAGTAATGACATTTCAGGAGCTGACTGAGGTTGGCTATCAGGTAATATTTGACTTAGATTACTTAAAATCGTGTTACCTTGCTTCTGTTCAACCTGTATCAAAGCATTTGCTTGGTAGATTGGAGTTGCTAACAAAGCATAAAACACTGCAATTACAGTAAAGCCCGCAGTTATTGCGACTATTAATTTTCGATGATCGATTAACTCACCAATTAAACGACCTAAGTCAATATCATCAGATTCAACTGGCGAAGGTTTATTATTCATTACTGATGTCATACCTTGTATCCTGAGATTATCTACCCAATTTTGTGACCCAACTCTTACAGCTCTGGTCAATTAATTGATACACTAATTCAAATGCTTCGTCACTTTTCCGGTAAGGATCAGGAATTTCTTTTTCCCCCAACCAATGACCAAGCAACATAACCTTCCCGCGAGCTTCAGGTGCTATACGAGTCACTTGCTCTAAATGTTCTTTTTCCATAACGAGTAGTAAATCATATTTACGACCCAAAGATGGTGTAAATTGTTTGCCTTGATGATTTTCCAAGGAAAGATCATGCGCTTCTGCGACTCGTACAGCAGATGCATCAGCAGCATGGTCAATTAGTGCTCCGACACCTGCTGATGTTATGGTCATTCCTGGCAAGTATTTTTGTAACAAACGCTCTCCAATAGGTGAACGGCATATATTACCAGTGCAGATAACTAATATTGAATTAAACATTAATTTGGCCATCTCTTAATATAGCGAGCTGTCTCTGTCATATCATGCACACCTGTAATAGTTGGTACCAGTTGCGAAATCACGCGATTCCAACGAACCAATGGTGCTGTAGTAACATAAACAATATCATATGGCTGTAAATGGAACTCAGTACCTAACACCATTGCAGATGCATCCTGAGCATTTAATTGGTAAATATCAGCAATCTTACCGTTTGTATTGCCTTTCAACTGTCTAATCACAAAAATACCAGTAGCGTCACTCATCTCCTGAGAAATTCCTTCAGCATTACCTAATGCTTCAGCTAATGTCATACCGCTACGATCCATTTTCATTGTGGTTTGTTTAACGACTTCGCCCATGACAAATACTTTTAGATCATCATTGCGAGGCACGAACAAAATATCACCCGGATAAAGCAAATGATTCTGGGTTAGATCACCCTTTTGCATTAGAGCATATAAGGAAATTTTGATGTCTTTACCATTGTGAGTTAAGACAACATTCCGCCAGTCTGCATCCTCGGCTAACCCTCCAGCAGAATTAATTGCATCCATAACCGTCAGCGGAATATTAGTTATCGGCTGCTGGCCAGACTTAGCAACCTCTCCTGTTACATATGCTTTCTGAGAACGAAATGCGGCGATGCTGACATCTACCTGAGGGCTCTCGATATAAGTTGTCAGACGACTCGCAATATCCTGACGCACTTGACTTAGTGTTTTTCCTGCAACCTGAACCTTACCAATGTACGGGTAGAAAATTGTGCCATCTGAATTTACCCAGTTGCCGGTATCACTTGCACTACGATACTGTCCTGCAGGGGTAGTCAGCTCTGGGTGATCCCATACAGTAACCATCAGCACATCGCCAACACCAATACGATATTCGTAGCTGCTGAGCAAATTATCCAATGCAGGATTTGGACGAGCCAGTACAGTTTCCGGACGTAATTGATCAATAAGACCAGGTGTCATTGGATAAACATTGACCAGCTTATCCAAATCATAATCACTATCAGGTAGTTCAACTACATTCTTACGAAGGCTATTCAGACCCTGGCCCGGCAGGATTGTACAGCCCGATAAAAACCCTATCGCTAATGCCAATGCAGAAAATCTAACAATTTTTTTCTTCATAATGTCACATCATCAGTAAACTAAAAGTGGCTCATTCCCAAACTACCGCGCGTTTCTATCTCTTCACAGACAGCTGAAGCCAGCACTAACGTATAGTCATCCGGCTTCCTGAATTCGCTATAGCCAGGCTATAAATTAAATGGTATTTCAATCCCGGCACTGGCACCGACGTCGTCGCTATCACTGTTATCAGCATCGGTGTACCAGAGGGAAGTATTTAAACGCACTGATTTATACACATCCCCGCTCCAGCCCAACTGCACTCCTTTCAGAGTATCCGATTGCGGGAAGGCTTTATTAATCGACTGACTTATTGGATTGACCTTGGCATAGGCCAGGCGTGCGCTCCAACGTTGATTATCTTCTGTCACCAATTCAACCTTACCGGCATACAATTGACCATCTCCCCCCATTGCGTCACCCAGCGGATAACCCTGCTGGTAATACCCGTCGGTATAAATATGGTGGTTATAGCTGTAGTTCAGGCGGTCCATGTTGGATCGGGTGTCATGTGCTTCCACATACCAGTTGACGGCATCTTTACCCCAACCGTGGTGCCCCTCAACTCCACCAAGGTACATATTTGCCGATGGAAGATAGCCGGCCTCATCTTCACCAATCATCTGCCCATAGAAACTAATCGGCCAGCCAAGTGTAGGCTCTAGCTTAAATTTAAAATCAAAACCCGCTAGCTGGTTACCCGGTTCATTCGCTGTACCGGTGTTATCTTTACCCGTAAAACCATCCCAGAAGCTGCTAAACGACTCCGGTCTCCCCTCCCCGCCCCACTGCATAATGCGAGATGCGCCCAGTTCAAGGGACTGGAAAGGAGCAAACGTCAGACGCCCGCCGATAATTTTGGTATGCGGTACGGCGGTATATTGATTCATCTGACTGGCGGAAATCTGATACTGCCACGGGCCAATCCAGCGCAGCCACCAGGTTTCCGGTGCGGCCTGTTCAGCACGCTGCATTAAAACGCCGGTCATTGGCCGCATCGCATCACCGCGGATCAGGCTGCCTTCATAACCCGGCCCCCACCACTGCGGCATCTGACCAAATGAGAGCCACTGGTTCCAGAACTTAACCGCGCCATAGGCGCCGTTAGCATTAAAACGTGAACCGTTGCTGATGCGTTCGTCACCTTCAACGTTGCCCTGCAGGTGCACATCCCACCATTCGCCGCTGTTATTAAAGGCTAATGATAAAGAGCTATCCGCAGGCTGATTCTGACCAAAGCCCTGCGGCGTTCCGGGCTTATCCGTTGAGGTATAGCCGCTCACCCGAAAATCCGCTTTTAAAGAGTCGAGGCGCTGGTTGATTCGCGCCAGAACAACCTGTTCGGAAGAGTAAGAGGGTTTTGCCTTCTTAAGGGCCCGGTTAATCTCTTCCTGGCTCAGCGGCCAGGTCGACAGGCTGAGATGAATAACGCCTCGATCGGAGAGCCACGCCAGATCGTTGCGCAGTTCGTTGTCATTCATCACTAACCCGGAGGCATAGGCAAGTGAGCTGGCAGAAGTAAGCAGCCCTAATGCGAGTGCGATTCGCGCAATTTTTATCATTGTACAAGATCCATTTAAAGCCCCGTTTTCGCAAGCTGGCGCGACAAGGGGAACACTGATAGATGCAGCGCCCTCTGACGCCAACCTTTGCTATGTTTGGTCTACAGGTATTGGCCCGAGAAAACGAAAGCATGCCGATCGGAACGCCGTGCTAAAGCTCGTTTTCTACTCGCAGGCTACCTGCAGTACACAATGTATGCGAAATTGTTATTGAAGGCTATTCCATCGCACCTCATACCCGCAGTTTATCTGCCCGCCTCAAGACGAATACGTCCTGATTTGATGACAACTCGCTAGTATATACAGGTTGCGAAGAGAATCACCTGCATGGAGTCCACTTTAGGAATTTCTGTCGCATAAAATGAGATGTGATATAGAGAAAAGGCCTGGTCGCAGGTACGCTACCGCCCTTGGCTTAACAGCTACCAATGCACTGTACTTCTTTCCCTGTAAATTCGATCGTAGATTCCGATAAATCGGCGATTAATCCATCAAAGCAAACAATTTCGCGGCCATAAGTTTACGAGATTCTACCCTCAATTGGGAGCGTAATCTCACATTATCAGTTACGTTGCCAGCGCCACGAACCAATTGCCGATAACGCTATTGTTTTCTGCTCTTCACGTAAAAATGGAACCAGTACAAAGCAACTGAATAATCTCAACTTTATGATTTTATTGCCTTTTTCACCACAAAAAGTGTGTTGACTTAGCTTCAAGTTAATTATAGTTAGTCAACTACAAAAATTGATAGTAAAAAGAAGTATGCCACGCTGTTGTTATCATTAATAAATTCGATATTTAGCCAGAAAACTTATTTAGGAAACATCCTGGCTGATTATCATTGCGCTAATTATTGCGCAGAATGACCCATCACAAATTTATTTCATGGATATGAAATATCGCCGCTACTGACACTTTCATCATAAATTTCATATTGCATACAATGTGAACACGACATGATTCTTTCTGAATCCTTCATCTTTTCCACGTTTGTCTGAATCAGTAAAATCGCTTATGCAGATCGGCTCGGGTAAAAGGTTTTTCCAGTGGGCCAATCTTCACCGCAATCTCGTTCAGCAAAGATTGGGTTGGCGCCTTCGCCCCCGTATTCAGCAGAAGCGCCGGGATAATCACCATGCTCGCCAGACTGCCAAAGGATAACCGCGCTGTATGAGTGGCGCGAACGCGTGACTGTAGCAGCAGAAAAATTGCGCTGCCTGCGGCTCCCAGCAGTAAGCCGGCAATGACTTCAGAAGTTGAATGTGCGTGGACCATCAGTCGGGAGTAGCCAACCAGTCCGGCCAGAGCATAACCCACTACGACAGCAGTAAAACGAAGAGCTGGTGTAGCACGCGCGCACAGCAGCCATAAGAGGATTGGCCAGAAAGCTGAAGATAATGCGGTGTGCCCGCTAAAGCCAGTGAAGTCCAGCTCGCGAATCCCAATACCCCAACCCATAAATGCCAGTTTTGATGCGCAGACAATTGCGCCGGTTATGCCAAACAGCAGCGCCCAGTGCCAGGCCAGCTGCTTTGAATCTTTTCGCAGAAAAAGCACGATAAACAATACTGCCGCACTGGGTAACAGTACGGTGCTATCGCCAAAAAAAGTGACAACCTGCCAGTTCATTTATCTTTCATCCTTTGACGATCTCTCCAGTTCGCAACGCCTTTCCCGCGACATTTGTGTGGGCATATGCAATCGTTAAGTTCACATTAATATGCACACGCTACCGTTGTTTAATGCGCAAACATGATCTCAGTCAAGTTTTATTTTCATGTTACACCTTGACTAAGGGCCGCTTACTTAAGAAAAATCTTAGTAAGTAATTATCAGCAAAGAGTAAATTTTGCTTGTCTGACCATTTCATCATGCTACGTCTTATTCGACTACCAGAAGTCTCCGAACATTTGCTGCGTTCAAAAGCGATACACTATAACAATTAAATCAGCTAACTCATTGTATTTATAGGGACATTAACCAGTTCTACGCGCAGTATCTGATATTGTGAATCTGACGTTGTGAACGGCCTCGAATCCTCTTTTCGTCATCAGATAATTCGGACCGTTCACTCTCACGCGCTAATAAGCACTGACGCGAAAACTACGCCAGTAGCTTCTTAATACTCTCGCGGAATTTTGCCCCTTCTTTATGGTTACGCAGCCCGTAGCTTACAAAAGCCTGCATATAGCCCATTTTTTTGCCGCAGTCATAGCTGTCGCCAGTCATTAACATCGCATCGACCGACTGTTTTTTCGCCAGCTCGGCGATGGCATCCGTTAACTGGATACGTCCCCAGGCACCCGGCTCGGTACGCTCCAGTTCAGCCCATACATCGGCAGAGAGGACATAGCGCCCTACCGCCATCAGGTCGGAATCCAGGGTTTGCGGTTCATCAGGTTTTTCGATGAACTCAACGATACGGGCAACCTGCCCCGCCGATTCAAGAGCGTCCTTAGTCTGGATAACGGAATACTCGGAGAGATCGCCTTCCATCCGTTTGGCCAGTACCTGGCTACGACCCGTTTCATTGAAACGCGCCACCATCGCGGCAAGGTTATAGCGCAGAGGGTCGGCGCTGGCGTCGTCCAGAATGATATCCGGGAGCACCACCACAAACGGGTTATCGCCAATCAGCGGGCGCGCGCACAAAATGGAGTGACCTAAGCCCAGCTGCTGGCCCTGACGCACGTTCATGATCGTTACGCCAGGAGGACAGATAGCCTGCACCTCCGCCAGAAGCTGACGTTTTACGCGTTGTTCAAGCAATGCTTCCAGTTCGTAGGAGGTGTCGAAATGGTTTTCTACGGCATTCTTGGATGAATGCGTCACCAGCACGATTTCCTTGATACCCGCAGCTACAATTTCATCAACAATGTACTGCACCATTGGCTTGTCGACGATCGGCAACATCTCTTTCGGAATGGCCTTGGTGGCGGGCAACATATGCATCCCTAATCCTGCTACCGGTATAACTGCTTTCAAACTCACCATTTTCATATCCACCCGTATGGTTATAAACCTTTTGATCCTGTCAGTTTGTATGTATCACTGGCATTTATCAGTGATGATACACGCTTGATACCTGCCATTCTGTCCGTCAAATTCTGAAATTACACGCTGAATTTAAGAATACACGCAAAGTCTACATACCAATAGACAGTTTTAAGAAAATTCTTATACGCATACTTTCTAAAGAATTTCCATTTAATTACAATGAGTTACTCACCAGCAGCACCTTATTTTATTCATAAGGTAGCGTAATGACGCTCATCGCTTCTCCATCATTTCTCTTTTAATACCTTGTAATCTTTCATCATGAATTGACACAGAACAAGTGACTGCAAAAAAATAAAAATCCAGCCCAAATAATCAATTATATTGATAATAAAATTATTTAACGTACAAAAGCGCCTGAATCGCAGCCAATTACCCGTCACGCTTGACTTCACGGTCAGCAATGATATTGCTGAAAAAAACGACGGGCAGTCCGCTGACTTAAACCCTCTTCGCTGCTGTTTTTACCGCTCGCCATCACATATAACGCTCATTACATCGTCCTGCAAAAATTGATCTACGGCAAGCCACGACATTAAGTAGTATAAAAATCCAAATTCAAGAAAATCGTTGATATATACATCAAATCTATTGATTGACTCTTGCGTTATCTAAGTAACGTATCCGCCTTCTGCTGCAGAGCAGCATGGTCCTTCACCGCTCGGGTGACATCTGTCTTAACAATCGAGCGTACCGCCTCCGCCCGTATCGCTGAAATTTCGCGCGTTAATTAATAAGTACCATCCCATAAGCGCATTGTGGAAAGGTTATATCCTGCACAACTGACTCTTTTATTTGCTGGTTTATTGGGAAGCGGGTTCGGGGCTGAGCTAATTAACAGCAGAAAATATTGCATTTTATCTATAGCTTATCCATGATCGATTCATGGCACTCTTAGGTTGTAAAGGTTTTAACTGAATATGGAATGGATTGCCGACCCCTCGATTTGGGCCGGGCTCATTACGCTTGTCGTTATTGAGCTGGTACTCGGTATTGATAATCTGGTTTTTATTGCCATTCTCGCGGAAAAACTTCCCCCCGCGCAGCGAGACCGGGCCCGCGTCACCGGTCTGCTACTCGCAATGGTGATGCGCCTGCTGCTGCTGGCTTCGATCTCCTGGCTGGTCACGCTAACCAAACCGCTCATGACCTGGCACGATCTGAGCTTTAGCGCCCGCGATCTGATTATGCTGTTTGGCGGATTATTCCTCCTCTTCAAAGCCACCGTTGAACTTAACGAACGGCTGGAAGGGAAAGATAGCGATAACCCGACCCAGCGCAAAGGCGCCAGGTTCTGGGGGGTGGTAGCGCAAATCGTGGTGCTTGATGCCATCTTCTCTCTCGACTCGGTGATAACCGCGGTCGGCATGGTTGACCACCTGGCGGTCATGATGGCTGCGGTGATTATTGCCATTAGCCTGATGCTGATGGCCAGTAAAGCCCTCACCCGCTTTGTTAACAGCCATCCGACCATCGTTATTCTCTGTCTGAGCTTCCTGCTGATGATCGGCTTTAGCCTGATTGCCGAAGGCTTTGGTTTCCCTATTCCTAAAGGCTACCTGTACGCGGCTATCGGCTTCTCGGTCATGATTGAATCCTTCAACCAGCTGGCGATTTTTAACCGCCATCGCTTTCTCTCGGCCAACCTGACCCTACGCCAGCGAACCACCGAAGCGGTGATGAATCTGTTGAGCGGGCGCAAAGACAGTAGCGAACTGGATAGCGAGACCGCCTCGCTGGTTGCCGATCGCGACGATAACCCACTCTTCAATCCGCAAGAGCGGCGGATGATTGAGCGGGTACTGAATCTCAATCAGCGTACCGTCAGCAGCATCATGACCTCGCGTCATGACATTGAACATATTGATCTCAGCGCGCCGGAAGAGGAGATTCGCGCCTTACTCGACAAAAATCAGCATACCCGCCTCGTGGTTACCGGCGGCGATGATGACGAGGATATGCTTGGCGTCGTGCACGTGATCGATCTTCTGCAGCAATCATTACGTCATGAACCGCTCAATCTGCAGGTTCTGATTCGTCAGCCGCTGGTGTTCCCGGAAACGCTGCCGCTGCTTCCTGCGCTGGAGCAGTTCCGCAGAGCCAGAACCCACTTCGCTTTTGTGGTCGATGAATTTGGCTCCGTAGAGGGGATTGTCACGCTCAGCGACGTCATGGAGACCATCGCCGGAAATCTGCCTAATGAAGCAGAAGAGATCGATGCCCGTCACGATATTCACAAAAACGGCGACGGGAGCTGGACGGTCAACGGGCATATGCCGCTGGAAGACCTGGTCCAGTCCGTTCCTCTGCCGCTGGATGAGAAACGTGAATACCATACGGTTGCCGGTCTGCTGATGGAGTACCTGCAGCATGTGCCGCAGGCAGGTGAAGAAGTGAAACTTGACGGCTACGTGCTGCGCACGCTGCAGGTGGACAGCCATCGGGTACAAAAAGTACTGATAGTGCCGCCGGCGCAGGATGAAGATGAACTGGATTATGAAGTGTGATGCTCTCTTCGATGAAGCATCAAAAGCCGGACGCAGGCGGTTAACCGATTTTTAAGGGTTTGCTAATCTTTCTGCCGGGTAGTGGCTATCGCCTTACCCGGCAGAAAAAAGCCACACACTCAACACATCCCTCTTTAGCCGTAGGCCCGCGCAGGCGAAGCGCCGCCGGCAATTCCAGAGGAATGCGCATTGCCGGCAATCTTAGCACGATGCGCTTCTTCTGCTTTTCCTGGCTAACTTACAGTTTGTCGAGCAGCTTCTTCACATCCTTGCCGTCCTGGGTGTTTTTATTGCGTTCAGCCCATTCGCTAAGCCGTTTCCTGGCTTCATCCTGCAGTTGCTTGCGGAGTATCTGGTCAACCTGCAGGCTGTAGCTCAGCGTCTGCCAGTTACCATAAATTCGCAAAGGGATCGCCGTCTGCTTGAGCCTGTCGATGAGCTTACTTTCGCCCTTCCAGCCGCCCAGTACCCGGACGTTGAAGAGCATATCACAATCTTCTTTCAGCAGGTTGAGCTCACCCTGACCGGTCAGCGCCATCATGTCAGATTGGCCCTGCATATGCGTCAAGGTGACCAGCCCATTATTCAGCGCAAACTCGGTGCTGACAGAGTCCAGTCGGGTCGCATTGTCGTAATTTTCCTGCGCCTGAACGTTGGTGCTGCGCTCGACGGCCTGCTGTACCAGCTGCTGGAAGTTGAGCCCTTCAGTGCGCGTATCAGTGAGCTGCGTTACCGCCTGCCCCTGCCAGCTGCGGCGGAACTCGTCGGCATCGATCTTACCGCCGGAGAACTCGCCGGTCAGCGAGAGCTTGCCGGTGAGGTTTATCGAATAATTAAACGCTTTCAGAATCGAGCCGATCTCGACGTTGTCGAGTTGCGGCTGGAAAGAGGCATGCGGCGTTGCGCCCCGCGCGTCGAGCGAGCCGGGGAGCGAGAGTCGTCCACCGTCCAGGCTCCCCTGCATCTGATGAATCGTCAGCAGCCCCTGCTGGTTGCTGATTTCACTTTTCACCTGGGTAAAGTGCATCCCCCGCCACTGCAGCTGGTCAGCCGTCAGGTTCAGCCGGGCGTTAAACCCGCGCAGGGCGTTGTAATCCTGCTGAGTATCGTTATCCGCAATAACCGGGCGCAGCTGCCTGTTCTGGCTTTGCCCCTGCTGGTTAACGCTATTATCGCCAGAGGCGGAGGCATGAGAAAGCAGGCTATCGAGGTTGAGCGTGCCCGCCTGAAGGTTCAGCGTCCAGTCAGGCTGGTCGCCCAGCACGACGCTGCCGTTGCCGGCAATGGTGCTGCCGTTAGCCGTTAAGTTCAGCCCATCGAAGCTGAGCTTTTTCGCATCCTCGACCCAGCTGGTCTGCATGCTAGCCTGGCCGCTAATCCCTTCGGGGGGAAGCTCCGCGCCGCGAAGCTGCCAGTTCAGTTGTGAAATATCCGCCTTCAGAGAATGAGGATAATCACCGCCCTGCACCTGGGCGGAGAAGGAAAGCGCCAGATCGCGCTGATCGCGGTTCACCCGGCCAGAGAAATCGACCGTGGCGCGATGGCTGCTGTCCTGCTCCATCTGCAAACGGATATCGCGCACCGTAACCTGCTCGCCATCTTCATGCTGAAAAAAGAGCACGCTATCGGCAATCTGTAGCTTCTGGACATCATACGACCAGCCGCGATCCTCCGGCACCTGAGGCAGCGTATTGTCGTGCGGGACGACCGGAGCCCCCTTGCTACGCACGGCTTCGGTTTTGGAGGTCAGCTGGATCACCGCGCCCTTTAACATCACCTGCTTGACCTGCAGCTGATGGGAGATCAGCGGCAGCAGCCCGACGTCAAGGCGCATATTATCCGCGCGAATAACGGGTTCTTCAGCACCCGGCGCGGTCAGGGTCATGCGGCCTGAGAGAATGCTGAGCTGCGGCCAGACGTGCCAGCGCAGCGGCCCATTGAGCTCGAGCTGATAGCCGCTACGATCCGCCACCTCTTTAACCATATAGGCGCGAAAATCGTTGGGGTTGACCAGCAATACCAGCGCGGTAAGACCGGCGACAACTACCGCCAGTAAGATCATCAGCGTGGTCAGAATTCGTCTCATGGCATCCTCAGCAAACCGCTAAAATTATCAATCCTTGTCGATTCGACTCGCTACCGCGCCCTGCTGGTCGCGATATTTCGCATCTTCGCGGCGATTATAAGGCCGCATCGCCGGCCCGGATAACGGCTCAAAACTTAACGCGCCGATCAGCATCCCCGGACGCAGCGCCAGCGGCAGCTTACCCGAATTATAGAATTCCAGTACGATGCAGCCGGACCAGCCCGGATCGATGCGGTGCGCGGTGACGTGCACCATCAGGCCCAGACGCGCCAGCGAAGAGCGGCCATCCAGCCAGCCGACGAGATCCGGCGGCAGGGTGACCGATTCAAAGGTCACCGCCAGCGCCAGCTCGCCCGGATGCAGGAAGAACGCTTCACCATCCGGCAGAACAATCTCTTCGCTCATCACGCGATCCAGCGCCGCGCTGACTTCCGCTTTAGGCCCGCTCAGGTCAATAAAGCCCGCCGTGTGCCCGCGGAAAGTCCGAAACTTATTTCCCAGCCGAACATCGACCGTTGCGCCGTTAATGCGCTCAACGGGCGGGCGCGGATTAATGGCCAGACGCCCCTCATCCAACCAGGCTTCTATATCTCGGTCGCACAGACGCATGAACGTTCTCCTTTAAGGCATTGCGCCCCTACGCCTTCCGGGGATAAGGGCAAATTGGCTTCTCTTTGCACGTTACACAATTCGTTCGTGTTATTCAAAGAACTGACTGATTTTGGCCTTCAATATATCGATGGCGATACGGTTCTTACCGCCGCGAGGCACGATAATATCGGCATACTGTTTGGAAGGGTCGATAAACTGCAGGAACATCGGGCGCACCGTTTTCTGGTACTGCGCCATTACCGAATCCATCGAACGCCCACGCTCGTTAACGTCTCGCTTGATGCGCCGCATCAGGCAGATATCCAGCGGGGTGTCGACAAAAATGGAGAAGCTGAGTTCGTTGCGCAGGCGGGCGTCGGTCAGCAGCAGAATCCCTTCGAGAATGATGACTTTCTTCGGTTCAATATGAATGGTTTCCGGCATACGGGTATGCTCAACGTAGCTATACACCGGCAACTCTATCGGCTGGCCGCTTCTCAGCATCTGCAAATGCTGAAACAGCAGACTATGATCCATGGAGCTTGGGTGGTCATAGTTGGTTTTTACACGCTCTTCCATCGACAGATGACCTTGATCCTTGTAATAGCTGTCTTCCGGAATAACGCCGATATGTTCATCGCCGACCTGTTCACGTAATTCACGATATAGCGTACTGGCGATAAGGCTTTTGCCCGAAGCCGATGCGCCGGCGATGCCTATAATGACGCACTGATGAGACGTATCAGTCATAAATTTTTGCGACCTGATTAACCTGGGAATGTAGGAAGGGTGGCGGTTGACCGCCAAACGCCGCAATTATAGGGATTTCAGCGCGTCGATACCAGTGCTAAGCGCCTCCCGGGTCTATTCCTCCTCCGGCGACCAGCCTTGCGTATACCAGATATGCAGTAAAGCGTAGGAGCGCCAGGGGTGCCAGCGGCTGGCATAGCGCGCAATCCGCGCCGGCGTCATGCCGGGAAAACGCTGTTTAATCAGATAATCATCCGCCAGGAAGATATCCGGCGCCTGCCAGCCGCGCAGCGCGAAATAGTTCGCCGTCCAGCGGCCTATCCCGGGCAGCGTCTGCAGCTGCTTTATTCCGGCGTCGATATTCTCCGGCGCGAAGAGGGGGAGATCGCCGCGGATAGCCGCCTGCGCCAGGTGGATCAGCGCCTCCGCGCGCCGCAGGGGCATGCCCAGCGCCTTTAGCGCCAGCGGATCGGCCTGCGCCAGCCGCTGCGCGCTCGGGAAGAGATAAAAGCCCGGCGCGTCGGTCAACGGTTCCCCGAAGGCGGCCACCACTTTCCCGGTGAGCTTTGCCGCCATGGCCACGCTCACCAGCTGGCCGAGCACCGCACGTACCGCTTGTTCAAACGCATCCAGGGAGCCCGGCAGACGAAGCCCCGGCCTTGGCAGCGCAAGGCTTCCCAGCGTCAGGGCAATCTGCTGCGGGTCGCAGGACAAATCAAATAAACGCGCAACCCGCGCCAGGCACGCCTCCGCGACCGGCTGCAGCCCGGCGGAAAGCGTCACCCGCATGCCCTGCGCGGCGTCATCCGGCGTCACCGTGATGAGTCCAGCGTGGCCATTCAGGGCGAAGCTGCGGCAATAGCTGTCGCCGACAAAAGTTTCAATTCCCTGCACCGTACGCGCGCCAAGAAAATGAAACATCCATTGCCAGTCGTAGAGGGAATGCCAGGGTAGCAGCGTCATCATTTCTCCTTTTTTAGCGCTTCAATCATAGCGGCTCCGCGCCGCCTGCGCCTTGCTTTTAAATTCCAGTTGTCGCAGTGCCGTCAATCCGCTAAAGTCGCCCCCCTTCTTCACCGGCATGGGGATTTTGCAGGCTATGTTTATTGGTTTTGACTACGGTACCGCTAACTGTTCAGTGGCGGTGATGCGCGACAATACGCCGCAGCTGCTGACGCTGGAAAACGGCAGTTCACTACTGCCATCAATGCTTTGCGCGCCGACCCGCGAAGCGGTCAGCGAGTGGCTCTATCGCCACCACGACGTCCCGCCCAACGGTGATGAAAACCAGGCGCTGCTGCGTCGCGCGATAAGCTTCAACCGCGATGAAGATATCGACGTACTCGGCAACAGCGTGCAGTTTGGTCTCGCTTCGCTGCATCAGTACGTTGAAGATCCGCAAGAAGTCTACTTTGTAAAGTCGCCGAAATCGTTTCTCGGCGCCAGCGGGCTTAAGCCGCAGCAGGTAGCGCTGTTTGAAGACTTAGTATGCGCCATGATGCTGCATATCAAACTCCAGGCGCAAACGCAGCTGCCGGAAACCATCGATCAGGCGGTTATCGGCCGCCCGATTAACTTCCAGGGACTGGGCGGCGATGATGCCAACGCCCAGGCGCAGGGCATTCTCGAACGTGCGGCAAAGCGCGCGGGCTTTCGCGACGTCGTGTTTCAGTTTGAGCCGGTCGCCGCCGGTCTGGATTTCGAAGCGACGCTGAGCGAAGAAAAACGCGTGCTGGTCGTTGATATCGGCGGCGGTACCACCGACTGTTCGCTGCTGTTGATGGGGCCACAGTGGCGAGAAAAAGCCGATCGCCAGCAAAGCCTCCTCGGCCACAGCGGCTGCCGCGTCGGCGGTAACGACCTGGATATCGCCCTGGCCTTTAAATGCCTGATGCCGCTGCTGGGGATGGGCGGCGATACCGAAAAAGGCATCGCGCTGCCGATTCTGCCGTGGTGGAATGCGGTGGCAATTAACGACGTGCCGGCGCAGACCGACTTTTACAGCGCCGCCAACGGTCGCCTGCTTAACGATTTGCTGCGCAGCGCCCGAGACAGCGAAAAAGTCGCGCTGCTGCTGAAGGTCTGGCGTCAGCGTCTGAGCTATCGCCTGGTGCGCAGCGCGGAAGAGAGCAAAATCGCCCTTTCCGCGCAGCCGAGCGTCACCGCGGGGCTACCGTTTATTAGTGACGAGCTGGCGACAGCCATCAGCCAGCAGGGTCTGGAAGCTGCGCTGGATCAGCCGCTGGCCCGGATCATGGAGCAGGTTCAGCTGGCGCTGGATAACAGTAATGAAAAACCGGACGTGATTTACCTGACCGGCGGCAGCGCTCGCTCGCCGTTGATTAAAAAAGCGCTGGCGGCACACCTTCCGGGCATTCCGGTTGCCGGAGGCGATGATTTTGGCTCGGTTACCGCCGGGCTGGCCCGCTGGGCGCAGGTGATGTTTCGTTAAACATCCGCTGCGTTCCCGCACCACAGAACGCAGTGAATTTGTAGCCCGGCGCAGCGCAGCGCGAGCCGGGCTAAATCTTCCCGATTGCCCCCTGCTGTCACCCTTCACGCCGCGAAACGTAATCCCGCCGCTTTTCGCCGGTATAAATCTGCCGGGGACGATAAATATTCAGCGGCGCTTCGTGCATTTCGTTCCAGTGCGCCACCCAGCCAAGCGTTCTGCCTACGGCGGTAATCGCCACAAACATCGATGAAGGCAGCCCCATCGCTTTAAGGATCACCGCGGTGTAGAAATCCACGCTCGGCGACAGGCCATTTTCAACAAAGTAGGGGTCGGTCAGCGCCACCTCTTCAAGAGCCATCGCCACCTGTAGCGGCATATCGGACATCCCCAACTCCTTCAGCACCCGGTGACAGGTTTCGCGCAAAATAGCGGCGCGCGGATCAAGATGACGGTAGCGAGAGTTACCGAATCCCAGACGACGAAACGCCTGCGGATCGCGTTTCGCTTTGCTCAGGAACGCCGGAATTTGGTCGACGGTGTTGATCTCCTCCAGCATCCGCATACTGGCTTCGTTCGCCCCGCCGTGGGCCGGTCCCCATAAAGAAGCGAGCCCGGCGGCAATGCAGGCAAAAAGATTCGCCCCGGAGGAGCCCGCCGCCCGGACGGTGGTCGTCGATGCGCACTGGCCGTGGTCGGCGTGCAGCACCAGGATCTGGTTCATCGCCTGCTCAATCACCGGATTCAGCTGATACGGCTCCGCGGGGATAGCAAACAGCATATGCAGGAAATTCCCCGCGTAGGAAAGATCGTTGCGCGGATACTGCGCCGGTTGCTCAATAGAAAACTTATAGCTCATCGCCGCCAGCGTCGGCATTTTCGACAGCAGGCGGGTGGCGGCCAGCGCGCGGTGCTCGGGATTTTCAACGTCCAGCACATCGTGATAGAACGCCGCCAGCGTGCCCACCAGAGCGCACATTAAGGCCATCGGATGCGAGTCGCGCCGAAAGCTGCTGCACATGCGGCCAATCTGCTCGTGTACCAGGCTATGGCGGGTAATCGTGTTTTTGAACGCCTGATAGCTGGCTTCATCAGGCGCATCGCCCCGCAGCAGAATCCAGGCTACCTCAAGGAAGTCGCACTGGCGAGCCAGCTGATCGACCGGATAGCCGCGGTGCAGCAAAACGCTGTTTTCGGTATCAATCCAGGAGATGGCCGACGTACAGCCAGCGGTGTTAGCAAAACCGGGGTCGAAACTGCATATACCTGCGGACGCCAGCGGACGAATATCCATGCCGGGATAGCCCTGCGTCCCTGAGACCGTACTCAACGGAATGGACTGTTGTTCATCCAAAGACAGCGTTAGCGATTTCGTCGTCATCCTGTCAGGTCTCCTTGCACAACGAGTGAATGATTTACCTGGTCATTTCTCCAGGCGGAATAACCAACATAACCACAGTCGTCCGCGGATTCTTTGATGTAAATAACCAAAACATTGATAAAAGACCGCTATTACGGGTGGGGAAGAAACAGAAAATCGCCCTTTCAACCGCATAAAATACGCTTACCCCGAAATTACCCTCATCTAAATTCTACTATCACGCCTTAGAATACTGATTTTATTTCATTGCAGGTCAATATATAACCATTTTATTTTTTTGCCCGCATAAATCTGCTACTCGCACGCGGTGCCATGGACTGCCGGTGTCAGTTTTTTATCACACGCTCGTCGGCGGTCTTTTATGAGGGTCTGTGCGAGCGGTCATCCCATCAGCCGCGGTGGATTCATCGCCGAATGCGCCTCGCTCGCCGCAGATATTGTCCGTTGTCGTTATTTCAGCGTAAATTAAACTTGAATATAACCCGCTGCTTTTATATGCGCTGATTAAATAATCTAATGCCAATTTTATATAGCTATCGCGTCAATTTATGGCATAACATCATAAACCCGTATGCTGTGCCTGAACTTTCAGGTTGCTTATTATGCACCTCCCTCCTACGTTAACGTTGATTGAGAATCTTCTTACGGCAGGTCTGGCCAGTTACCCGGCGTGCAGATAACGCTGGAATAATATCTGTGGCACCAGCAGAATGCTGCGTTGCCCGGCCCTGGACGTTTATTTCCCGAATGCGGAGGGGTACCTGTGCCTGCGGCAGCGTTCCTCTGCGTTTATACCGTCTGATTGATTAATCCATGCCACAAGGGGGCGTGATTGAATCGTTTGTGCGCTTTTTATGATCTTATTCGCAGGAGCCGCAGCGCGCATTTCTGGGCATGGTGCGGCGTCATTATCGCCCTGCAGATAGGGGCGCCAGCCCGCGCGGAGGTCCGCCAGCTGGGTATTGATATTCCGGTCCACTGGTACGCCGACGCCAGCGACACGCTGACCCTCAACGCCTTTCTTTCGCTCCCTGAAGAGGTGCTAAAAACGGCGCCGCTTATCCCGTCGTTCGGCTACTCGACAAAGGCCTACTGGCTACGTACTTCGCTCCCGGCGGCCTTATTTGCTGGCGAACAGCGCTGGCTGCAGCTCGGTCCGTCGTTTGTCGATCGTTTGACCGTGTTTTATCGCCCCTACGGCAGCGACAGTCCATGGCGACAGAAAGAGTTTGGCGACCATGCGTCTGCCCGGGATAACGATCTCGACTACCGCGAAAGCGTTCTGATTTTACCGCCCCCGCCGACGGCGTCTGGCTACGAGATGGTATTCCGTCTCCAGAGCAGCAGCACCCTGATTCTGCTGGCGACGCTCTCCTCGCCGCAGGAGTTCGTGCGTTCGGCCACGCTCGATACCGCTTTCTGGAGCTTCTATTTTGGCCTGGCGGTAATTGCCAGCGGCATCGCCCTGTGGCTAGCCATCGCGCTGCGTCGGCGCCTGCTGTGGGGGATCTGCCTGTTCTCGCTAAACTATCCGCTCGTCGCGGCCCTGCATGGCTACCCGGAGTGGTTATTTGGCAGCGCCCTGCTGCCGGTTCAGGATTATATGATCAGCTGCCTGTCGCTGGTGAGCTACGCCACCGCGCTGTGGCTGCATAGCGAAGTTTTCGATCTCAAGAAAAATATGCCGCGGCTGCATCAACTGCTGCTGGCGGCGATCGGTTTAAACATCGTTCTGCAAATCAGTATTCCGCTGGGCTTTTACGGCCTGGCGATGCAGATAGAGGCCGGGATATTTTTTATCGCCGCCCCTATTCTGTTGATCACGTCATGGATGCTGTGGCGGCGCAAAGCGATTGATATCAATACGCTGCTGCTGGGGCTGCTGCCGCCGATATACGTCGTCTCCGCCGGGCTGGCGCTGCTCTCTATCCACGGCGTCATTCCGTTTCATAATGGGGTCTATTCCACCTGGCAGTACGCGCTGATTGTTCATATCGTCACCGTCCTGATCATCGCCGTACTGCGGGTGCGGGCGGAAAACCGGACTCTGGTGCGCAAGCAGCAGCTGGCGCGAGAGCTACAGATTGAACGCGAGGCCAGCTTCCACCAGCGCCAGTTTATGGGAATGGTGGCGCATGAGTTCAGAACGCCGCTGGCGATCCTCCAGGCCGCGCTGGAAAACCTGCGCCTGTGCCCCGCAACGGTGACGCAGGGCTCGCGCCTCGACCGCATGCAGCGGGCGACAACCCGTCTGGTACAGCTTACCGATAATTGCCTGGCCGACGCCCGGCTCTCCTCGAGGGACCTGCACGCCGACAGGCAGGACGCAGCGCTGCTGCCGGTGATCTATATGGCCGCGACGGTCGTGGATCTTTCGCTTAACCATTATCTGGATGTCACCCTTGAGGGGCAAACTGTGGGTCCGGACTCCCCTTCACCGGTGCTGTTTATTGATAGCGGGCTACTGTGTATCGCCATCGCCAACCTGCTCGACAACTCGGTGAAATATGCCGCCTCCGGGGAGATAAGCATCGAGATTTATCCGCAGGAAAAACACGTGGAATTACGCATTGGCGATCGCGGTCCCGGCATCCCGCCTGAACAGGTCGAGCATATTTTCGAGCGCTATCGGCGCGGCGAAACGGATACCGCAACGCCGGCCGGGACCGGGCTTGGCCTGTATGTCGCCCGACAAATCATCCAGGCTCACGGCGGGGACCTGTGGCTGGCAGAGAACACGTCGGCCGGATGCAAATTTGCGCTCACGCTCCCGGTTAACGGACAGCAGAAGGACAAATCATGACATTACGCGTCGCAATCATCGAAGATAGCGCTGATTTACTCGACGAGCTGCTGGCTTTTCTGCGCCATCGCGGCTTCGATGCCTGGGGCGTGCGCAGCGCCGAAGCTTTCTGGCGGCAGCTGCATCGCGATCCGGTTGATATTGTGCTTATCGATATTGGCTTGCCGGGTGAGGACGGCTTTAGCGTGCTGGACTATTTGCACGAAATTGGCCAGTTCGGCCTGGTGGTGGTGACCGCCAGAGGGCATGAGCAGGATCGGCTCCAGGCCTTAAACGCCGGCGCCGATCTCTACCTCATCAAGCCGGTCAACTTTTCCGACCTCGCGGAGAGTATTCAGGCGCTTGGCTCCCGGCTTCGCCAGCAAAAACCGACGGAACGCGTCAACCCGGCGCTATCAGCAGAGCGGCCAGCGCCGTCTCACTGGGTACTCCAGAACGAGCGCCTTGTGGCGCCGTCTGGGCTGGCCCTGCCGCTCACGCAGCAAGAGTATCGGCTGCTGGAAGTGTTAATGCGTAACCGCAATGAGGTCTGCAGCAAGGTTGACCTGCACACCTCTCTGTTTACCGATGAAGGCGAACCGGAACTGCACCGAATCGACGTCGTGATCAGCCGCCTGCGCCACAAGGCCCGCCTTCATGGTATCACCCTGCCGATTCGCGCGATTTTTGGCAAAGGGCTGGCGTTTCTCTCCTGACCTTTCCCCGGCCGGCAGCAGCAGCGCTGCCGGTCAGTACCCCTCCATCCGCGCGGCGTCATAGCGAAGTTGTTTTCAGTTTCGCTCCTCTTGTTAATTTTTTTCAGTTTTTGAGAGGAATGAGAGAAATGAGACTGACAGCACATTAAGAATTTTCTTACATTGACATGGCGTCGTGAGCACACCGGCCCAAAGCGTCCCTGAGCAAACCGACTATTGCTGATCCAGCGATAGCTGAATTCAGGACGCTTGCCGTGCGCTTTTCGGCCGCGTATCGCGAGCACGGTTTAAAGAAGAGTATAAAAATATTCCCGTGCCGGCGAGGTACATTTTTAACACCTAAAATTAAGTTAAAGGATATCTATCATGGCCATGCAAACATGGTTAGCCTTATTGCTGTGCATATTTTGCCTTTGCGTGTCTGTTTACAGCCTTGTTTCCTATATCAGAGACAGGAGAAAACAAAAAATTCCGTTTTCAGCTAAGAATTCTTCGCGCAGAAAATAACTAAAGCCCCGCGAATAATAACCAAATCTGTCCAGCAGCAGCCACCGCATACGCCCGGAGGATTGATCACAACATGGCGTTATGTTGATTTATCAGGGAAATAACGCCATGAAAAAAATAAACATCGCTATCAACACCAGGAATACCTTTCTCCGAGAGTCGTTGGTTGCCATAGTCAATGAGCTCATCAGCCGCAGCGGTAACCTTAAAGCCGCTTTTTCTTATAAGCATAATGATTTTTTAGATAAGGACATCATCATCGCTGAAGTTCTTCCCGGCGAGATCTATCTGTGCAATACCAGTATAAAGAACCGTAAAAAAAACAGTTCGGTGATTATATTGCACAGCTATGACAAACTTCCGGAAAAGGAGCTGATCGTCAACTGCCTTAAGGGCGTTATCTTTGTCTCAATCAAAGCCGTTAATATCGATAAGATGTTTGAAATTATTGCCCACGAGCTGAAAAGAAGTGAACTGCTTCCTCTGGCGCAGAGGATCGACTCGCCGCTAATTTGCACAAACTGCCCGCATAAGATGTTGTCCAAATCGCAGGTAGCCGTCGCCACCGGCATTATTCATGGCTTTGATATCGGTAAAATTTCTGCTCTCAACAAAGTCACCCCCAAAACCATCACCTGGCACAAAAGCAAAATTATGGAAAAATACAGCCTTAATAACAATTATGACTTTTTCCAGTTTATTAACTTATTAAAAGAACGCTGGTAAACGCGCGCACGCGCCATCGACGATCGGATTATGTACCGTAAAATTAAGAATTTGCTGGCTTGCGAGGAACGGGATTCCGAAAAAGATCGGTAAAATGAAAAACATCTACTCAGGCGTTACGGGCAGCGGGTAACATGACCCGGTTCCCTGGTATGAAAATACCGGAGCGTATTTTTATACAATAAAAAATGCCTCTACCAGGGAATCTGTTACTTCGTCACATTGCCCCTGGCGTGCCTGTCAGGGGCCTCTTTTTCTGCGCAAAAAGCGACCCCGTCAGAGAGGCCGCCCGACGATCAGGCTTGCGCCTGCTGAGGCGCGACTTCAGCCTCGGGTACCTCATTCTGCGACAGACCTTCATTTTTTGACAGCATCGCCGTCGCAATCCCATTACCCAGCACGTTAATCGCTGAACGCCCCATATCGAGGAAATGGTCAATCCCCATCAGCAGTAAAATACCCGCCACCGGAATATTGAAGCTCGGGATGGTCGCCGCCAGCACCACCAGCGCCGAACGCGGTACCCCGGCAATCCCTTTCGAAGCCAGCATCAGCGTCAGCATCATCACGGTAATCTCGCTAAAGCTCAGCTGAATATTGTAAGCCTGGGCGATAAACATGGCGGCAAAAGAGCAGTACACCATTGAACCGACCAGATTAAAGGAGTAGCCAATTGGCAGCACAAACGACGCGATATTACGCGAGCAGCCAAATTCCACCAGACGCTCCAGGGTCTTCGGATAGGCCGCCTCGGAGCTGCTGGTCGTGAACGCCACCAGCACCGGATCTTTGAGCATGTTCAGCAGGCGAAAAACCTCTTTTTTGAGCACCATATACCCCACCGCCAGCAGCACCGCGCTGGTCAGCAGAATCGCGACATAGTATCCGCCGATAAACGAGGCGTAATTAAGCAGGATCCCCAACCCCTGCGAGGCGATAACCGAAGAGATCGCGGCGAAAATCGCCAGCGGCGCGACGTACATCACGTACCCGGTCACCTTCAGCATAATATGGGAAACCACGTTCAGCGCCGCCACCAGCGGGGCGTTGAATTTCTCCCCCAGCGATGCCCCGGCAATACCGAAGAACATCGAGAACACCACGATTTGCAGAATCTCGTTGTTGGACATCGCCTCGGTAATGCTGGTGGGGATGGTATGGGTCAGAAAGCCTTTCAGGCTCATCCCGCTCACCGCCAGCCCAGTATCCACGGACTCTTTCGGGATCGCCAGGTTCAAACCGGCGCCGGGATGCTCGAGGGTAACAATCACCAGCCCGACCAGAATGGAGAGAATGGACGAGGTAATAAACCACACCATGGCTTTACCGCCGACCCGCCCAATGGTCGCCGTTTCGCCCAGCCGCATAATACCCACCGTCAGGGTACTGAACACTAACGGCGCAATGACCATCTTAATCAGGCGCAGAAACACGTCGGTAAGCAGCGTAATGTTTTCCGACCATGCGGTAATGGTCGTTTGCCCGGCGTAAGCGTGGATGGCCGCGCCGGAGAGGATCCCCAACAGCATGAAGATGACGATGAACAGCGTGAGTTTGTTTGCACTTGCCACAAAAATTAACCCCTGATTTATTTAACGTGTTGTTTTTTAATGTATATATGCTTTATTTATTGGAATACATTAAACATTCACCACATAAATTGAATAAAAGCAGGCGGGGTTACAACTCTTTTTTAGTTTTTATAGTAAAAGTTAATGTGCTCGTTGATATGCATCAAACCGTGTCGCGCCGCCGGTAAGATGAAAAAGGCGCCGGCGTCAGAGGACAACCGGCGCAAAGAGGCATTAGTGTTTTACGGTATCCTCCAGGAAGAAACGTCCCAGCGGATTCTGATAAAAACCGTCGATATTTTTGCGGCTGACGTTGCGGTACGGGCTGTAATACAGATCGACCCAGTTCACGTCGGCCTTAGCCATTTTTTGCAGGTCGATATACATCTGCTCGCGCTTTTTACTGTCCATTTCAACGCGCGCGGCGGCCACCAGCGCTTTAACCTGGTCGTTATGATAGCGGGTCATATAGTTCATATTGGCATCGTGACCCAGCACGAAGGTGGTTTTCTGATCGGGGTCGAGAATATCGTTGGTCCAGTACATCACCGATATATCGTACTCCCCGGCCACCAGCATATCCCAGCTCTGGCTCGGGTCGACTTTTTGCAAATTCACCGTCACCCCGGCTTTTGCCAGCTGCTGTTGTAGCAAAATGGCAATTTGCTCATCGACTTCATCCCCGGCATTGACCACGTAGTTCAGCTTCAGGTCGGCAGCGCCCGCCGCTTTCAGCATCGCTTTGGCCTTTTGCGGATCGTATGGCCGGCGAAGATTATCCTGATAGTGGTAAAGCGCTCCGGCGGGAATATAGGAATTGGCCACCTGACCGTAGCCAAAGGTCACGGTTTTCACAATCGCGTCTTTATCAATCGCGAAGTCCAGCGCCTGACGGACTTCCACCTTGCCCAGCGCGCCGTGAGAATGATTGATCAGCAGATGGTCCTCGCGAGTAGAAGGATCCAGCTCCACCTTCAGATTGGCATCCTTTTGTAACGATGCAATGCGCGAGAAAGGCACGGTCAGCGCGGCGTCAAGTTCGCCGGCCTGCACTTTCAGCATGCGGGTATTGTCGTCCGGAATGGTTAACCACTCCACGCCATCCAGGCTGACGTTTTTCGCCTGCCAGAAGTTCGGGTTCTTCACCAGCACGATCTTTTCTCCGCGCAGCCACTCTTTCACGCTAAACGCGCCGGAGCCCACGGGCTTTTCGGCAAACGCCTCTTCGCCTTCCGCCTTCATCGCCTGCTGGGAAATCACCGAAGCGTTCGGCAGCGCCAGCTGCGATAAAAACGGCGCTGAAGGCGATTTCAGCGTCACCACCAGCGTGCGCGGGTCCGTGGCTTCCGCTTTGGCAATAATGCTATAGGAATCCCGCCACAGCGAGCCTTCATCATCGCGGATACGGATCAGGCTAAACGCCGCATCGCTGGCGGTCAGCGGCGTACCGTCCGAGAACCGGGTTTCGCGAATTTTGAAGGTATAGACTTTGCCATCCGGGGAAATCGTCCAGCTCTCGGCCACGCCCGGCTCCAGCTTCGTCCCGCTTTTATCCACCCGCACCAGCGGGTCAAAGACGTTGGAAAAGACCCAGTTATCCGCATTTTGCGCCGATTTTATCGGGTCAAACGTGGTGCTGTCCTCCCGGCGGCCAATGGTCAATACGCCGGCCGCCTGAGCTATTTCACTCACCACGCTGAGCGCCAGAAAAACGCTCGCCGCCAGTAACTTAATCTGCCTGTGCTTCATCAAAAGATCCCCCAGTTAACGGAAAAACGGTCTCATCGCCCGCGAGGTTGAGCACGCAGGCATAAGCGCGATCGGCAATCTGCCGGGTTGGTGGTGGTGCGCCGGTGCGGCACTGCACCTGCGCATAAGGGCAGCGCGGATGAAATGCACAGCCTTGTGGAACGGCTACGGGACTGGGCGGCTCGCCCCCCAGCAAATTTTTCGGCAGCGGTTTATCCGGGTCGATTTCCGGGATCGCCGAGACCAGCGCGGCGGTATAGGGATGCAGCGGTCGAGTGAAGACCGCTTCTGCCGGCCCCTCTTCCACAATTCTCCCGAGATACATCACCGCAACGCGATCGCAGAGTCGCCGCACAATCGCCAGATCGTGGGCGATAAACAGAATCGCCAGCCCCATCTTTTCCCGCAGATCCATCAGCAGGTTGACGATCTGTCCCTGAATAGAGACGTCCAGCGCCGCGACGCACTCATCGGCCACGATCAGCCGCGGCTCCATGGCCAGCGCTCTGGCAATACCGACGCGCTGGCACTGGCCGCCGCTTAGCTGAGACGGTTTCGCGCTGGCCTGCTGCGGACGCAGGCCGACCAGGGTGAGCAGTTCCGCAACCCGCAGCGCTTCCTGCCCGCGCGGGACTTTCTGATGCACGCGCAGCACCTCGGAGATGCTTTCTCCTACGGTCTGCCTGGGATTCAACGAGGCATAGGGATCCTGGAAAATCATCGCGCTTTGCTGGCGCAGACGGGCAATATCGCTGGTTAAGCCATGGGTAATGCGCTGTCCGGCGAACCGCACCTCGCCATCGGCAACCCGTTCAAGCTGTAACAGCGCTCGGCCAAGCGTGCTCTTACCGCTGCCGGATTCGCCGACAAGGCCCAGCGTCTCGCCAGGAAAGATCTGCATCGTGACCCGGTTTACCGCGTGTACGACCCGCTTCGGCCGCCAAAGGCCGCCGGAAACCGGGAAGGTGACGCAAAGATTATCGGCCTCAAGCAGCGGCCAGCGAGCGTTAACCATTATCCCTCCTGCCGTGCTGGCAAAATGTGATGGCAGGCCACCGCGTGGCTATGGCAATCCTGCCCGTAACGCAGCAATGGCTGGCTCTGACACGCCTCATCGGCGCGGCGGCAGCGCGGGTGAAAGCGACACCCTGATGGGAAGTGGTCGGCGCTGGGCGGCTGGCCGTCGATGATCGTCAACCTCCCCTGCCCGCCTTCGCTGGCCGGCTGACAATCAATGAGCCCGCGGGTATAGGGATGCAGGGGCCCGCCAAGCACTTCGCGTTTGCCGCCCACTTCACACAGCCTGCCGCCGTACATCACCGCAATCCGGTCGCAGGTTTGCGCCACCACCCCGAGATCGTGGGTGATCATAATGACCGCCAGCCCCAGCTCGGCGCGCAGATCGCTGAGCAGGCGCAGAATCTGCATCTGCACGGTGACATCCAGCGCGGTGGTCGGTTCGTCGGCAATCAGCAGCCGGGGTTCCGGCGCGAGGGCAACGGCGATCATCGCCCGCTGGCGCATGCCGCCGGAAAATTCGTGCGGATAGCTATTGAGCCGATTCTGCGGGTCCGGGATACCGACCTGGCGCAGCAAGGCCAGCGCATCCTCCCGCGCCTGACGGCGGTTTGCCGCAAAGTGAAGGCGGCGACTTTCTGCAATCTGTTCTCCAATGGTCATCACCGGATTGAGATGGCTGGTCGGGTTCTGGAAAATCATACCGATTTCCCGGCCGCGCACCGCCGACATTTGCCCTTCGCTGAGGGACAAGATATCCCGGCCGTCCAGCAGAACCTCACCGCCGGTAATCCGCAGTCCGGCCCCCGGCAGCAGGCGCATCAGCGCCCGGCAGGTCACGGTTTTTCCCGACCCGCTTTCGCCAACCAGCCCAAGCATCTCCCCGGCTTCAAGCGTTAACGAGACGTTATCCACCAGCGCGACATCCTCGCCGCGCATGACCGTCAGCTGATTTACCTTCAGCAAGCTCATACGCGTTCCCCTAGCTTATCGCCCAGCCCATCGGCCAGCAGGCTGAAGCCCATCGCCAGCAGCACGATGGCAAGCCCCGGAAAGGTGGTTATCCACCATGCGGTAGTGATAAAGCTCTGCCCTTCGGCCACCATAATCCCCCATTCGGCGGTAGGAGGCTGCACGCCGAGCCCGAGATAGCTCACCGAGGCCCCGTTCAGCAGCACCAGAACGCAGTCGGACATCGAAAAAATGATGGCTCCGGTTAGCGCATTGGGCAGCAGATGGCGGAACAAAATCCGCAGATGGCCGTAGCCCAGACTGCGGGCCGCCAGAATAAAATCGCGCTGTTTCAGCGTCAGTACCTGAGCGCGTACCAGCCGGGCGTAGGAGACCCAGCCCACCATCGCCATCGCCATATAAAAGCTGCTCAGCCCCGGCCCGAGGATGGCGATAATCGCCAGCATCAGCACCAGAAACGGAAAGGCCAGCACGATATCAATAACCCGCATCACCAGCGCATCGGCCACGCCGCCGATATAGCCCGCCAGCGCCCCCAGGGTGGTGCCGAGCATAAAGGGGAACAGGACCCCCAGCAGGCAGATTTGCAGATCGACCCGCGCCCCCCACAGCACGCGGGAAAAAACGTCGCGGCCAAAGTTGTCGGTACCGAAGAGATGCGCGCCGCCCGGCGGCAGCAGACTGGAAGAGGCGTCCTGGGCAATCGGATCGAACGGCGCTATCCACGGCGCCAGACAGGCGACCAGTAGCCATAGTCCGACTATCGCCAGCCCGGCGAAGAGCGCCTGCTGACGCGGGATCGCCCGCTGACGCAGGCGGGAAAAGGTCGCTATCGCCTTCATAGTTTTATCCTTGGGTCGAGGGCCACGGTCAGAATATCCGCCAGCAGGCTGACCGCCACGGTGGCAAGGGCAAAGACCATCACCACGCCCTGCACCACCATGTAGTCGCGGCTAAAAATCGCCTTAACCAGCAGCTGTCCGAGGCCGGGGATAGCAAACACGCTTTCAATCACCACCGTACTGCCTATAAGCCAGCCAATATTCACCGCCAGCAGATTGATGGTCGGCACCAGCGAGTTCGGCAGCACGTGCCGCCAGAAGATACGTCTTTCCTGCTGCCCGCGCGCCCGGGCCGCCACCACATAGTCGCTATTCATCTCCATCAGCAGGCTGGCGCGCAGGTTGCGAATCAATACCGCCGACAGCGCCAGCGCCACGGTCAGGCACGGCAGAACCATATGGTGCAGCTGGTCTAAAAAATCGCTGCCGTAGCCGGAGACCGGAAACCAGCCGAGCACGATACTGAACAGCAGAATCAGCATGATGCCGAGCCAGAATGCCGGGAATCCGAGCCCGGCGGTCGTAAACAGACGAATCAACCGATCGGCGAGACGCCCGCGCTGGCGTGCGGCTATCGCCGCCAGCGGCACCGTCAACGCTACCGCCAGCAGAACGCTGCCGAGCACCAGCCACAGCGTCGGTTCCAGCCGCGAGGCAATCAGCTTCAGGGTATCCACCCGGTATACAATCGACTTCCCCAGCTCGCCCTGCAGCAGGTTGCGCAGAAAATAGCCGTACTGAACCCACAGCGGTTCATCAAGGGCAAACTGCGCGCGAATGCGGGCCAGCGCCGCCGGCGTGCTGCGCACCCCCAGCAGAATACGCGCCGGATCGCCGGGGATCGCGCGCACCATCATGAAGGTGATCAGGCTGATACCCAGCAGAACCGGCAGCAGCTGTAGCGGGCGAAAAAGCAGAAAGCGGTAACGATGCATTAACAGCCTCCCGCGTCGCGCTGGCGCGCCAGAAAATCGAGCAGCACCGGATAGTAAGCCTGCGGCTCTTCGTAAAACGGCATGTGGCTGCTGTTGGCAAAAATGGCTATTTCAGCGTTCGCCAGCCCCTGCTTCATTTTCAGGGCGCAGGCGGGCGTCAGTTCATCGTGCTGGCCGCTGGTGATCAAACAGGGCACGCGGATTGACGCCAGCTCAGCGCTGCGGTTCCAGTTTTTTAAATTACCGGTATAGAGGAATTCGTTCGGCCCCTGCATGGTGATATACGGGCCCATATTCCAGTCCCCAAGCGAGCGGATAACCGGCTCTGGCCAGACGTCAAGGCGGCACACGTGACGGTAATTCAGCAGCGTAATCGCCGCCTGATAGGCCGGATGGTCTAGCCAGCCGAGCGCTTCGTAGCGCTGCATCATCGCGACGGTTTCTGGCCCCAGCGCCCCGCGCAGACGGTTCAGCTCCTGCACCAGATGCGGCATATCGGCGACGGTGTTTTCCAGAATCAGCGAGCGAATTGCGCCAGGATGGTGCAATGCCACTTCAATCGCCAGCCATCCGCCCCACGAGTGACCAAGCAGATGCACCTGACCAAGGCCCAAAGTCCGGCGGACGGTCTCCACTTCACGCACATAGCGCGCCATCGTCCACAGGCTGGCGTCATCCGGCCGGTCGGACTTTCCGGTCCCCAACTGGTCAAAGGCGATCACCCGATAGCCGTGCTGTTTCAGGCAGGCGTGGGCTTCGCGCAGATAGTCGCAGGGCAGCCCCGGTCCGCCGTTGAGGCAGAGGACGGTCTCATCGCCGTCGCCAAACTGATAGGCCACGACGTTATAGCCTTCCACCGCAATGTTATGGCACCGGTCGGGCGCTATTTCGCTCCACATGGTCTATTCCTCATCGTCGATGGTAAGAGGGTTGGGGTCTGTCTTAACGCTAACGGCAACCCCGGACGCTGAACAGTTAGCAAAAATACTAGTTTTGCGCCGCGCCGGAACGGCACCGGAATTGCATATCTTTGGGCCAGCTACTGACGGATTTGCACAAATCGTGCCCGTCGCAGGTCTCGTTTTAGGTGAAGGGGGTTATATGCTACTGGAGTTTGACCACCCCGGCAGCGCGCGGGCGGCCAGCCTGGATGACGCATTCAGCGGGCTTTTTCAGCACACCCGGAGGTTGGGATTTGAGGCGGTGATTTACGATTACACGCCGGTTCCGCGTTCTCTGGAAGGAGAACTGATTACGCCCTCGCTGCTGAAAACGTTCAACGTGCCGGAAGATATGCGCCAGCTATGGTGCGAGCGCGGATATTACCAGGTGGATCCGGTACAGCACTGCGCGCTCGAGAGCTGCGCGCCTTTTGTCTGGTCCTATCAACGGCCGGACAGCAGCATGCTGCGCGGGAGGCTGGACAATCATCCCACCGCGGTCACCGACTATATGCGCGAACACAATATGCCCTGCGGCGCGACGGTTCCCCTGCATCTCCCCAACGGGGGGTTCGTGACCCTCACCGGCATCCATACCGGCCAGCGTCAGGAGCGGGAAATCAGCGCCACCCTGGCGCAGCTGATGCTGCTCGCCTGGCAGTTTCAGGAATCCGCCTTCCCGCTGTTCGACAGCACTATGCTCACCTGCCATCACGTCAAGCTGAGCAACCGCGAGCGCGAATGCCTGGCGTGGTCCGCCGAGGGGCTTACCGCCAAAGAGATCGCCCGCAAGCTGCACCGCTCGGTGGCGACGGTGACGCTGCATCTCAATACCGCGGCCAAAAAGCTGGGCGCCAGCAACCGCGTGCAGGCGGTGGTCCGCGCCCTGCACTACCGTCTGCTCGACAGCTAAGAACTAGCATTTTTGCTAGTGTTCAGCCGCGGTTGCCAGCCTTTACCCTGAAAGCCGGTCCACTTAGCAGGGTAAAGATGATTCATGTACACCATCCGCGAAGGTTACGCCCCGTTTCGGCACTATCAAACCTGGTTTCGCGTTTGCGGCGATATCGATAGCGGACTCACGCCGCTGGTCGTCGCCCACGGCGGGCCGGGGTGCACGCATGATTACGTCGATGCGTTCCGCGATATCGCCCTCAGCGGGCGAGCGGTGATCCACTACGATCAGTTAGGCAACGGGCGTTCAACCCATTTACCGCAGCAGCCCGCCGACTTCTGGCAACCGGCGCTGTTTCTTGACGAACTGGCTAACCTGCTGCTGCATCTCAATATTGCCGATAATTACGCCCTGCTCGGCCAATCGTGGGGAGGTATGCTCGGCGCGGAGCACGCTGTGACGCAGCCAAAGGGGTTAAAGGCGCTGATTATCGCCAACTCCCCGGCATCGATGGCGCTGTGGCTGCAGGGTGCGGCAAAGCTGCGGGCGCAGCTGCCCGCCGACGTCCAGCAGACGCTGCTGGCCCATGAGGCGGCGGGAACGCTGGACAGCGCGGAATATAAGGCGGCAAGCGCAGTATTTTATCAACGCCACGTCTGTCGGCTCGATCCCTGGCCGGCGGAAGTGCGGCGCACCTTCGATGCCATGGATGCCGACCCGACGGTTTATCACGCCATGAATGGCCCCACCGAATTCCACGTTATCGGCAGCATGAAAGCGTGGACGATTATTGACCGCCTCGCGCGCATTACGGTTCCGGTTCTGCTGATTTCCGGGCGCTACGATGAAGCCACGCCGGAAGTGGTACAGCCCTTTATGGACCATATCTCCGGCGCCGAGTGGGTCATTTTTGAAGCCTCGAGCCATATGCCGCACGTCGAAGAGCGCGAGCTGTGCATGAAGACGGTGAACGACTTTTTAGGCCGAGCGATACCATAAAAGCTGCTTACAGCGCCAGGCCGCCTCCGCCGCTGAAGGGCCGCTCGCCGGCGATTTTCATCACTTCAGCCCCTAAAGTGACAAACGGCGCCCGACGGCTGGCATAAATCAGCCCGCCCGATGTCGGCCGCACCGCTTTGACCATATCGGTCAGCGGATCGATGATTTCCGCGACGACATCGTCGGCGCTGACCCACTCGCCGGGCTGTTTTAGCTGCACCAGGATGCCGGTCGCCGGCGCGGTGACAATCTCCCCGGCGGCAAACGGCAGCATCACCGTTTCCTGCTGCGGAACCTCGGGCCTGGCGCCCGCCAGCACGCCGCGGTACTGCAGGTAACGGTAAATACGTTCGGCGTCGTCGCAGGCGGTGGCGTGATTCACCTCCTGCTGGCCGCGCAGCTCGACGGTCACCGCCATGCAGCCGGGCTGCTGCTGGCGCCACGACGGATTCCTCGCGCAAAGACGCTGCCACGGCAGGCCGCAGGCTTCATCAAACGAGTTGCCCCCGCTCTCCTGCGACAGCAGCACGGCGTCAATACCGAGGAAAGCCGCCAGAACTTTCGCCTCGCGTTGCCAGGCCGGGTCGGCGTAAAGGTGCAAAATCGCCTGGTCATCGCAGTGCAGATCGAGCACCAGATCGGCATCGCAGGCGAGGCTCAGCAGATGGTGGCGCAGGGCCTGCGCCTCGCTCACGGCGGGAAGCGCCGCCAGCGCCGCCAGATCGGGAAAATCGCGGTTAAAATTGCGCCCGCTCGCCAGATCGAAACGGCCAATACCGCTGCTGAGCAGCACCTGGGCCAGCCCCGGCGGGTTGGCTACCGGCACAAGAATGATTTCGCCGCGCAGTTCGCCGCGCCGTTCCGCCTGGCTGAGTAATCTTTTAAGATAATGCAGAACCAGCATGCCCGGAATTTCATCGGCGTGCAGCCCCGCCTGCAGATAGACCTTCTCTCCCGTGCCGGGCGCGCCGAAATGAAAATGGCTTAATTGCCGCTGCCCACCGAGTGCATGTTCAGGTAATGTATAGTGTTTAATTTTCATTGGACGTCCTGGTTGTGGAAAAGAAAGCCCGGCTTGACCGTATCGATCATAAGATCCTTGAAATTCTGCGCCGGGATGGCCGCATTTCTTATCAGAAGCTCTCGGAGCAGGTAAACCTCACCGCCCGTCCGTGCCTGGAACGGGTGCGCGGCCTCGAGCGCGACGGCATTATTCGCGGCTACAGCGCCATTGTAGAACTGCCCGATCCGGAGCACGCATTTGTGGTACAGGCGCAAATCGCGCTGGCCGACCACGGGCGCTCGCAGCCGATGTTTGAACAGGAGATGCGCCAGACGCCCGAAGTGCTGGACTGCTGGCTGGTCAGCGGCAGCTTCGACTTTCTGGTACGCATCGGCTGCCGCAGCATGGCGCACTACTGCCAGCTGGCGGATAGCTGGCTGACCAGTAAAAAGTTTCACGTCGATAAAATCGTCACCCTGACCGAACTGCAGGCCATTAAGCGCTCCTGACTAGCCGCGCCGGATAAACGCCAGCCAGCGCCGCTCGGCGCGGGAAAAGGCGAAAATCAGCATAAAGGTGCAGAGCAGATACAGCGCCGCGGCCATCAGAAACGGAATAAACGGCGAATAGGTCATGGCGTAGAACGCGCGGGCCACGCCGGTAATATCCAGCAGGGTGACGGTGCTGGCCAGCGACGTGGCGTGCAGTAAAAAGACCATTTCATTATTCAGCGCCGGGATCCCGCGTCTGAGCGTCGCGGGCAGCACCAGACGACGAATAATCTGCCATTTCCCCATCCCGTAGGCCTCCCCGGCGACCCACTCCTGGCGCGGAAAGGTCACCATCATCCCCGCCAGCAGCTCCGCGACGTACGCGGCAGTGTTGAGGACCAGCGCCAGCGTGGCGCAGAAGGTCGCATCGCGGAACAGCAGCCAGAACGGCTGGTCGTTCATCCAGCCCGTCTGCACGATATCGAACTGCGACAGGCCGTAGTAAATCAGCATCAGCTGGAGATAGAGCGGCGTGCTGCGGAAAAAATACGTAAAACCACGGATGGGCAGCGCCAGCGCGCGCGGTCCATACACCTGCCCCACCGCCATCGCTATCGCCAGCGCCATCCCGGGAACGATGGAGAGCAAAAACAGCTCCGCCGTGACCGCCAGCCCGCTGGCGGCGCCGTTACCGTCGCTCCACAAAAAGCTCGGGATCGCATCGAGAAAGGTTTGCAGATTCATAAGGCCGTCCCCGCCGTGGAAGAGCGCAGCGCGTAACGCTTCGCCAGGCGGCTGAACAGCCAGCTGGAGAGTGCGGTAATCACCATGTAAATCAGCGAGACCAGAAAATAGAAGAGGAACGGCTTTTGCGTGGCGCGCCCGGCCTGTTCGGCCAGCCATACCATATCCTCAAGGCCCAGGATCGACACCAGCGCCGATGCTTTCATCAGCCCCAGCCAGTTGTTGTTGATGCCCGGGATAGCGAAGCTCAGCATCTGCGGCAGCATCACCCGGCGGAACACCGTCCACGGCCGCATCCCGTAGGCGTGCGCGGCTTCGGTTTGCCCGCTATCGACGGTCAGAAAGGCGCCGCGAAAGGTCTCGGTGTAATAGGCGCCGAAAACAAAGCCGATCGCCAGCACGCCGGAGATAAAGGTATTGAAGCGCACCGGCCCGAGCCCCACCAGACCCAGCAGCAGGTTCACCAGCATCTCGCCGCCGAAAAACAGCAGCAGCATAATCACCAGCTCCGGGATACCGCGTACCAGCGTGGTGTAGGCGGTGGAAAACAGGCGCAGCCACGGCGGGCCGAAGAGCTTAATTAGCGAGTTAATCAGCCCCAGCAGCAGAGCGACCAGTAATGAAGAGAGCATCACGCACAGCGAAAGCGCCGCGCCGCGTAACAACAGGGGTAAATAGTCTGCGACCATATTCAGCCTTCCGCGGAGGTCGTAAAGGGGCGCAGGCCATCACCCGCGCCCGCATCTTCACGACTTATTTGCCATAAATATCAAAGCTAAAGTATTTTTTCTGGATCGCGTCGTAGGTGCCGTCGGCGCGGATTGCCTTAATGGCGCCGTTCAGCGCATCGCGCAGCGCCGGGTTGTCTTTATTCACCGCAATCCCCACGTCGGAAGAGATGCCTCCGTCCTGGATAACCGGACCGGCAAAGGCGAATTTCTGCCCGCGCGGGGTATCAATAAAGCCGGTCGCCGCCTGGATATTATCCTGCAACGCGGCGTCGATGCGCCCGGAGAGCAGGTCGAGGTAGACGTTATCCTGGTTAGCGTAACCGACAATCTTCACGCCATGATTGGCCCAGTTGGCCTTCGCAAACGCTTCATGGGTGGAGCCGGTCTGGACGCCGACGGTTTTGCCTTTCAGGCTGGCGACGTCAGGCAGCAGCGGGCTGCCTTTGCGCGCCACCAGCTGCGCCGCGCTGCGGTAGTAGCGGTCGGTGAAATCCACTTCCTTTTTACGCTCATCGGTAATATTGAGCGAAGCGATAATGGCATCGAACTTATGCGCGTTGAGGGCGGCGATCATGCTTTCGAACGGCTGCTTCACGAAAACGCATTTGGCTTTTAGCTGGGTGCACAACGCATTGGCGATATCAATATCAAAGCCGGTAATTTCACCGCTGGGCGCCAGCACGTCAAACGGCGGATAGCCGCCATCGACGCCAAAGCTGATGGTGTCAAACTGCTGGGCGGCCAGCGGCGCGCTGAGCGCCATGCAGGCCAGTAGTGCGGCAAGGCGTATTTTCATTTCGATCTCCCCGGTGTTGGCGCGGTGATTAAAAACGCAGTGAGAGGCAGGTCAGGCCGCCATCCATTTTCTTAAATTCGCTGGTGTCGAGCTGCACGATAGGCATTCCCAGCTTGCTGATTTCGCCCAGGGTATAGGGGTAGCCCTGCGGCGTAATTAAGGTATCGTTGATCCACAGCGTATTTCCGGCGTAGGCCTCCTCTTCCGGGATCACGATGCTGTTGAAGCCGCTAAACGCCGGATGGTTAACGTAGCCTTCCGTCAGCAGCAGCGTATTGCGGCCCACATAGTTGACGATCGATTTCAGATGCAGACCGGCGCTCACTTCAATCGCCGCGACCTGATAGCCGTGCGGCTCAACGACGGCGGCAAACTCGCGGATCCCCTGCTCATCGGTGCGCGCCGTCAGGCCGATAAAAAACTGCTTATCCACTAACAGCACGTCGCCGCCGTCCATATGCCCGCGCTCGCTCATCCGCGCCAGCGGACGGAACCCCGCCAGCACCGGCGCAATGGTATCGACCTCGCCCTGACGGCTCGGCGCGCCCGGATGGGTGATCACCGCCAGTTCCGGCATCACCACCGCGGTATCTTCAACAAAGTGCGCATCAGGATAATCCGCAGCCGCGGGCAGTACGGTGACCTTCAGGCCAAGCTGCAGCAGGGTTTCCACATAGGCGAGAAACTGGCGGGTGGTGGCGGCGATATCCGGCGCGCCCAGCCGGGCGGTAGTTTGTCCTGCGCCGCAGGTGGCGGCCGGGAGACGGGCGATAGCTTGGGTAAAATGCATAAAGAACCCTCTGGTAGTGGTCGCATTGCTTAAGGCAAAATCGTGAGTGAATTGGATTATCAAACAGATGCCGCCGCCAATCAGGCTGAATCACTTTCCGGGGCCGCTTATTCACGCTGTATATCAGTTCAGATTCGACGTATTCCGCTGTGACCCTTAAGAAACAGCGGATGACGGGCAATAACTAACCGGATTCATCGCCCGGCTAAGCAAAATCATTAAGCGAATTTTACGCCTAACTATTCACCGTAACCGGCTCTGCGAAAAGCGTTTTTTACAGACATATCTGGACAGTCTTTTCATAATTCCTCCATTTTTAAGCAGCGTTCGCTGGCTAAACTAGTATCATTCCGTGAAACGTTTCAGGATGAGATAGCAAATTAATGAAAGGTAGCAATAAAAGCCGTTGGGCTGCGGTGCTGGTGGTCGCGATCGTCGCGGGCGCCGCGTACTGGTTCTGGCAGGGTCGCGAAGCGGCAAACAGCGGCGCGCCGACGGCATCAGGCGCGCGTCAGCAGGGGCCCGGAGGCGGACGCCCCGGTCGTTTTGGCGCCGCCCTCGCGCCGGTACAGGCGGCCACCGCCACCAGCGAAGCGGTACCGCGCTACCTTTCCGGCCTCGGCACCGTGACGGCGGCGAATACCGTCACCGTCCGCAGCCGCGTCGACGGCCAGCTGCTGGCCATCCACTTTACCGAAGGCCAGCAGGTCAAAGCGGGCGATCTGCTCGCGGAAATCGACCCCAGCCAGTTTAAAGTCGCCCTCGCCCAGGCCGAAGGCCAGCTGGCGAAAGATCGGGCCACCCTGGCCAACGCCCGTCGCGATCTGGCGCGCTACCAGCAGCTGGTCAAAACCAATCTGGTTTCCCGGCAGGAGCTGGACACCCAGCAGTCGCTGGTCAGCGAAACCCTGGGTACGATCAAAGCGGACGAAGCCGCCGTCGCCAGCGCCCAGCTGCAGCTGGACTGGAGCCGCATCACCGCGCCAATCGACGGCCGGGTCGGCTTAAAACAGGTGGATATCGGCAACCAGATCGCCAGCGGCGACACCACCGGGATTGTGGTGCTGACGCAAACCCACCCGATCGACGTGGTCTTTACGCTGCCGGAAAACCAAATCGCCACGGTGGTACAGGCGCAAAAGGCGGGGAAAAAGCTGGCTGTCGAAGCCTGGGACCGCACCAATAAACAGAAAATCAGCGAAGGCTCACTGCTGAGCCTCGATAACCAGATTGACGCCACCACCGGCACCATCAAGCTGAAAGCGCGCTTTACTAACCTTGACGATGCCCTGTTCCCGAATCAGTTCGTCAACGCCCGTATGCTGGTCGATACCGAGCAGAACGCGGTGGTGATCCCAACCGCCGCGCTGCAAATGGGTAACGAAGGCCATTTCGTCTGGGTACTGAACGATGAGAACAAGGTCAGCAAGCACACCGTCACGCCGGGTATTCAGGACAGCCTGAAAGTGGTGATCAACGCCGGGCTTTCCGCCGGCGATCGCGTCGTAACCGACGGTATCGACCGTCTGACCGAAGGCGCGAAGGTTGAGGTGGTGGAAGCCCACGATGCGGCTACCGCCGCCGAGCCGGAAAAAGCCACCAGCCGCGAGTACGGTAAAAAAGGAGCGCGCTCCTGATGCAAGTGTTACCGCCGAGCAGCACGGGTGGCCCTTCCCGTCTGTTTATCATGCGCCCGGTCGCCACGACGCTGTTAATGGTGGCCATTATGCTGGCCGGGATTATCGGCTATCGTTTCCTGCCGGTTTCGGCGCTGCCGGAAGTGGACTACCCGACGATTCAGGTGGTAACCCTCTATCCCGGCGCCAGCCCGGACGTGATGACCTCGTCGGTGACCGCCCCGCTGGAGCGCCAGTTTGGCCAGATGTCCGGCCTCAAGCAGATGTCTTCCCAGAGCTCCGGCGGCGCGTCGGTGGTCACGCTCCAGTTCCAGCTCACGCTGCCGCTGGACGTCGCGGAACAGGAAGTACAGGCAGCCATCAACGCCGCCACCAACCTGCTGCCTTCTGACCTGCCTAACCCTCCGGTCTACAGCAAAGTTAACCCCGCCGATCCGCCGATTATGACCCTTGCGGTCACCTCTTCCGCCGTGCCGATGACCCAGGTCGAGGATATGGTGGAGACCCGCGTGGCGCAGAAAATCTCCCAGGTTTCCGGCGTCGGGCTGGTCACCCTCGCGGGCGGCCAGCGCCCGGCGGTACGCGTCAAGCTCAACGCCCAGGCCATCGCCGCCCTCGGGCTGACCAGCGAAACGGTGCGCACCGCGATAACCAGCGCCAACGTCAACTCGGCGAAGGGTAGCCTCGACGGCCCATCGCGGGCGGTGACCCTCTCCGCCAACGATCAGATGCAGTCGGCGGAAGATTACCGCCGGCTGATTATCGCTTATCAGAACGGCGCGCCGATTCGCCTCGGCGACGTCGCCACCGTGGAACAGGGCGCGGAAAACAGCTGGCTTGGGGCATGGGCGAACAATCAGCGGGCGATCGTCATGAACGTCCAGCGCCAGCCGGGGGCCAACATTATCTCGACCGCCGACAGCATCCGCCAGATGCTGCCGCAGCTCACCGAAAGCCTGCCGAAATCGGTTAAAGTTCAGGTGCTTTCCGACCGCACCACCAATATCCGCGCCTCGGTCAGCGACACCCAGTTCGAGCTGATGCTGGCCATCGCCCTGGTGGTGATGATTATCTACGTCTTTCTGCGCAACGTCCCGGCGACGATTATTCCCGGCATCGCCGTACCGCTATCGCTGGTCGGCACCTTTGCGGTGATGGTATTTCTCGATTTTTCGATTAACAACCTGACGCTGATGGCCCTGACCATCGCCACCGGCTTTGTGGTCGATGACGCCATCGTGGTGATTGAAAACATCTCGCGCTATATCGAGAAAGGCGAAAAGCCGCTGGCCGCCGCCCTGAAAGGGGCCGGAGAGATTGGCTTTACCATTATCTCGCTGACCTTCTCGCTGATTGCGGTGCTGATCCCGCTGCTGTTTATGGGCGATATCGTGGGCCGTCTGTTCCGCGAGTTCGCCATTACCCTGGCGGTGGCGATCCTGATTTCCGCGGTGGTGTCGCTGACCCTGACGCCGATGATGTGCGCCCGCATGCTGAGCCACGAGTCGCTGCGCAAGCAGAACCGCTTCTCGCGCGCCAGCGAGCGTTTCTTTGAGCGGGTGATCGCCGTCTATGGCCGCTGGCTGAGCCGGGTGCTGAATCATCCGTGGCTGACCCTGAGCGTGGCCCTCGGTACGCTGGTGCTGTCGATTATGCTGTGGGTGTTTATTCCGAAGGGCTTCTTCCCGATTCAGGACAACGGCATTATCCAGGGGACGCTGCAGGCGCCGCAGTCGGCGTCGTTCGCCAACATGGCCGAGCGCCAGCAGCAGGTGTCGGCGGCGATACTCAACGATCCGGCGGTGGAAAGCCTGACCTCCTACGTCGGCGTCGACGGTACCAACCCGGCGCTCAACAGCGCCCGCCTGCAAATCAACCTTAAGCCGCTGGACGAGCGCGACGATCGCGTACAGACGGTGATCGCCCGCCTGCAGAACGCGGTGAGCGGCATTCCCGGCGTCGAGCTCTATCTCCAGCCGACGCAGGGTCTGACCATTGACACCACCGTCAGCCGCACCCAGTACCAGTTCACCCTGCAGGCCAACTCGCTGGACGCGCTCAGCAACTGGGTCCCGCAGCTGCTGGCCCGGCTGCAGGCGCTGCCGCAGCTCTCCGACGTCAGCAGCGACTGGCAGGATAAGGGCCTGGCGGCGTATATCAACGTTGATCGCGATAGCGCCAGCCGTCTCGGCATCAGCATGGCGGACGTGGATAACGCGCTGTATAACGCCTTCGGTCAGCGCTTAATCTCCACCATTTATACCCAGGCGAATCAGTACCGCGTGGTGCTGGAGCATGATACCCAGGCCACGCCGGGGCTGGCGGCGCTGGATAATATTCGCCTGACCAGCAGCGACGGCGGGATTGTGCCGCTGAAATCCATCGCCAGCGTCGAGGAGCGCTTTGCCCCGCTATCCATAAACCATCTCGATCAGTTCCCGGTTACCACCATCTCGTTTAACGTGCCGGACAACTATTCGCTGGGCGATGCGGTCGAAGCGATTCTTGGCGCCGAACAGGCGCTGGCGTTCCCGAGCGATATCCGTACCCAGTTCCAGGGCAGCTCTCTGGCCTTCCAGTCGGCACTCGGCAGCACCATTTGGCTGGTGGTTGCCGCGGTGGTGGCGATGTATATCGTCCTCGGGGTGCTGTATGAAAGCTTTATTCATCCGATAACGATTCTCTCCACCCTGCCGACGGCGGGCGTCGGTGCGCTGCTGGCGCTATGGCTGGCGGGGAGCGAACTGGACGTTATCGCGATTATCGGCATCATTCTGCTGATCGGCATCGTCAAGAAAAACGCCATCATGATGATCGACTTCGCGCTGGCCGCCGAACGCGAGCAGGGCATGCCGCCGCGCGAGGCGATCTACCAGGCCTGCCTGCTGCGCTTCCGCCCGATCCTGATGACCACCCTCGCCGCCCTGCTGGGCGCACTGCCGCTGATGCTCAGTACCGGCGTCGGCGCGGAGCTGCGGCGTCCGCTGGGGATTGGCATGGTCGGCGGTCTGATGCTCAGCCAGGTGCTGACGCTGTTCACGACTCCGGTTATCTACCTGCTGTTCGACCGGCTGTCGCTGTATATGAAGAGCCGATTCCCGCGGCGTGAGGAGGAGGCGTAGGTGAAGTTTTTCGCCCTCTTCATTTACCGTCCGGTGGCGACGATTCTGATTTCGCTCGCCATTACCCTGTGCGGCATCCTCGGTTTCCGCCTGCTGCCGGTGGCGCCGCTGCCGCAGGTGGATTTCCCGGTCATCATGATCAGCGCCTCGCTGCCCGGCGCGTCGCCGGAGACCATGGCCTCTTCGGTGGCGACGCCGCTGGAGCGCTCTTTGGGGCGGATTGCCGGGGTCAATGAGATGACCTCCTCCAGCTCGCTCGGCAGTACGCGCATCATTCTTGAGTTCAACTTTGACCGCGATATCAACGGCGCGGCCCGCGACGTGCAGGCGGCGATTAACGCCGCGCAAAGCCTGCTGCCGAGCGGCATGCCGAGCCGTCCGACCTACCGCAAAGCCAACCCGTCAGACGCGCCGATCATGATCCTCACCCTCACCTCGGATACCTGGTCCCAGGGTGAACTGTACGACTTCGCCTCTACCCAGCTGGCGCAGACCATTGCCCAGATTGACGGCGTCGGCGACGTGGACGTCGGCGGCAGTTCGCTGCCCGCGGTGCGCGTCGACCTCAACCCGCAGGCGCTGTTTAACCAGGGCGTATCGCTGGACGCGGTGCGCACCGCCATCAGCAACGCCAACGTACGTAAACCGCAGGGGGCGCTGGAAGATGCCACCCACCGCTGGCAGGTGGCGACCAACGACGAGCTGAAGACCGCCGCCGAATACCAGCCGCTGATCGTGCACTATAACAACGGCGCGGCGGTGCGCCTCGGCGACGTCGCCAACGTCACCGATTCGGTGCAGGACGTGCGCAACGCCGGGATGACTAACGCCAAACCGGCGATTTTGCTGATGATCCGCAAGCTGCCGGAAGCCAATATCATCGAGACGGTGGACAGCATTCGCGCCCGCCTGCCGGAGCTGCAGCGCACCATCCCGGCCTCTGTCGATCTGCAAATCGCCCAGGACCGCTCGCCGACCATCCGCGCCTCGCTGGAGGAAGTGGAGCAAACGCTGGTCATCTCGGTGGCGCTGGTGATCCTCGTGGTCTTCCTCTTCCTCCGCTCGGGGCGCGCGACGCTGATCCCGGCGGTGGCGGTTCCGGTTTCGCTGATCGGCACCTTTGCCGCCATGTACCTGTGCGGCTTCAGCCTTAACAACCTGTCGCTGATGGCGCTGACCATCGCTACCGGCTTCGTGGTCGATGACGCCATCGTGGTGCTGGAAAATATTTCCCGCCATCTGGAAGCCGGCATGAAGCCGCTGCAGGCGGCGCTGCAGGGGAGCCGGGAAGTCGGTTTTACCGTGCTGTCGATGAGCCTGTCGCTGGTGGCAGTGTTCCTGCCGCTGCTGCTGATGGGCGGCCTGCCGGGAAGGCTGCTGCGCGAATTCGCCGTTACCCTGTCGGTGGCGATTGGCATTTCGCTGGCGGTCTCTCTGACCCTGACGCCGATGATGTGCGGCTGGCTGCTGAAAAGCGGCAAGCCCCACGAGCCGACGCGCAAGCGCGGGGTTGGCCGCCTGCTGGTGGCGATTCAGGGCGGATACGGCAAATCGCTGAAGTGGGTGCTGAAGCACAGCCGCTTAACCGGACTGGTGCTGCTTGGCACCATCGCGCTGAGCGTCTGGCTCTATATCTCAATTCCCAAAACCTTCTTCCCGGAGCAGGACACCGGGGTGCTGATGGGCGGTATCCAGGCGGACCAGAGCATCTCGTTTCAGGCGATGCGCGGCAAGCTGGAGGACTTTATGAAGATCATTCGTGAAGATCCGGCGGTGGACAACGTCACCGGTTTTACCGGCGGCTCGCGGGTCAACAGCGGAATGATGTTTATCACCCTTAAGTCGCGCGATGAGCGCCATGAAACGGCGCAGCAGATTATCGATCGGCTGCGGAAGAAGCTGGCCAAAGAGCCGGGGGCCAACCTGTTCCTGATGGCGGTACAGGATATCCGCGTCGGCGGCCGTCAGGCCAACGCCAGCTACCAGTATACGCTGCTGTCGGACGACCTTGCGGCGCTGCGGGAATGGGAGCCGAAAATCCGCAAAACGCTGGCGGCGCTGCCGGAGCTGGCGGACGTCAACTCCGACAGCCAGAATAACGGCGCGGAGATGGATCTGATCTACGATCGCGATACCATGTCGCGGCTCGGCATCAGCGTGCAGGACGCCAACAATCTGCTGAACAACGCCTTCGGTCAGCGGCAGATCTCAACCATCTACCAGCCGCTGAACCAGTATAAAGTGGTGATGCAGGTCGACCCGGTCTACACCCAGGACGTCAGCGCCCTCGATAAGATGTTTGTGATCAACAGCGAAGACAAGCCGATTCCGCTCTCCTATTTCGCCAAATGGCAGCCGGCTAACGCGCCGCTGTCGGTGAACCACCAGGGGCTGTCGGCGGCGTCGACCATCTCCTTTAACCTGCCTACCGGCAAGTCGTTGTCGGAAGCCAGCGACGCCATCAACCGGGCGATGACCCAGATTGGCGTGCCGTCCAGCGTCCGCGGGTCGTTCGCCGGGACCGCGCAGGTGTTCCAGGAGACCATGAACTCGCAGGTGATCCTGATTCTGGCGGCCATCGCCACGGTCTACATCGTGCTGGGGATCCTCTATGAGAGCTACGTTCATCCGCTGACCATTCTGTCGACCATTCCGTCCGCCGGCGTCGGCGCGCTGCTGGCGCTGGAGCTTTTCGATGCCCCGTTCAGCCTAATCGCGCTTATCGGGATTATGCTATTAATTGGCATCGTGAAGAAAAACGCCATCATGATGGTCGATTTCGCCCTTGAGGCGCAGCGCAACGGCAACCTGCCGCCGGAAGAAGCGATCTTCCAGGCCTGTCTGCTGCGCTTCCGGCCGATAATGATGACCACCCTGGCGGCGCTGTTCGGCGCGCTGCCGCTGGTTATCTCCGGCGGCGATGGCTCCGAGCTGCGCCAGCCGCTGGGGATTACCATTGTCGGCGGCCTGGTGATGAGTCAGCTGTTGACCCTGTACACCACGCCGGTGGTCTATCTGTTCTTCGACCGTCTGCGGCTGCGTTTTTCGCGAAAAGTCCCTCAACCGGTAAGCGAATAACATGACAGATCTTCCCTCCAGCGTGCGCTGGCAGCTGTGGATAGTGGCCTTCGGCTTTTTTATGCAGGCGCTGGATACCACTATCGTTAACACCGCCCTCCCCTCCATGGCGCAGAGCCTCGGGGAGAGCCCGCTGCATATGCATATGGTTATTGTCTCCTATGTGCTGACGGTGGCGGTGATGCTGCCCGCCAGCGGCTGGCTGGCGGATCGGGTCGGGGTGCGGAATATCTTTTTTAGCGCCATCGTGCTGTTTACCGCCGGCTCCCTGTTCTGCGCGCAGGCCGCCACGCTCGATCAGCTGATACTCGCCCGCGTGCTGCAGGGCGTCGGCGGCGCGATGATGGTGCCGGTTGGCCGCCTGACGGTGATGAAAATCGTCCCGCGCAGTCAATACATGGCGGCGATGACCTTCGTCACCCTGCCCGGCCAGGTGGGTCCGCTGCTCGGCCCGGCGCTCGGCGGGATGCTGGTGGAGTACGCCTCCTGGCACTGGATCTTCCTGATCAACATTCCGGTCGGCATCGTCGGCGCCATCGCCACGCTGTGCCTGATGCCCAACTACACCCTGCAAACCCGGCGCTTTGATATCTTCGGCTTTATTCTGCTGGCCGCCGGCATGGCGACGCTGACCCTGGCGCTCGACGGTAAAAAAGGGCTCGGGCTCTCCCCCCTGTGGCTGACGGCGCTGGTGGCCATCGGCGCGGCGTCAATGCTGTGCTATCTGTGGCACGCGCGCGGCAACCGCAACGCGCTGTTTAGCCTGAAGCTGTTTACCAACCGCACCTTTTCTCTTGGCCTTGGCGGCAGCTTCGCCGGGCGTATCGGCAGCGGCATGCTGCCGTTTATGACGCCGGTGTTTTTACAGATCGGCCTCGGCTTTACGCCGTTCCACGCCGGGCTGATGATGATCCCGATGGTGCTCGGCAGCATGGGGATGAAGCGCATTGTGGTCCAGGTGGTCAACCGCTTCGGCTATCGCCGGGTACTGGTGACCTCGACGATTGGCCTCGCGCTGGTCAGCCTGCTGTTTATGGCCGTTGCGCTCGCCGGCTGGTACTGGCTGCTGCCGGTGGTGCTGTTCCTGCAGGGGATGATTAACTCCAGCCGCTTTTCTTCAATGAATACGCTGACCCTGAAAGACCTGCCCGACGATCTGGCCAGCAGCGGCAACAGCTTGCTGTCGATGGTCATGCAGCTGTCGATGAGTATCGGCGTCACTATCGCCGGGATGCTGCTCGGTCTCTACGGCCAGCAGCATATCAGCGCCGATGCGGCGATCGCTCATCAGGTCTTTCTCTATACCTACTTAAGCATGGCGGTGATTATCGCGCTGCCGGCGCTGCTTTTTTCCCGCGTACCGGATGACACCACGACCAATACCGTGATTCGTCGCCGTAAAAGGAGTGAGTCTTGAAGTTCTGGCGTCCCGGCATTACCGGCAAGCTGTTTATCGCGATCCTCGCCACCTGCATCGTGCTGCTGATCAGTATGCACTGGGCGGTGCGTATCAGCTTTGAACGCGGCTTTATTGACTATATCAAGCGCGGCAACGAACAGCGCCTGACCATGCTCGGCGATGCCCTGAGCGAGCAGTATGCCCAGCACGGCAGCTGGACGTTCCTGCGCAACAACGACCGCTTTATTTTCCAGCTGCTGAAAACCTTTGAGCGCGACAACGATGACCGCTCGCCGCCGGGCCGCGGTATGGGCCACGGTCCGATGGATGAGCCGCACGGTGGCCCCGGCCCGGAAGAGATGCCGCCGGACGCCGCGCCGGACCGGCCGCTCGACGGTCCACGCGGCGATCGTGGCGACCGCGGTCCCGGCCCCGATATGCCTCCGCACGGTTGGCGCACGATGTTCTGGGTGGTCGATCAAAAAGGACGCGTACTGGTGGGCCCGCGCGAACGCGTGCCGAAGGACGGTACCCGGCGCAGTATTATGGTCGACGGCGTTGAGGTTGGCGCGGTCATTGCCTCGCCGGTTGAACGCCTGACGCGCAACACTGATATCAACTTTGACCGCCAGCAGAAACGTACCAGCTGGCTGATTGTCGCCCTCGCCACGCTGCTGGCGGCGCTGGCCACCTTCCCGCTGGCGCGCGGCCTGCTCGCGCCGGTTAAACGCCTGGTTGAGGGGACGCACCGTCTGGCGGCCGGCGATTTCTCCACCCGCGTCGCCGCCACCAGCAGCGATGAGCTGGGGCGTCTGGCCAAAGATTTTAACCAGCTGGCCAGCACTCTGGAACGCAACCAGCAGATGCGCCGGGACCTGATGGCCGATATTTCCCACGAGCTGCGCACGCCGCTGGCGGTGCTGCGCGGGGAGCTGGAGGCGATTCAGGATGGGATCCGCAAATTTACCCCGGACTCCATCGCCTCCCTGCAGGCGGAAGTCGCCACTCTCACCAAACTGGTCGATGACTTACACCAGCTGTCGATGTCCGATGAAGGCGCCCTCTCCTACCAGAAAACCTCGGTGGATATCATCAATCTGCTGGAGGTCGCCGCCGGCGCGTTTCGCGAGCGCTTCGCCAGCCGCGGGCTGTCGATCGGCGTTTCGCTGCCGGAAAGCGCGACGATTTTCGGCGACCGGGATCGCCTGATGCAGCTGTTTAATAACCTGCTGGAAAACAGCCTGCGCTATACCGATAGCGGCGGCGGCCTGCAGATTAGCGCCAGCCAGAGCGGGGATATGCTGGTTCTCGATTTTGCCGATAGCGCCCCCGGCGTCACCGATGAACAGCTGGAGCGGTTGGTCGAGCGTTTTTATCGTACTGAGGGGTCGCGCAATCGTGCCAGCGGCGGCTCTGGTTTAGGGCTGGCGATTTGCCTTAACATTGTCGCGGCCCACGGCGGTACTTTGCGTGCCGGCCATTCGCCTTTGGGCGGGGTTAGCATTAAAGTAGAACTACCTCTGGAACGTAATTTATCGAGAGACGTATGACTGAATTACCTGTTGATGAAAACACGCCACGCATTCTTATCGTGGAAGATGAGCCCAAGCTGGGTCAGCTGCTGATCGATTATCTTCAGGCGGCGGGCTATGCGCCGACGCTGATTAATCACGGCGATCGGGTTCTCCCGTACGTTCGCCAGACGCCGCCGCATCTGATCCTGCTGGATCTGATGCTGCCCGGCACCGACGGCCTGACCCTGTGTCGGGAAATCCGCCGTTTCTCTGAGGTACCGGTGGTCATGGTCACCGCCAAAATCGAGGAGATCGACCGCCTGCTGGGGTTAGAAATCGGCGCCGATGACTATATCTGTAAGCCCTACAGCCCGCGCGAGGTGGTGGCCCGCGTGAAGACCATTCTTCGCCGCTGCAAACCGCAGCGCGATCTGCAGGCGCTGGATGCGGAAAGCCCGCTGATTGTCGACGAAGGTCGTTTTCAGGCTTCCTGGCGCGACAAGCTGCTGGACCTCACGCCCGCCGAGTTCCGCCTGCTGAAAACCCTCTCCCAGGAACCGGGTAAAGTCTTCTCGCGCGAACAACTGCTGAATCATCTATACGATGATTACCGCGTGGTGACCGACCGAACGATCGATAGCCATATCAAAAACCTGCGGCGTAAGCTGGAGTCGCTGGACGCCGAGCAGTCGTTTATCCGCGCCGTTTACGGCGTAGGGTACCGCTGGGAAGCCGACGCCTGCCGGCTGGCATAATTAGCCCCTGCCCGACTTTTCCCCGGCTCGCGCTGCGCTTAGCCGGGCTACTGGCTCACCGCCGTCTGCGGGCCGGGTCGCCCGGGCAGGCGCGTCAAGCGCCGCCTCCGGGGAAAAAGCAGCGGCTGAAACCGGCAGATAGCGGCCGCTTGATGCCTACCCGGAACTGATTTGCCGTCCGCTTATCGCCAAAGATACCCGACTGATATTTACTCCCCTCCCCCACGGCGCTACAATGCCCGCCCTTAATGTGGGGGCACTCCCCAACTCGCCGTACCGGGTGCGGCGAATCTGACCTGTCATCAGAACGAGAAAATCATGTTTAAACCGGAACTCCTTTCCCCGGCGGGAACGCTGAAAAATATGCGTTACGCTTTCGCTTATGGCGCAGATGCCGTTTACGCGGGCCAACCGCGCTACTCCCTGCGCGTGCGTAATAACGAATTCAATCACGAAAATCTGCAGCTCGGCATCAACGAAGCCCACGCGCTGGGTAAAAAATTCTATGTGGTGGTCAACATTGCCCCGCATAACGCCAAGCTAAAAACGTTTATTCGCGATCTGAAGCCGGTGGTGGAAATGGGGCCGGACGCGCTGATCATGTCCGACCCGGGGTTGATCATGCTGGTGCGCGAAAATTTCCCGCATATGGATATTCACCTGTCGGTACAGGCCAACGCCGTCAACTGGGCGACGGTCAAGTTCTGGCAGCAAATGGGACTCACCCGCGTTATTCTCTCCCGCGAGCTGTCGCTGGATGAAATCGCCGAAATTCGCAGCCAGGTGCCGGAAATGGAGATCGAAATTTTTGTCCACGGCGCGCTGTGCATGGCCTACTCCGGCCGCTGCCTGCTCTCTGGCTATATCAACAAACGCGACCCAAACCAGGGGACCTGCACCAACGCCTGCCGCTGGGAGTATAACGTGCAGGAAGGTAAAGAAGACGACGTCGGTAATATCGTGCATAAGCACGAACCGATCCCGGTGCAGAACGTCGAGCCGACGCTGGGCATCGGCGCGCCGACTGACCAGGTGTTTATGATTGAAGAGGCCAAACGTCCGGGCGAATACATGACCGCTTTCGAAGACGAACACGGCACCTACATCATGAACTCGAAAGATCTGCGCGCGATTGCCCACGTTGAGCGCCTGACCCAGATGGGCGTCCACTCGCTGAAAATCGAAGGCCGCACCAAATCACATTACTATTGCGCCCGTACCGCTCAGGTCTACCGCAAGGCCATTGACGATGCTGCCGCTGGCAAACCGTTCGACACCTCCCTGCTGGATACCCTGGAAAACCTCGCGCACCGTGGCTATACCGAAGGCTTCCTGCGTCGCCACACGCACGATGACTACCAGAACTACGAGCACGGCTACTCCGTTTCCGAACGCCAGCAGTTTGTCGGCGAATTTACCGGCGAGCGCAACGGCCAGCTGGCGGCGGTGGCAGTGAAAAACAAATTTTCCGTCGGCGACAGCCTTGAGCTGATGACCCCGCAGGGCAACGTTAACTTTACCCTCGAGCATATGGAAAACGGCAAAGGCGAACGCATGCCGGTGGCGCCGGGCGATGGCCACACAGTATGGTTGCCTGTTCCGGAAGATATGGCGCTGCAGTATGCGCTGCTGATGCGTAATTTTACTGGTCAGACGACCCGAAACCCGCACAGTAACTAGTTAATTTGGGTTATTTTTTCACGATGTAAAGATATTAGAAACGGATCACATACCGGTTCGTTCAAAGCAGATATCATCCATTTCGCTGAAAAACATAACCCATAAATGCTAGCTGTACCAGGAACCACCTCCTTAGCCTGCGTAATCTCCCTTACGCGGGCTTATTTTTTTATCTCTCTCCCGGCCTTCCCTTTCCGCATGCGGTACACTTTATGCATCATTGAGCAACAAAGGTCCCCTGATAATGTCCACGTTTCCAGCCAGCTTACTGATTCTGAATGGTAAAGGCGCCAATGAACCGTCCCTGCGAGAGGCGGTTAAACTGTTACGCGACGAAGGTATCGACATTCACGTCCGCGTCACCTGGGAAAAGGGCGATGCCGTTCGGTTTATCGATGAAGCCCTGACGCTGAACGTCGAAACGGTGATTGCCGGCGGCGGCGATGGCACCATCAATGAGGTGGCGACGGCGCTGGTGGAGCGCGACGGCAATCTGGCGCTGGGGATTTTACCGCTGGGCACGGCGAACGACTTCGCCACCAGCGTCGGCATCCCTCAGGATCTGGCCAGCGCCCTGAAGCTGGCCATCGTTGGCCGCGATGTGGCGATAGATGTTGCACGGGTTAACGATAAGACCGGTTTTATTAATATGGCCACCGGCGGTTTCGGCACCCGAATCACGACCGAAACCCCGGAGAAGCTCAAGGCCGCGCTGGGCGGCGTCTCTTATTTAATCCACGGCCTGATGCGCATGGATACGCTTAAGCCTGACCGCTGCGAAATCCACGGCGAGAACTTTCACTGGCATGGCGACGCGCTGGTCATCGGCATCGGCAACGGGCGCCAGGCCGGCGGCGGCCAGCAGCTGTGCCCGGAAGCGTTAATCAACGACGGCCTGCTGCATCTGCGCATTTTCACCGGCGAAGAGCTAATCCCCGCATTGTTCAGCACCCTGGCCAATCCGGAAACCTCGCCGAATATTATCGACGGCGTCTCATCGTGGTTCGAGATCACCGCTCCCCACGAGATGACGTTTAATCTCGATGGTGAACCGCTAACCGGCAAAACCTTCCGTATGGAGCTGTTACCGGCCGCGCTACGCTGCCGACTGCCGCCGGACTGCCCGCTGCTACGTTAATCAGGTTTCGCAAAGCAAAGACGGCGCCCGGCTGGTATACAGCAGCCGGGTACGTTCGTTGAGCCGCTGGATGTTAAGGTAAAACGGCACCTGCGGCTGGAGGAAAAACGCTGGCAGGATACGCTTTACATGCTCCTCCTGCTCGGTCTCGCCGATGCTGGCTGAGACGGTTTCCGAACGCAGGAAGTAGTGCTGGCCGTCGCGGGTAAAGCTAAACCAGATGTTCTGATTAATGGTAAACGCAGCGCCCTGCGGCGGCGTAATTTCCCCCCGGACCATCGCCAGCCCGCGGCTGCTATCAAATACGTAGCGTAAGGAAATATCGCCCTGGTAGCCTGCGTTAATTAGCCGCATCTCGCCGCTGCACTGGAAATGATTGCGCTGCCAGTATTGCCAGGATTTTATCATTATTCCGCTAAGCACCCCGATAAATACGATAGCGATTAACCATTTAATTTCACGCGGGCGCATTGGCTACCTCCTTAATGTAATATTTGGTGAGGCATTGATTATCACGCCATTGACTAAATGGCTGACGGCAGCGAATCACCGACACCCGCGCTTGCCCGGGATAAAGCGTCAAATAAATCCACGAGTATTCTTCACATTCAAATTTGCTGCGCTTGATAAAATTGACATGACGAACGTGATCAACCACATCATTATTGGCAAAGAAATGACATTGTTGCGAAAGTTTAGCAATTATGGGCGAATAAGTTTGCAAATAAGAGTCGAATTCTGTTTGCCACGCAACAAAACCGCCGACCAGACAGCTCAGCAGCGCCGCAAGCCCCCATAACAGAGAGCATCGCGGCCTTAACCGCTTTTTTTCAGGCACACTCGCAGCCGCGACCTCCTCGTGCACGGGCCCATCCAGGGGCACCTGTGGCTCCGGCGCCTTCTCCATCTCGCACGGCTGGGACTCCGTCACCGATATTGTCGCATCCAGCCTGACGCCAACCCTCGGCAGCGTAATAATAATATCGCCCTCCATGCCCAGCTCTTTAAATGCCCGGCGCAGCAGAGAAATATTCTGGTAGAAACCGTTGCTGGTTACCTGGGAGCCATGCTTTATCCACACTTCCTCGAAAAAGGTTTCGCGGGCAACGGTTTTGCCATCCTGCTGAATAAGCAGCAATAAACAACGGCTGGCCGGCATATTTAATGAAACCGTTTTCGTCTCGTCAGCAATGAGTATTAGAGCACCACGTTGAGGAATAAATGTAATTATTCCATTAATCGTATATGTTTTTTCCATCCTGTTCCCTGAGAATAGTAATCAAGTGGATAAGCGGCATGGGTACCCTACTCTAAATACGGTAATCCTTTATGACGCAGCTGATAACTTAAGATTATTCGCAGGCGAGTTTACTCTATTACTCAGCGGATCTGGAGGCGTAATGCGCAGTTTTTCCTTGCAATTAACAAGGTTTAAATGAATTTACAGCATGGAATATTTTGAGATTTGAAGAAAATCTGGTTATTTATTTCAAAATGAATAATAAACACAAGTTATGATTCCATATATTTTCATTCATACAACAGATACTTTCATTTTAGATCTAAACACCACTTTTACATTAATAGACGATATTTATAACTATTAATACATATCATTTCAAAGTTTTATCCAAAAACAGGGCGCATTGTCCGCGAGACAATGCGCCATATCGCTTAGTATGCCGCCACCTCGCGCGCCATTTCGCGCGTATATTGCCGGCTGGCGTTAACCAGCATCTGCGTATAGGCCGTTTGCGCCTCGCCGTTGACCAGCGCATCGACCGTCAGGGTTTCAAGGATTTTCCCGTACTGCATTACCGCCACCTTCTGGCATAAATGGGCAATGACGCCCAAATCGTGGGTCACCATCAGGTAAGTGAGTTTAGCCTCCTGCTGCAATTCTGCCAGCAGGTTGAGGATCTCGGCCTGCACCGACACATCCAGCGCCGACGTCGGCTCATCCAGCAGCAGCACCTGCGGCTCAAGGATCAGCGCTCTGGCAATCGCCACGCGCTGCCGCTGGCCACCGGAAAGCTGATGCGGATAGCGTTCGCGAAACGCACGATTGAGGCCCACTTTGTCCAGCAGCGCATGAATCCGCCGGTCGCGATCGTGAATGCGATGAATCTGCAGCGGCTCTTCAAGGATATCGCCAATGGTGTGACGGGGATGCAGCGATCCGTACGGGTCCTGAAATACCATCTGCACCTGACGACAGCGCTCGCGGCTAATCTCATGCCCTAAGCGCTGCCCGTCAATGGTTAACTCCCCCTGCCAGTGGGTAAACAGCCCCGCCAGGCACTTCAGCACCGTGGTTTTGCCGGAGCCGGACTCCCCCACCAGACCGTAGATCTCGCCGGGCTTAACGTGGAAATTAACGTCGTACAGCACCTGGTTACGCTTCTCCCCTTCGCCAAACGCGAGGTTGAGACGTTGAACTTCAATCATCATCCACTCCTTATTCCGTTAACCAGCTGGCCTGGCGCTGCAGCACCGGCAGTATCGGGCGACGATGCTGCATATCCGGCAGCGAGTTAATCAGCCCCTGAGTATAGGGATGGCGGGCGTTATCGAGATCGCAGGCGGCAATAGACTCCACCACCCGTCCGGCGTACATCACCAGCACGCGGTCGCAAAAGCTGCGCACCAGGTTGATGTCGTGGCTAATAAAAATCAGCCCCAGCCCGCGCGACTGAACCAGATCATCCAGCAGGCCCAGTACCTGCAGGCGCACCGACACGTCCAGCGCGGAGGTCGGCTCATCGGCAATCACCAGCTCCGGGTCGGTAATCAGCATCATGGCAATCATGATGCGCTGCCCCTGTCCGCCGGATATCTCATGCGGATAAAGCTGATAAACGCGCTCCGGCTGGCGAATACGCACCACCTCCAGCATCTCCAGCGCCTTTGCCTTCGCCTCATCTTTGCGTCCCGGATGATGGGTCAGCCAGGCCTCGGCGATTTGCTTACCGACGCAGACCACCGGATTAAGCGAATATTTCGGGTCCTGCATAATCATGGAGATACGTTTGCCGCGCACGCCGCGCATCTGCGCTTCAGTAAGATGCAGCAGATCGAGGTTGGCAAACTGCATCCGGCTGGCGCTGACGCGGGCCTTTTTCGGATGCAGCTGCAGCAGAGCGCGCCCAACGGTGGATTTACCTGAACCGGACTCGCCGACAATGGCCAGCTTTTCGCGCCCCAGCTGGAAGGAGACGCCGCGCACGGCATGGGTCACCGCGCTGCCGTTAACAAAGTCGACGCACAGATCGCGCACATCGAGCAGCGGAGCATTATTCGCTGCGGGGATCGAGGATGTCACGTAGGCCATCTCCTAAGAAGTTAAACGCTAAGCTGTTGATCAGAATCGCCAGCCCCGGAATCGTAACCACCCACCAGCACTCCATCATGTAAGTGCGCCCGCTGGAGATCATCGCCCCCCACTCCGGCTCCGGCGGCTGCGCGCCGAGCCCGAGAAAGCCCAGACCGGCCGCGGTCAGAATGATCCCGGCCATATTCATGGTGATACGGATAATGACCGAGGGCAGACACAGCGGCACGATATGGTGCCAGAGGACGCGGGCCGATGATGCGCCCTGCAGACGTACGGCGGAGATAAAATCGGCCTGGCGCAGAGAGAGCGTTTCGGCGCGCGCCAGGCGGGCTATCGGCGGCCAGGCGGTGAGCGTGATGGCGATAACCACGTGCTCCAGCCCCGGACCTAAGGCGGCGACAAACGCCAGCGCCAGGACCAGACTCGGGAAGGAGATGAAAATATCGGTGACGCGCATCAGCACCATATCGACCTTACCGCCAAAATAGCCGGCGCTGACGCCGAGCAGCAGCCCGAGCGGACCGACGGTCACCGAGACCAGCAGCACGATATAGAGCGTGATGCGCGAGCCGTACACCAGGCGGCTAAAGATATCCCGGCCAAACTCATCGGTGCCGAACCAGTGCTGCGCGTTCGGCGCGACCAGCGCGCTGTTGAGGTCCTGTACCAGCGGGTTATACGGCGCAATCAGCGGCGCGAAAATCGCCACCACCAGCAGCAGAAAGATAATTCCGCCGCCGATGGCCGTTAGCGGGTTGCGCGCCATTTTGCCGATAAACCCGACGGCCCGCGCCGCCGCGCGTTGCAACCGCTGACGGCCTTCGCCCGTGCCGCCCGAAAGCGGCGAATCCAGAGAAACGGTCATGATTTTGTCCTCGGGTCAAAGAATTGATACAGCATGTCGGAGAGCAGGTTGAGCATCACGAAGATCGCCCCCACCAGCAGCACGCAGCCCATTACCGCATTCATATCGCCCAGCAGCAGGCTACCGGTGAGGTAGGAGCCGAAACCCGGCCACGAGAAGACGGTTTCAATCAGCACCGCGCCTTCCAGCAGCGCGCCGTAGGCCAGCGCCACCACCGTCAGCAGCTGTACGAGGATATTGCGAAACGCATGGTTCCAGATGACCTGACGCTCGGTCAGCCCCTTCACCCGCGCGGTAATAATGAACTCCTGCGACAGCTGGGCCAGCATAAAGCTGCGGGTCATGCGGCTGATGTAGGCCAGCGAGTGAAAGCCGAGCAGCGAGGCGGGCAGAATCAGGTGATTAATAGCGTTCCAGAAGACCTGACCGTTGCCCGCCAGCAGCGCATCAACGGTCATCAGCCCCGTGCGGCGCGGCACCATACCGTCCAGACCAAGGTCCACCCGTCCGGCGCCGCCCACCCAGCCGAGCCAGGCGTAGAAGACTAAAAGCCCCATCATCCCGACCCAGAAAATCGGCGTCGAGTAGCCCGCCAGGCTGATAATGCGCACGACATAATCGGAGACGCTATTGCGCCGCGCCGCCGCCAGCACGCCCAGCGGAATACCGAGGCCCGCGCCGACGAGAATCGCCATCGTCGCCAGCTCCATGGTTGCCGGGAAGACGCGGATAATGTCGTCCACCACCGGTTTCCCGGTCAGCAGCGCGTTGCCCAGATCGCCGTGCAGCAGGTTGACGAAATAGATGCCAAACTGGGTGGTCAGCGATTTATCAAACCCCAGCTGATGGTAAACCTGCTGGTAGGTACTCTGGTCAGCGTCCGGGCCAACAATCGCCAGCACCGGGTCGATGGGCATAACGCGGCCAATAGTGAAGGTCAACAGCAGCAGGCCGAACAGCGTAATCACCACCTGCAGCAGCCGTTTTGATAAGCGCCGGCCGCGTGAGCCGGGCGCAAGGATTGCGATACTCATCCTTTCTCTCCTTCGCGGACTTTATCGACGTCACGCAGAAAAGTGGTGGCAGAGGGGTGCGGCTGATACTGCCGTACCTCATTGCGCACCACCACGGAATCGACCATCTGCGAAAGCGGAATAAGGGCCGGGACCAGCTGGTCGTAGCGCGTCTGGATGGCCTGGTAGTCGGCCACCTGTTTTTGCGGATCGCGTTCCAGCAGGGCGCGGTCAATCATCGCGTTGAGCTGCGGGTCGTAAAAGCCGGTGCGCCAGCCCTGGAAGTTGGTCAGGCGCGCCTCATCGCTGTTATCCGGGTTATAGACCAGCGCGCGCAGGCTGGAGTGCGGGTGCGGCTCCATTCCGCTGCCGCCGCGTCCTACCAGCAGGTCAAATTTACGCTCGCGCATCGCGCCGTAGATCTGGTTACCGGTGCCGGTGATAATTTTGGCGTTAATCCCCGCCTGCATCAGCGTCGACTGCACGGCGATAGCAATGTTCAGGAACGGCTGATCCGAGAGGACCCGCAGCGTGGTATCAAAGCCGTTGGGATAGCCTGCTTCCGCCAGCAGCTTTTTCGCCCGCGCCACGTCCAGCTTATAGCCCGGGTCGGGCAGCGTTGACGGCATGCCCGCCTTAATCGGCCGCTGGTGCAGCACCCCGTAGCCCGGCATCAGCGCTTTATTGATGCCCTGGTAGTCAATCAGATAGCGCACCGCTTCACGCACTTTCGGATGGGCGAAGTGCGCCTCTTTCATGCTCATCGCCACGTAGTACATGGTGCCGCGCTGCACCGCATCGACGGTCAGCTGGGGGTCGCTGCGCAGGGCGTTGATGTCGGAAACCGCCATATTGTTGGCAATATCGAGGTCGCCTTTTTCGATCATCAGGCGCAGGGTTTGCGACTCCTGGAAATGGCGCAGCACCACGCGGCTCATTTTCGCCTCGCCGCGCCAGTAGTCAGGATTGCGCTTCATGCGCAGCACATCTTTCGCCTGCCAGGTTTCCAGCGTGAACGGCCCGGAGCCGGCTTCATGGGTGGTCAGCCAGCGGTTACCCCAGTCGTTATCCTGCTGGTGGCTTTGCACCGTTTTGCTGTCGAGCACTCCGAGGTTGCCCAGCGCCGCCAGCGAGTAAATCACCAGCTGCGGATCGTTATCTTTGGGTAACTCGATTTGCACCGTGAAGCGGTCCGGCGCGCTGACCTGGCTGTCGATGTTTTTCTGACTGAAACCGTAGGATTTCCATACCGAGGCCTGCGCCAGGTTGAGGTGCAGGATGCGCCGCATCGACCACACCACGTCGGCGGCGGTCAGCGGATTGCCGGAGTGAAATTTCACGTCGTCGCGCAGATGAAAGGTCAGGGTTTTGCCGTCGGGGCTGATATCCCAGGATTTCGCCAGCGCGGGCTTAACGTTGGTGAGCTGCTCAGGGTCAAGCTCCACCAGCGAGTCGTAGAGGTTGACCACGATCCCCACCACTTCATTACCGGTCATCGCCGCCGGGTCCAGGGTGAGCAGGTTATTCATATTCATACCGATGATGAGCTGGTCGGGCGGCGTTTTCGCCATCGCCGCCCCGCTCCCCATCGACACGGCGAGCGCGAGCAAGCACGCTGCCAGTCGGGAGGTTTTTTTCATATCTCTGTTTGCCTGTACTGTAGGGTACATGTTGCCGGATGACGGCATTTTCGCCTTATCCGGTCTACCGGGCCGCAGACCCGATAAGCGCAGCGCCATCGGGCATTTATTTTTTTGAATCAGTCGTGGCTAACGGTATTGGCTTCGATATACGCAAAATTAATGTCTTCGCCGAGGCCCGGACGTTGTGACAGATGCACAAAGCCCTGGTCATCCATCGGGTCAACAATGCTATTGAGATAAGCCGCCGGTTCATCGTAGTCGAGGAACGGATGCAGCAGGCCGCGCTCGTACCAGCGGCAGTTGCGGATCGCCCCGACCACCGCCAGGCTTGCCGCGCCGTTGCCGTGGACTTCGCAATCCATGCCGAAAGATTCCGCCAGCGCCGCGACCTTCATGGTCGGGGTAATACCGCCCACGCCGTTAGCGCCGGCGCGCAGAATGTCGCAGGCTCCGGCTTTCACCCATTCGGCGCGCATGCGGTGCTTGCCGCCGAAGCTCTCCGGCCCGACGATGGGAATCGACAGGTTTTCCGCCAGCCACGCGTAGGAGGACATCGAATCCTCCTCCATCGGCTCCTCAAACCAGGCGAAGTTGAGTTTTTCCAGCTCTTTGCCGATCCACAGCGCCTCGGCGCGGCTGTACCAGTGATAGCCGTCAATCATCAGGTCAATATCCGGCCCCACCGCTTCGCGCACCGCCGCGCAGGCTTTAATGTCCATTTTGGGATTGGGCGCAAAAGAGATTGGCGGCATCCAGGTGTGCAGCTTGATGGCCTTGTAGCCGCGGGCGACCAGCTTTTCGGCAAAGGCGGCATACTCCTCCGGGGTCGACAGACCGCCCGGCAGATCGTCGCCGCACATCGTGCTGCCGTAAGCCGGGACGATGTCGCGATAGCCGCCGAGCAGCTTGTAAACCGGCATCTTAAGGCTGCGGCCTATCAGGTCCCACAGCGCCTGTTCAATAAACGACAGCGCGCGCTCGGTCAGCTGGTGAGCGCTGCCGCGCTGCCAGTGGTTAAGAGCCTGCCAGATACGCTCGCGGTTAAACGGGTCCTGCCCCACCAGCACCTTGCGGAAAAAGGTATTCACCACGAACGGGCGCACCACTTCCGGAGGCGCAAACGAAAAGCCCTGCGCGCCATCATCGGCGGTGATGGTCAGCATCGCCATTTTGGCCATGCTTTCAGCCCCCGGATGGGAGTGCCCGGCGCTGTCGGAAACCCGACGCGTGGGATACTGGAAAACGGTGACATTTACAGATTCAATTTTCATGCTCGGTCCTTATCACGGCCAAATCCGATCGATAGAAGCAAATCGGCAAAGTGGTTTCACATTATTGAAAATACGTTTCAATATCTAATCTAAGCACAATTACGCAGCAGTGCCTCGGACAAACACCGCTAAGCAAGGCAATAAATTTGGGCATTGGCACAACAAGGCGTGACTGTTTTCACAAAAGATAAGCGAAATGTGAGGCGGATCGGCATGGTGAAAAAAGGGGGCGTGAGCGCAGAAAAGAGAGTAACCGACCGTGTACATCCCGGGATTTTCTGCGCTCACGAAAGGGTGAGTTATTCGACCGCCTCCGCCTCGGCGGTGAGGGCTTCCAGCAGTTCAGGCAGCGCCCGGTAGCGGCCAGCGGCGCCCTGAAAACGCGCGTGCTGGCTATCTTCGGCAATCACTATCGTGGCAATCCCCGCCGCCCGGGCGGCGCTAAAGCCGTTGAAGCTGTCTTCGATCACCAGGCACCGGCTGGCGTCGAGATTCAGCTTATCCAACGTCGTCAGATACACCGCCGGATGCGGTTTGCCCTGTGCTTCATCGTCCGCGCTGCAAATCACATCAAAATAGTGCCAGAGCGAGAGCTTGTTCAGCACGGCGGCGATAACCTGCCGGGACGAGGAGGTGGCGAGGGCAATTTTATAACCGGTATGGCGAAAATAGCGTAACGCCTCATGCACGCCGCGCATCGGCTCGCCTTCGGCGGCGATCAGGCCGGTAATACGCTGCAATATCGCGGCCTCAAGCCGCTGCGGGGCAAGCTCAAGCTGGCAATAGCGGCACCAGGTGCGGGCAATATCGTCGAGGCGTTTGCCTTTGGTCAGGGTTTCGCACTCCTCGACGCTCGCCGTTGCCCCCCACTGCGCGAGGGCGTCGATTTGCGCCTGCCGCCACAGGGCTTCGGAATCAATAATTACGCCATCCATGTCAAAAATCACTGCCTGAATACTCATCATCCACCTCATTAAGGCCGGCATGCCTGGCATGCCGGCCGCATCACCTTAAGAGAACTCCACCTGCTCGCTGGCCGGCGCTTCCTTGTGGGAAAAACCGGGCTGCTCGACGCGAATAAACGCACAGAGGAAAAAAGCCGCCACGTACAGCGCGGTATAGGCGATCACCACTCCGATGGTGCTGAAGAACGGTAGCAAAATCACCGCAATGGCCGGCGCGAGAAAGTTCGACATCCCCGCCGACAGGTTATATACCGAAATGGCCGCGCCTTTGTGCTTCGGCTCCAGCGCCGGGAAAACCGCCGCCAGCGGTACGAACGCGGCGACAAAGATCCCCAGGGCGATAGCCGGAAGCAGCGCCATCGCGAAGTTATGTCCGAAGTGCTGCGGAATGTAATAAAACGTCAGGCTGGAGAGCGCCATGCCGATGCAGCCGAACCAGCGCACCACCTTCATCCAGCCCAGTTTTTCGCCCAGAATGCCCCACAGCACGTTCGAAAAAATGGTGGTGAAGAAGAAAACCGCCCACACCTGCAGCCATTCCGAGGTAGTAAAGCCCAGCTCATCGACGAACATCATCGGCATAATCACCGCAAAGCCGAACAGCGACAGGGTGTTGATAATTCGCACCATGCTCGACAGCAGAATATTGCGGTTGGTATAGAGCAGCGTCGCCGCGCGGCCCAGTTCGGCAAACTTCTCGCGGGTGGTCAGGTTCTGCATATGGTGCGGCGTTTTAATATGGCGCAGGGAAGCCAGCGCAATGATGCCGCCGGTGACGCAGAAAGCCAGCGCCAGCCACAATGTCCCCAGCTCGCCGATATGCGGGATGGTAAAGCTCGGAATATAGCTGCCGAACACGCCGATGCCGATCGAGTAAACCGCCCAGAACCAGCCGATCGCCGAGCTGGCGTTATCGCTTTTCACGTTGTGGATAATGGCGACGATAAACGAGTAAAGGAACAGCGGATACGCGAAGCCGCGGATGCCGTAGAAAACCAGGATCAGGGCATAGTTCGCGTGACCGAGGCCGAAAACGAGGAACAGCACGTGGAACACGCACCACAGCACGAAGCCAATCATCATGGTCTTCAGCGGCGTGATGATTTCCGCCACCACGCCGGAGATCCACGCCGACAGCGCGGCGGCCAAGCCGTAGAGGGTAAAGGCGAACGATGCCTGCGCCGGGGAGAACCCGAGCTCTTTGATGTAGTGCGACAGGAATGCCAGTTCAAAACCGTCGCCGGTCATAAATACGGCAATGGCGATGTATCCCCAGAGCAGGTTCAGGGGTAAACCGAGCCACTGTTTATTATTGATGGACATAATGACCTCGTTTTTAGGGTACAGGAGGCCGCTCCGGTCAGTTCACCGGAGCGGTTATGGTGATAAAAATTAATGCTGCCGATAGTTCAGATCGTTTAAATACAGGGTCTTAAACTGCGCATAGCGCCGCATCAGGGTTTGATGGCGTACCGGGTCCGCGCGCCAGGTCTGCCAGATCTCCGGTTTTTCACAGACTTCGGTGATCGGTTTGCCCGCCGCCAGGCAGGCCAGCCGCGCCGCGCCCAGCGCGCCGCCGGTCTCACCGCCTTTGTGGGTCACCACCGGCATATCGAGGATATCGGCCAACAGCTGCGCCCAGAACGGGCTGCGGGCGCCGCCGCCAACCAGCGAACATTGTTCGATCTGCGTACCGCTCTCTTTCAGTACCTGCAGACCGTCGCTGATGCCGAAGCTCACCCCTTCCAGCACCGCGTAGCCGAGCTGGGCGCGCAGGCTGGAGTGGGTCATGCCCCAGAACATGCCGCGCGCGTCAGGATCGTTGTGCGGCGTACGTTCGCCGGAGAGATAGGGTAAGAAGAACGGCGCGTGGGACTTCTCCTCTTCGCTAAGTTCGGCAATCTCCTCCAGCAGCGCCACTTCCGTGGTGCCGGTCAGGCGGCAGAACCACTGCAAACAGCTGGCGGCGCTGAGCATCACGCTCATCTGATGCCACAGATTCGGCAGCACGTGACAAAACGCATGGACCGCCGACTGCGGAGCCGGACGATAGGCGTCGGTCACCACAAACAGCACCCCGGAGGTGCCAAGCGAAATGAACGCATCCCCGGGCGAAACCGCGCCGACGCCTATGGCGCTGACCGCGTTATCGCCGCCGCCTCCGGCTACCGCTACCGAGGCGTTCAGCCCCCAGCGTTCGGCCACCTGCGGGTCAAGGGTGGCGGAGACCTCGCAGCCTTCAACCAGGGTCGGCATCTGGCTACGCGCCAGGCCGCATTTATCCAGCAGAGCGTCGGACCAGTCGCGCTTCGCCACGTCCAGCCACAGCGTCCCGGCGGCGTCGGACATATCGGAGACTTTTTTACCGGTCATCCGGTAGCGCAGATAATCCTTCGGCAGCAGCACCGTGGCGGTGCGCTGAAAATTTTCCGGCTCATGGCGACGCACCCACAGCAGCTTCGGCGCGGTAAAGCCGGGCATCGCCAGATTTCCCGCCACCTGATGCAGCTCCGGCGCCATCTCTTCTAGCTCCGCGCACTCCGCGGCGCAGCGGGTGTCGTTCCACAGGATTGCCGGGCGAATCACCTCCCCGTCGGCATCCAGCAGAACCGCGCCGTGCATCTGCCCGGAAATGCCAATGGCCTTAATGGCCGGCCAGTGCTGGGCGCATTTTTCCCGCAGCGTGGTCATCAGATACTCCGTCGCCTCCCACCATGACGGCGGCGACTGTTCTGACCAGTGCGGATGGGGCCGCTGAATGCTCAGCGGCGCGCTATGGCTGGCGATAACCTCATTGTTCTCATCAATGACCAGCGCTTTGACTTCCGATGTGCCGAGATCGATACCCAGATACATAGCCACCTCTTAGTTAATCAGCGTATAAACGGCCGCCACTTTTTCGCGCATCAGCGCGAGGAAATCGGCGTTTTCGGCCAGTTCGCCAAACAGCGCTTTATCGCGGGCGTACAGGGCCAGCGGATCGTTGGCTTCAAACATCTGATGTACCCCCTCGGCGTCGAGGATGCCGTCCTGGTACTCATACGGCAGGGTGCCCTTGTGCCACTGCTCCATAAAGACGAAGAACAGCGCGGGCAGCATGGCGGTGGCTTGCGGGCGAACGCCGCGCTGGTAGCACTCCTGCAGGGTTGGGGCGATCATCGCCGGAATTTTCGAGAAGCCATCGGCGGCGACGCGCTGGTTGGTGTCCTGGATATATGGGTTGGTAAAGCGTTTGAGCACCACGTCGCGATAGGCCGGCAGGTCAATGCCGTTATCGCCGAGGCATGGGATCACATCTTCCGTAACGTAGCGGTCGGCAATGGCGTAGATGAAATCCGTTAGCGTGCTTTCATGAATGTACTGCTGGCCGATTAACGTTCCCGCCCACGCAATGCAGCTGTGCGACGAGTTCAGAATGCGAATTTTCGCCTCTTCGTAAGGAATCACCGACGCCACCATCTCAACCCCGACCGCTTCCAGGTTCGGGCGTTCATCGCGGAAATTGTTTTCCACCACCCACTGGATAAAGGTCTCGCCCATCACCGGCGCTTTATCGTCAATGCCGGTCTGCGCTTTGATGCGCGCGGGCAGGTCCGCCGCCGGGCGCGGGGTGATGCGGTCGACCATGGTGTTCGGACAGGTGGTGTTGGCGGCCATCCAGTCAATCACCGCCTGCTTGCCGGTTAGCTGCAGGAACTCAACCATACCGTCGTGGAAGCGTTCGCCGTTATGGCGCACGTTATCGCAGTTCAGCAGAGTCAGCGGCCCGGCGTTGTCCGCCATACGCTTTTCCAGAATCCGCGCGATAGTGCCGTAAATCGTTTTGCACTCCCCTGCCAGATCGGCCTGCAAATCAGGGTTGCTGGTTTCCAGCTTATGGCGGGTATTCAGGTAGTAGCCACCTTCCGTCACGGTGAAGGCGATGACTTTGGTCTGCGGGTTTGCCCCTTCGTTAATCAGCGGCTGCAGCCCGGCCTGCCACGGCAGCAGTTTCTGAATGGAGGTGATCTCTTCATATTCACGTTCACCTTCCGGGCTGACGGTTTCCAGCACATAGCGCCCGCCCTGCGCCGCCAGCGCCTGAACCACCTGTTCGGCGTCGTTGCGGATATTCCCCGCCGCGATGTGCCAGCGTTTATCTCCGGAAGCGATCAGACGATGCAGATACCACGCCTGATGCGCGCGATGAAAAGAACCCAGACCAATGTGAAGCCATGTGAATTGATTGTTCATGTTCCGCTCTCCTTGAGTTGATGGCCTCACTGTAAATGATCAATTGACCAAAATAAGAGCCACGGATCACAAAAGAACAATTACCCAATAAAATTACAAATGACCAGAAAAGAGCAAAAGCTTGCCAGTTTTCCCGACCACGGCGAGAATGCGGGTATTCGCCGGGCGAAATTATCGCCGCGGCCCGACACTTAGGGCAGGAAAGCATGAGCAAAGAAGATGATATCCGGCTGGATCAAAAGGTCCGCGCCGCGTGGATGTACTACATCGCCGGGCAGAATCAGAGCGAGATCGCCAGCCAGCTTGGCACGTCGCGGCCGGTGGTACAGCGGCTGATCGCCGCCGCGAAAGAAGAAGGGATTGTGTCGATTAGCCTGCACCACCCGGTGGCGAACTGCCTCGACTATGCGCAGCTGCTGCAGGAGAAGTACCGGCTTATCGAGTGCAATATCGTGCCCGCCTTTAACGAAGAAAGCACCCTGGATAGCGTCTCCTTCGGCTGCTATCAGCTGATGGCCCGCTATCTGCAGGATGATAAAGAGAAAATCATCGGCCTGGGTTCCGGCCTGACCCTGAAAAAAGCGCTGCAGCGCATCGACTTCGACAGTCTGAACACCCGCTGCGTCGCCCTGATCAGCGCCATGGACGCCGACGGCCAATGTAACTATTACGATGACGTCCCGCTGCTGCTGACCAGCAAAATTAAGGCCAAGTACTATCAGTGGCCCGCGCCGCGCTACGCGCAGACCCAGGACGAGTACGACATGTGGTGTACCAGCCGGCTGTTTCGCAGCGTTTCCGCCGTCGCCCGCCGGGCGGACGTTATTTTTGTCGGCATTGGGCCATTAGGTACCCAAAGCCCCATCTTCAAAGATGGCTTTATCAATCAGGCGCAGATGGATGAGCTGACCGCACGCGGCGGCATCGGCGAGATCATGGGACGCTTTATCGATGCCGAAGGCGGCGTGGTGGAGAGCGAAATCAACAGAATGATCACCAGCTACGATATCCGCCAGAACCAGTGCCCGCGCATCGCGGTGGCGTGCGGCGAGTACAAACGTCCGGCGATTCTGGCGGCGCTTAAAGGCGGCTGGATCAACGGCCTGGTGACCGACGAGCACACCGCCCGCTGGCTGCTGACGCGCTAACGGCGGCAGCCGGATCAGCGGCTGCTCATCAACAGCGGCGGGATTTCAATCCGCTGCTGCCCGGCCTCGCCGGCGTCAATAATCGTGAACACCGCTTCCAGCATCGCCGGCACGTCCTGCTGCACCATGTCGATATCGTGCCCCAGCAGATAGACAAACGGGTCCCAGTCGAAGCAGCCCATCGGCGGCTGCTCGCTGCCGGTAAGTCCCGCCTGCGACAGCCAACGCACCACCCCTTCCAGCGATATTGTCGAGTTGACAAATAGCCCCGGCAATGGGGTCTTCGCGGTAGCAAACCGCTCCTGCAGGCAGGCCTCAACTTTGCCTTTTGAATAGCCGGGCGCCAGGATATTTTCCTGCGGCACGACCAGCCCCTGCTCCCGATGCGCATCGTGGAAGCCGCGTAAACGCTCGCGGGTGTTATGGTCGCTGCTGCGCCCGCCGATAAAGGTCAGCGGCGCCAGCGCTCCCCGGCGGCGAGCGCTGTTGGCGAGGATTTTGTAGGTCAGCGCCTTCGCGCCGCCGTAGTTATCCGATATCACCGACGGGGCGACAGAGCCCGGCAGGTCGAGATTGACCGTGGGCACGCCTGCCTGCTGGCACAGGGCGGTAATTTTGTCCGGATTGGTTGCCCCGGTGGCCACCACCCAGTCAACCTGCCAGGAGAGCATCGCTTTTACCGCTTCGATCTCCAGCTCCGGCCTCCGGCGCGTACAGGTGATAATCGGCAGCAGGCCGCGCTCGCGGGCCATCTCCTCAAAGCGCTCCGCCACCGAACCGAAATAGCGGTTATCGTATTTGGGGATAATCATACCGATGACGCGCGATTTTTTGCTGCGCAGCATGCTGGCCTGGCGGTTAATCGCATAGCCCTGCTCCTCGGCAATCCGCGTCACCTTTTCGGCAAGCTTCGCGCTGATGCGGCGCTTTTTCCAGTTGCCGTTGAGGATAGCGCTCACCGCGCTCGCTGAAACGCCGGACAGTTCCGCCAGGTCGTAAATCGTGATTTTCTTCATTTTCCCAACTTGCGTCACAAAATCATTTCGCTGTTAATTTCCCCACTTGCTCAATCGATGAAGCTAGCGCAACATGAGCTTCATCGATTGAGCTTCCATTTTACTTCCCGAAGTATTAACGCATTCAGCGTGAATACGCCAGCGAACATCAAAAAAATGACGCTCATATTCAATACCTTAACAAGTTTTCGTCTCCAGCGTCGAACGCGATGCCCTCGCGTTCGATAGTTCCAACCAGACTCTGTAAAGGATTATAAAATGAACCACTCTGTCTCCTCTATGAATACTTCCCTTAGCGGTAAAGTCGCCGCCATTACCGGCGCGGCGTCCGGTATCGGCCTCGAATGCGCCAGAACCCTGCTGGGCGCTGGCGCAAAAGTGGTGCTTATCGACCGTGAAGGCGAGAAGCTCAACAAACTTGTCGCCGAACTCGGCGAAAACGCCTTCGCCCTGCAGGTTGACCTGATGCAGGCGGATCAGGTCGATAATATTCTGCAGGGTATTTTGCAGCTCACCGGGCGTCTCGATATTTTCCACGCCAACGCCGGAGCGTACATCGGCGGGCCGGTGGCAGAGGGCGATCCGGACGTCTGGGACCGCGTGCTGCACCTCAACACCAACGCCGCCTTCCGCTGCGTGCGCAGCGTCCTGCCGCATCTTATCGCGCAAAAGTCCGGGGACATTATCTTCACCAGCTCTATCGCGGGGGTGGTGCCGGTGATCTGGGAGCCTATCTATACCGCGTCGAAATTTGCCGTCCAGGCGTTTGTTCATACTACCCGCCGCCAGGTTTCGCAGTACGGCGTGCGCGTCGGCGCCGTGCTGCCGGGCCCGGTGGTCACCGCCCTGCTGGACGACTGGCCGAAAGCCAAAATGGACGAAGCGCTGGCCAACGGCAGCCTGATGCAGCCGATTGAGGTGGCCGAGTCGGTGCTGTTTATGGTGACGCGCTCGAAAAACGTCACCGTGCGCGACATTGTGATCCTGCCGAACAGCGTGGATCTCTGACCGTTCAACCAGACTCTGTGAGAGGATGTTATGCAAATCGATACGCAACATATTATTGGCGTCGATGTCGGTTCGGGCAGCGTTCGCGCCGGGGTGTTCAATCTGCGGGGCGAGCTTCTCGCCCACGCGACCCGGGAAATTACCCTGTTTCGCAGCGCCGGAAGCGTGGTCGAACAGTCGAGTCGCGAGATCTGGCAGGCGGTGTGCTACTGCATTAAAACGGCGGTGGCCAGCGCCGGGGTCGCGCCGTCATCGATTGCCGGAATCGGCTTCGATGCCACCTGCTCGCTGGTGGTGATTGGCGATAACGACGCCCCGCTGGCGGTCGGGCCTTCGGAAGATGCGGAGCGCAACATTATCGTCTGGATGGATCACCGCGCCACCGGGCAGGCGGAAAAGATCAACGCCACGGGCCACGCGGTGCTGCAGTACGTCGGCGGTAAAATCTCGCCGGAGATGGAAACGCCGAAAATTCTCTGGCTGAAGGAGAACCGCCCGCACATTTATCAGCAGGCGCGCCACTTCTTCGACCTCGCCGATTATCTCACCTGGCGCTCAACCGGCGATTTAGCCCGCTCGGTCTGTACCGTGACCTGTAAATGGACCTACCTGGCGCATGAACAACGCTGGGATGCCAGCTACTTCCGCCAGATTGGCCTCGAAGAGCTGGCGGATGAAGATTTTGTCCGCATCGGCCAGCAGATTGTCGATCCGGGAACCCCCTGCGGCGACGGCCTTTGCGCCACGGCGGCAGAGGAGATGGGCCTGCCGGTCGGTACTCCGGTGGCGGTCGGGATGATCGATGCCCACGCGGGCGGTATCGGCACCGTCGGCGTGCTTAACGGCGCGGTTAACAATATGGCCTACGTCTTCGGCACCTCCTCCTGCACCATGACCACCACTCAGGAAGCGGTGTTCGTGCCCGGCGTCTGGGGGCCATATTACTCGGCGATGGTGCCGGGGTTCTGGCTGAGCGAAGGCGGGCAGAGCGCGGCCGGAGCGGCCATCGACCAGCTGCTGAGCTTCCATCCCGCCGCCGCCGAGGCTAAGGCGCTGGCCAGGGCGCGCGGCGTCCCGCTGCCGGTTTATCTTGCCGATAGCGTGCTGGCGAAAGTGGAACGTCCTTCTGCCGCGGTCAAACTCGCCGCCGGGCTGCACGTGGTGCCTGAATTTTTAGGTAATCGGGCGCCGCTGGCCGACCCGCACGCGAAAGCGATTATCGCCGGGCTGGGGATGGAGCGGGATCTGGACAACCTGATGGCGCTCTACGTCGCCGGATTGTGCGGTATCGGCTACGGCCTGCGGCAGATTATTGACGCCCAGAAAGCGTGCGGCATCCACAGCGAGCATATCGTCATCAGCGGCGGAGCCGGGCAGCATCCGCTGGTGCGCCAGCTGCTGGCGGACGCCTGCGGAGTGAGCGTGGTGAGTACCGAATCCAGCGAACCGGTGCTGTTAGGTTCGGCGATTCTCGGCGCGGTGGCCGGCCAGATCGCCCCGTCCCTGCCGGAAGCGATGAAGCAGTTTACCCGGGTGGATAAAACCTACCGCTGCGTTGCCCAGTATAGCGCCGATCATCAGCGGCGCTATGAAGCGTATAAAACGCTACAGCACACGGCGCGGCTGATTCGCGAGTAAGCAAGATCCCGGGCTGCGGCGTAAACGCCCTACCCGGGCTACCAGACCGCACGAAACCGTAGCCCGGCCAGGCGTAGCGCCGCCACGCGAATGCTTAAGCGATGGTGACTTTGCCGTCCAGATAGACATCCTGCACGGCATTGATCAGCTTCACGCCGTCGGCCATCGATTTTTTAAACGCCTTACGGCCCAGAATCAGCCCCATGCCGCCCGCGCGCTTGTTGATAACCGCGGTGCGCACGGCGTCGGAGAGATCGGTTTCCCCGCCCGCGGCGCCGCCGGAGTTAATCAGCCCGGCGCGGCCCATATAGCAGTTCGCCAGCTGGTAACGCACCAGGTCGATCGGATTATCGCTGGTGAGCTTGCTGTAAACCCGGTCATCGGTATAGCCGAAGTTCACCGCTTTATAGCCGCCGTTATTTTCCGCCATTTTCTGCTTCACGATATCCGCGCCGATGGTCGCCGCCAGATGGTTAGCCTGGCCGGTTAAGTCAGCGGAAACGTGGTAGTCGACGCCATCTTTCTTAAACGCCGAATTACGCAGATAGGCCCACAGCACGGTCACCAGGCCCAGTTCGTGCGCGCGCTCAAACGCAGCGGAGATTTCTTCGATTTGCCGACGGGACTGTTCGGAACCGAAATAGATCGTCGCCCCGACCGCCACGGCCCCCATATTGAACGCCTGCTCAACGCTGGCGTACAGCGTCTGATCGTATTCGGTCGGGTAGCTCAGCGTTTCGTTATGGTTCAGCTTGACCAGGAAGGGGATGCGGTGCGCATAGCGGCGCGACACCGAGGCCAGCACGCCATAGGTGGAGGCCACGCAGTTACAACCGGCCTCAATGGCCAGTTCGACGATATTTTTCGGATCAAAGTACAGCGGGTTGGCGGCAAAAGAGGCGCCAGCAGAATGCTCTACGCCCTGGTCGACCGGCAGGATCGACAGATAGCCGGTTCCCGCCAGGCGGCCAGTGTTATACAGGGTTTGCATATTACGCAGCACCGCCGGCGGACGGTTGTTATCAACCATCACCCGATCGACGTAATCCGACCCCGGCAAATAGAGCTGGTCGGCTGGAATCGTCATACAGCGGTGCTGTAAAAGCGTGTCGGCATCTTTGCCAAGCAACTGCGTAATATCAGTCATAGCGATCTCCCGTAAGTGCCGGTCGAAACCGGCATGCATTTTCCCAACCCAATTATTTTGGGCAGGTTAAGCCTGGTACCGACTCAGCAGATTTTCCAGCCGGGAGCCTATTTTTTCAGCATAGTCTGCTGACACGTTGTCTTGCCGTTTACCACCAGGCGTGGAAATGGTGTACCGGACCGATGCCGTGCCCCACTTCCAGCGAATCCGCCTGCGCCAGCGCCGCAGAAAGCCAGCCCTTGGCTTCCGCCACGGTTCGCCCCCAATCCTCATAACGCGGACGCAGGGCCGCCAGCGCCGCTGACAGCGTACAGCCGGTACCGTGGGTGTTTTTGGTCTGGACTCTCTGCGCGGTAAAGCGCTGCTCCCCATCGCGGGTAAAGAGCCAGTCCGGGCTTTCCGCATCATCCAGATGGCCGCCTTTCATTAATACCGCTCCGCAGCCCATGCCCAGCAGCGCTCTGCCCTGCTCCAGCATCTCCTGTTCCGTTCTGGCATGCGGCGCATCCAGCAGCGCCGCCGCCTCCGGCAGGTTCGGGGTGATCAGCGAGACCTGCGGCAGCAGGCGCTGGCGCAGCGTCTCTACCGCCGAGGCTGAGAGCAGCGGATCGCCGCTTTTCGCCAGCATGACGGTATCCAGCACCACATTTTTAATCTGATAACGCGCCAGCCGTTCCGCCACCGCCTCGACGATATCGGTTTCCGCCAGCATCCCGATTTTGGTGGTATCGATGCGCACATCGCTGAAAACGGAATCGAGCTGTGCGGCGACAAAATCAGGCTCTATCCGGTACACCGACTGGACGCCGCGGGTGTTTTGCGCCACCAGCGCGGTGATGACCGAGCAGCCGTAAGCGCCCAGCGCGGAGAAGGTTTTGAGATCCGCCTGGATCCCCGCGCCGCCGCTCGGGTCGGTGCCGGCGATGGTTAGCGCATTAATTCGTTTCACAGATCGCCTCCCGCATAGAGCGCATCGAGGAAGGCGGGAGTAAAGCTGCCGGGGCCGCCCTGCAGCGCCGCTTTTCCCCCCGAAAGCTTCATCAGACCGCAGGCCGCGGCCACGTTCTCCAGCCGATCGCCGGGCATCGCCGCAGCGGCGGCAACCACCGCCGATAGCGCGCAGCCGGTGCCGACTACCCGGGTCATCAGCGGATCGCCGCCGGTGACCGCGCGCGTACGCTGGCCGTCGGTCACGTAATCGACCTCGCCGGTTACCGCGACAACGGTATTCAGCTGGCGGGCCAGCGCCTGGGCCGCGGGCAGCGCTGCGGCGGCGGTATCGGTCGTATCGACGCCGCGCCCGCCGCCGCTCATTCCGGCCAGGGCCATAATTTCCGACGCATTACCGCGAACGGCGGCAGGCTGCAGCGCCAGCAGCTCCCGGCAAAATTCTGTCCGTAAAGTCAGCGCGCCGACCGCCACCGGGTCCAGCGCCCACGGTTTACCCGCCTGCTGCGCGCTGTGCGCCGCCGCACGCATCGCCGCCGCGCGTTCAACCGTCAGCGTACCGACATTAATCAGCAGCGCATCGGCAATGGCGGCAAACTGGCTGGCTTCGTCCGGGTCGATAACCATCGCCGGGGATGCGCCAATCGCTAACAGGACGTTGGCGGTAAAGGTCTGCACCACGTCGTTGGTCATGCAGTGAACAAGAGGAGAATGGCGGTGAAAAAGGTGCCGCAGATGGGCAATATGCGCGGGGTTCAGCAGGTCAGACATCGTTTGCTCCCGCCAGGCGATGAAGAAGCGACGACCCTGCGGTCTCTGACTTCCCTACGCTGGCATTATCCAGATCAGGTGGTACGGGTTTTTCTCAGCCTTCACAAGGAAGGGCACCCCGAGTCATTTAGATTACATTTCTCTTACTTTTTGCCAGCTTAGGGGAAGTTGCTTGCTGGCGCAAGCCCATCCTCTCGGTTATCGCTTCTTCACCTTAAAAATACGCCAGTGTGCCACTACATCACGACCCGCAATAATCCTAAGCAGCTAAACGAAGTAGATTTTTTAACTACTCTTTTTTTGGGAAAACTTGCAGTGCATACATGACCAATTATTCTTCGGGAGAATTCCATAAGCCCGATTTCCGGCGGTAACAATGGAACGCAGATGATGTTTCTTGTTATCACCTTCGTAGCATCTCGGACAGAAAGGGATTTCATCACCTTCTTTCCAGTACAATGGCGGCTTAAATACGAACGTTGATTTATCTACCAACTGTTCTTCAAGCTGCTTGTTTTTTTGTTCAGCGTCGAAAAGCAAAGTCTGCGTAGTTATCGCTTCGATTTTGGCGTTAGCAAGTTCAACCATCAGATTAGCCAGCTCAAGTTTGAGCGTGGCCTTGTCCAGTTCATCGCTGTTATTCGCCAGTTTCTGGGTGATGCTCACCGCTTTATCAAGGATTCCAACCGCTGCCGCCGTGCTTGCCAATACCCCTGCCATAACATCTTCTGCGTGAGATTTATCTAAGCGTTATTGCGCTTACTCTACCGGATAACCTTCCGTTACGAAACGCAGTTTCGCTTAAGTCTAATACCTGTTGCGGATGTGGTGATTGTTTGTAAAATGACCACGATGATTATTTCCATAACAAGTAGAGGGACTTATGAAGCAATACACCAACGAACTTACCCCATCAGTGCTCACATCATTCAAGAACCCATTCAGCCCAGATCAATTGGCAAACGCAGACGAAGAACAACGTCAGATTTTCAAATCCCATGTTGAAGAAATGAAAGACCGATCTTTAGTGGCGATTTGGCGTTTTGCCACTGCGGGATCACTCACCCAAAACGGTGGGAAGATTGAGAAAGCCAGCGCCAACGACTCATTTACTCTTGAAGACGGGAGCGAGGTTAATCGGGCAATGGTTGGGGATTACGTTATTTATCCTGACGGAACACGCGCAAGAATCATTAACGGGTCGGGGTCAGTCAATACCAACGGCAACGGCGTTTCTTATGCACTCGTAGGGAGCCAGCTTGATAACGGTGATGTGATTGTTAGCACCCCACAAGATTATGCTCTCCTGTGCCAGTTAGACAATAGCCCAGCAATGCCAGCCGATTTCCTCACTCCAGCGGCACTCTAAAAAATAAGGAGTTCAGCAAATGGCTACAGGCTTTTGGGTAGTACAGGGCGATAAAACAACATGCGGGGGTTCTGTACTGACCGGACACCCGAAAGGGAAGAAGATTGGCCCGAATCAAAACAGACAGGCAACAGTAGGCTGCCAGGTATCCTGTGGTAAACATCCAGGTAAATACAGCGTGGCAGGTGGATACCCTGGCGAGGTCATTCACGGGCAGTTAGCCGCGAGTACTATATACAGCCGTTCAACCTGCCCATGTAAGGCTTTCTTCATCCCTACTCATACTTTTATGTCACATGGCCCTTATCAGGCACCAGTGAAAGCAGCACCTGCGCCAGTAGCGGTGAAAGCCACGTCTGAGCCAGTTCAGGAGCCAGAACAACACGCACAGGCAGCAAAAAAACCTACGCAAGTAGAACCAAAACCGCAAGAGTCAAAACGCGAACCTGTAGACGCTGGTTTCTGTATTCTCCCTTACGGAGCCGAAACAAGAGCCTATGAACCGTGGTTGTTCGAAAGCGAACCGCCAGCAGGAACACGCGAACTTTATCGCTCACTTAATGGTGCAGGTAAGGAATATAAAGCCGGTTCTATTATGCTTCTGGTTGATCCTGAGAAGCAGGACGACGAGCAGATCGCCCACATGAAAGCCGCGAAAGCGCGAGTCGATGCAGCATTGGCCCCATTGACGCATGAGGAAGCTAACTTACTGCACAAACACTACGCTACCATAGCTAATTTCACCAGCTACGCTGATACAGGAATTGGCCTTGCTGCTGATCCTGTTGGAAAATACTTCGAGAGTATCGAAAAAATACTCAAAGAGATCCAGGAAACATATAAAAACACCTACTTAACACGTGGTGCATTAATTGGTGAACAATTTTATGTACGGCGCAGCCAGTTGTTTAAAGAGCTTGAATCCATACTCAAAGTCAACTTCCTGAATAAGGCTATGAAATTCGGAGAGTATACCAAAATAAAAAATGCACTCGGCCTGTCCAGTAGTTCTATTACCCACAAATGGAATGAAACGGGGATCAGTGACATTGAAGGTTATGCTACCCACATCGAACGGGCAGCTAAATACGTAAAAGCAATGCGTTACACTGGTTATTTAGGCATTGGTTTTAGCGGACTCCATTCTCTTAACGAAATCCATGAGGCATGTTCTGTTGGTCGCGAAGCTGAATGTACCAAGAAAAAGTATACTGAGATAGGTAGTTTTGCTTTGGGTACAGGTGGCGGTGTTCTCGCTGGTGGCGGGGCTATACCATTATGCGTCGCAATAGGCGTTGGTACTGCTGGTGTTGGCGGGCTTGTTTGTACCGTTATTGCAGGTGTTGGTTTAGGGTACGCTGGTAGCACAGTGGGAAGTGCTGTTGGGGAATTAGGCGGAGAACAGTTGTATGACGTTTTCGGCAATTAATTTTCTGACGATACATCGAGTTGAAATCGCTGGGATCTTTTTGATTCTCGGAATAATTAATTATGTTTCTTACGTGATTCATGACAAATTAGCCAAGAGAAAATTCATGACTCTTTGCTCTCTATTTGTCGATAAATTTGGAGCAAGACCAGCAGAAGTTTTAATTTATCAGGATGGGGGATTCTTTTTCTCGTTTATGCGTGATGCATTCTTTATTAAAGCATTATACTTTAAAGAGAACTCATTCCATACGCGAGGAATGGATAATGAGCAAATCCGATTCATTAAAGAACTTCCTAATCAGTACACCGATTGGTTACGTGTAAAAGTGCGGCTTTCTGTCGTCGGTATTATTTTTCTATTCATGATGTTATCAGCTTTCTATTTACCAACGTTCATTTAACGGAAGTAAAATAAATAGCCAAGCGAAAAACTTGGCTATTTTATTCACTCCCAATCAATACCATCAATTACATAAGAAACTGAAGATAGGGGAACGTATGCAAATAGCGTTTAGTGATCCCTCCGCTTTTCTCATGACCTACGGTTTGCTGTAGGTGTAGAATGTTTTTCACCCAACCAGCCATTGCCGAAGAGCAAACACTATGACGAATGGAATGCAGTAACCGCCGTTGTCCGTAATCATCCAGATACGGGATACCAAGCTGATCTCGTAGATCAGCAAACACCTTGCCGATCTTAGTCATGTTTGTACCCGCCACTTCTGAGAAGATCCGCTCTTTCCACTGGCGATCAACGTATTCCATGAATCCCCATTCGATCAACTTGGGATGAATAACTACCTGTCTTGTAGCATTCTCCGTCTTCCCTTGCCCTCCTTCGGCAATCAGGAAATAGTAGCGCTGGCTATCTTCATCGAATTTAATTTGTGACTTCTCCAGTTTACCTATCTCGCCTCTTCTCGACCCCGTGTATGCCAATAATAACGTGATCCATTTTTGCCAGTTATCAGGCTGCTTAAGCGCCCATCCGACAAACTTTTTCATCTCCGCCGTGCTGTATTGCGCCAAATCTTGCTTTTGATGGCGCAGCCACTACGCCATCAAAAGCAAGATTTGGGCAGAATGTCTTTGCCCTCGGTAAGAAAAGAGTAGGAACAATTATCTGCTGTTGTTGGGCTAAAAGTGGATTTCTTGCAGCCTTGCGTTCTGACGTAATCAGATTTGACAAAAACGCTTCGAATACAGGGAGCGGGGTTGCTAAAGATTTAACAAATGGGAGGTGCGGAATGATGCTAACCATCAAACCAGATGCTTCGCGGTAGCTGTCAGTGGATAGTGATTTTTTGTATGACCGCCCATCAGATAAGCGGATCTGAATGTAGTAGTTACCGTATCTCTTGAAGGTGTACGGAAGTGATTTTAACCTCATGGACAAGCCCTTTTTGTACCTCAAGTGCATTACGCACGGACAAAAAGAAATGTAATCCAATGATAAATAGGCTGAATTTCGGCCCCCTACGCTGGCATTATCCAGATCAGGTGGTACGGGTTTTTCTCAGCCTTCACAAAGAAGGGCACCCCGAGTCATTGAGAGATAAAAACGTTCTCAGTGGGCAGGTTACGGTAAGTCGCGGGACAACGCAAGCCGGCCCGGCGTAGGTATACAAGCGCAAGGCAATTCAAAATTAACAATAAGCATTCAAATAATTAACAAAATAAACACTTTTGCAGATACGTGTTTATAGTTTAGGAGGCGTTACAGGATGTAACCCGACGTCATATCGAAATTAACGAGTGAATCAGCGTAAAACCATGAGGATTCCGATGAAATTAACACCGATTATGAAAAGTCTGGCTCTGGCAGGAATTATCTCGACTCTCCCTGTGACCAGCTGGGCCGAAACGTCGCCGAAAGAAGCCGCTGCGGCGACCAAACAGGCAAACGACGCGCTGTATAAACAGCTCCCCTTCTCCGACAACACCGACTTTACCAACGCGCATAAAGGTTTTATTGCCGCGCTTCCTACGGAAGTGATTAAAGGTGAACAGGGCAACGTTATCTGGAACCCGCAGCAGTACGACTTTATTAAAGAGGAGGAAAAGGCGCCGGATACGGTCAACCCCAGCCTCTGGCGTCAATCCCAGCTCATCAATATCAGCGGCCTGTTTGAAGTGACCGAAGGCGTGTACCAGATCCGCAACCTCGATCTCTCCAATATGACCATCATTGAAGGTAAAGAGGGCATCACGGTTGTGGATCCGCTGGTATCAGCGGAGACCGCAAAGGTCGGAATGGATCTGTATTACAAAAATCGCGGCAATAAGCCGGTCGTTGCGGTGATCTACACCCACAGCCACGTTGACCATTACGGCGGCGTGCGCGGCGTGGTCGATGAAGCCGATGTCAAATCCGGCAAAGTCAAAATCTACGCGCCTTCCGGTTTTATGGAAGCTGCCGTTGCTGAAAATATTATGGCCGGTAACGTGATGAGCCGTCGCGCCAGCTATATGTACGGCAACCTGCTCAAACCGGATGCCACCGGCCAGGTTGGCGCAGGTCTCGGCACTACGACCTCTGCCGGCACCGTCACGCTGATTGCTCCCACCAATATCATCGAGAAAGATGGCCAGAAAGAGACTATCGACGGCCTGACCTACGATTTTATGCTGGCGCCGGGCTCGGAAGCACCGTCGGAAATGCTGTGGTATATCGAAGAGAAGAAGCTCATTGAATCCGCCGAAGATGTCACCCATACCCTGCATAACACCTACTCGCTGCGCGGGGCGAAAATTCGTGAACCGCTGCCGTGGTCGAAATATATCAACGCCGCCATTGTGCGCTGGGGCGACAAGGCTGAAATCATTATGGCCCAGCACCACTGGCCGACCTGGGGTAATGAGAACGTTGTTAACCTGCTGAAGAGCCAGCGCGACCTGTATCGGTACATTAATGACCAGACTCTGCGCATGGCCAACGAGGGCCTGACCCGCGATGAGATCGCCGCCAAATTCAAGCTGCCGGACAGCCTGGCCAATACCTGGGCCAACCGCGGCTACTACGGCTCCGTCAGCCATGACGTGAAGGCTACCTACGTCCTCTATCTCGGCTGGTTCGACGGCAACCCGGCTACGCTGGACGAGCTGCCGCCGGAAGAAGCGGCGAAGAAGTTCGTTGATTATATGGGCGGCGCCGACGCTATCCTCAAGAAAGCCAAAGAAGATTACAACCAGGGCAACTATCGCTGGGTAGCTCAGGTAGTCAGCAAAATTGTCTTCGCCGATCCCGGCAATCTGGAGGCGCGCAATCTGGAAGCCGATGCCCTGGAGCAGCTGGGCTATCAGGCGGAATCAGGACCGTGGCGTAATTTCTACCTGACCGGCGCGCAGGAGCTACGCAACGGCGTCGTGAAAGGGCCGACGCCGAATACCGCCAGCCCGGATACCGTGCGGGCCATGACCCCGGAAATGTTTTTCGACTATCTTGCGGTCCATATCAACGGCGAAAAAGCCGGAACCGCCAAAGCGGTATTCAATATCGACCTTGGTAACGATGGCGGTAAATATAAGCTAGAGCTGGAAAACGGCGTGCTCAACCACACCGCCGATGCCGAAGCCAAAGACGCCGACGCTACCATCGCGCTGGATCGCGCCACGCTGAACAAAATCATCCTGAAAGAGGAAACGCTAAAACAGGCGGAGGATAAGGGTGAAGTCAAAGTGACCGGCGACGGCGCGAAGCTGGACGAGATGCTGGGCTATATGGATAAATTTGAGTTCTGGTTCAATATCGTGACGCCGTAAATAAGCTCCCGCGGCGGCCAGCTGCGGGGTTCCCCTCCCGGAGTCGACGCGCGCCGGTCAGCGCAGCGAACTTAGTAATAATGCGAAACATTCCTCAATCAGCGGCGGCAAAGGCTGCGGCCCGCGCATCAGCGCCACGGTTCGCGTCAGCGCGGGCTGCTGAAGCTGCGCCACCTTTAACGCCGGATCCTGAAGGTGGATAGTATAAAGCTCAGGCAGAATCGCCACCGCCAGCCGGGAACGCACCAGGCCGTAAAGCGTTTCAATATAGTCAACCTGATAACGCGTATTCAGCGTGAGGCGATGGCTCTCCGCCAGCGCGCCGACCAGACGCTGAATATTGCCCTTTGAGAACACCGCGATATCGCGCCCCGCGAGCAGCTTCCACGGCAGATGCGGCTGCCCGGCTAGCGGATCGTCGCAGTGCAGCACCGCCACAAACGGATCGTCGCGCAGAGGATAAACCTGCAGCTCAGGCGGTAACGAACTGTCTATTGCGCCAACGGCAAAATCTATCTTTCCCGACTGCAGCTCGCAAAACAGGGCGTCGTTGGTCTGATCGTGAAACTCCACCCTCAGGCGCGGAAACGCCTGGGCCAGCGTTTGCGGCAGCAGCGGAAACAGCAGCGAGCTCACCGAGGGCACCAGCCCGATACGCACCGTACCGTCGCCGCCGGCCTCGACTATCTGCTGCATATCCTGAAACGCCAGCTGCGCCACGCTCAGCACCCGTCGGGCGTGGGGCAAAATCGCCGCCCCCAGCTCGGTTAAGGTCACCGCCGAGGCGGTACGGTTGACCAGCTTGCCGCCGAGCACCGTCTCGATTTGCCGCAGCGCGCTGCTTAGCGCCGGCTGGCTGATAGCCAGCCGGTTAGCGGTGTCGGTGAAGTGGCGTAGCTGGGCCAGGGTCACAAAGTACTGGATCTGCTTAAGGGAGAGCGCGGGCAGACGCTGCCAGGGTTCAGTCATCATGTTTTCATCAATGGTGAGCATGCAGAATAACCCGAGGTTATCGGGCGATAAATTTATTCATCTGGGCAAACGTTTGCTCTGCCCCTAGAGTATCCCCATTATCCTTGTGCCGGAGTTGTTATGTCCAGCAGTGCTGAAACCCGCCGCCGCGCCGTGCAGGCCGCACGCGGCGAATCCCCGTTCGATCTCTTATTAACCGACGCGCAGATTGTCGATATGGCCACCGGAGAGATCCGCGAGGCCGACGTCGGGATCGTCGGCGAAACCATCGCCAGCGTGCACCCGCGCGGCAGCCGCTCCGATGCCCACGAACGCCGCTCGCTGGCGGGATATTTCCTGTCGCCGGGGCTGATGGACACGCACGTCCACCTTGAAAGCTCCCACCTGCCGCCTGAACGCTATGCCGAAATCGTCCTGGCTCAGGGCACCACGGCGGTATTCTGGGACCCGCACGAGCTGGCCAACGTGCTGGGCGTCGAAGGCGTGCGCTACGCCGTCGCCGCCAGCCGCCATCTGCCGCTGCAGGTGATGGTCGCGGCGCCGTCCAGCGTGCCGTCGACGCCGGGACTGGAGATGTCCGGCGCCGATTTTGCCGGTGCGGAGATGGAAACCATGCTGGCCTGGCCGGAAGTTTGCGGCGTCGCCGAAGTGATGGATATGCACGGCGTGCTGCACGGCAGCGAGCGGATGCAGGAGATTATCCAGGCCGGTCTCAACAGCGGCAAGCTGATCGAAGGCCACGCCCGCGGTTTGCGCGGCGCGGATCTGCAGGCCTACCTTGCCGCCGGGGTCACCTCCGATCACGAGCTCACCTCGGCGGATGACGCGCTGGAAAAACTGCGCGCCGGGCTGACTATCGAAATTCGCGGCTCGCACCCTTACCTGCTGCCGGATATCGTTAACGCGCTGAAAACGCTGCCGCATCTCTCCTCGCAAATCACCGTCTGCACCGACGATGTGCCGCCGGATATGCTGCTGGAAAAAGGCGGCATTATCGCCCTGCTCAACCTGCTGATTGAGCACGGACTACCGGCCACCGACGTCCTGCGCTTCGCCACCTTAAACGCGGCGATCCGTCTGCAGCGTAACGATCTGGGGCTGATTGCCGCCGGACGCCGCGCCGATCTGGTGGTTTTTGATTCATTAGAAAAGCTCGACGCGCGGGAGGTGTACGTCGCCGGGAAGCTGATTGCCCGCAAGGGCGCCCTGCTTGAGTCGATTCCGCCGGCGCCGGGTATTACCCCGCCGCGCGATACCCTGCAGATGCCGCCGCTCAGCCCTGACGATTTTATCCTCCGCGTCGGCGCGATTCGCCACGGCGTCGCCCGCCTGCGGCATATTCGCGGCGCGCGCTTTACCCAGTGGGGAGAGGTTGAGGTGCAGGTCCGCGATGGCCGGGTGCAAATCCCGGACGGGTTTAGCCTGATTTGGGTTAAGCACCGCCACGGTCGTCACCAGGCGACGCCGCAAATTGCGCTGCTGGAAGGCTGGGGCGAGCTGCGCGGCGCCATCGCCACCAGCTACTCCCACGATTCCCACAACCTGGTGGTGCTCGGCCGCGATGCCGACGAGATGGCGCTGGCGGCAAACCGCCTGATCGCCTCCGGCGGCGGTATGGCGCTGTCTCAGCAGGGAAAAATCCTTGCCCACGTGGCGATGCCGATTGCCGGAATGCTTTCCGACTTGCCCGCTCCGGAGCTGGCCAGACAGTTCCGCCAGCTTCGCGACCTGAGCGCGGAGGTCGCCGACTGGGAGCCGCCCTATCGCGTATTTAAGGCTATCGAAGGCACCTGCCTTGCCTGTAACGCCGGGCCGCATTTGACCGATTTAGGTTTGACCGACGGCAGCACCCGCCAGATCGTCGAGCCGCTGATAGACTGCCGGGAAATCCCGGAACACACAAAACACAACAATAATCATCAGGGAGCCTGAGCATGGCCGACAATACCCTTCATTCATCCACGCAAGGAAGCTGGCTGGAGCGCCGTTTTGCCTTGTATTCCCGCGGCAGCACGCTGCGCACCGAATGCCTCGCGGGCATCACCGGCTTTCTCGCCGCCGCCTACCTGCTGGTGGTTATCCCCGGCCTGCTGGCGGTTGGCGGGATGGATAAAGGCGCGGCAACCACCGGCACGATTCTGGTGTTCGTCGGCGGCACGCTGCTGATGGCGTTTTATGCCAACCTGCCGTTTATCGTCGGGCCGGGCATCGGCGGCTCGGTGCTGGTCGGCGTCACGCTGGCGGGCAGCGAAGGCATTGGCTGGCAGATTGGTCTTGGGATCGCCTGCTGGTCGGGGATTCTGTTTTTCCTGCTAACCAGGTTCGGCCTGCGTGAAGTGGTGACCCGTTCGGTGCCGCAGTCGATCAAGCTCGGCCTGACGGCCTCCATTGGGCTGTTTGTCGCGGTGCTGGGTTTCCGTAACGCCGGGCTGGTGCTGGCTAACGCCAAAACCAACGCCCTGATGCTCGGCGATTTTCTCTCACCGGGGGCGCTGGTGGCGCTCTGCGGGCTGTTTCTGGCCATTGCCCTGCAGGCGAGAAAAATCCCCGGCTCAATTCTGTGGGCGATTCTCTTTGCCACCCTGGTCGGCATTCCGATGGGCGTCACCAGACTCCCGGGCAGCTTTATCGATATGCCGCATTCGCTGACGCCGGTGCTGGGGCAAATCGATATGCTGGGCGCGCTGAATATCGCCTTCCTGCCGTTCCTGTTCGTCTTTTTCGCCTCAGAGTTCTTTTCCACGATGGGCACCACGCTGGCGGTAGGCGGCGAAGCGGGTCTGCTGGATGAGGAAGGCAATATGCCGCATATCAATCGCCCGTTTATGGTTGACTCGATCGCCGCGGCCGTTGGCCCCTGGCTGGGCATTCCGGCGGCGACCGCGCTGATTGAATCCTCAGCGGCAGCGGAAGCCGGCGGCAAAACCGGGTTAACCGCGCTGTCGGCGGCGGTGATGTTCCTCCTGATGCTGCTGTTTACCCCGGTGGCGCTGATGATCCCGAAAGAGGCGACCGCGCCTGCGCTGATCCTCATTGGCCTGAATATGTTCAGCGGCCTGCGCAAAGTGGACCTGGCAAACTTCACCGACGGCCTGCCGGTGCTGATGATGGTGATGATTACGCTGATTGCCAATAGCTTCGGGACCGGGATTGCCGGCGGGCTGCTGTTTTATGTGGTGATTAAAACGATTGCCGGCAAATGGCGGGAAATCCCCATCGGGCTGTGGATCCTTGCGATTCCGCTGGTCTACTACTTTGCCACGCTGGTGAAGCATTAAGCTTCGCACCGATCGTTCTCCCGGAGGCGGCACTGGCGCACCTGTCCGGGCTACCAATCCGTAGCCCGGCTAAGCGCAGCGCGAGCCGGGAACAAGCCACGCCGATGCATAACCCGGCACCATTCCCGAGTCGGCGCTAGCGGCCCGCAGAGGGCGCGCGGGAATGAACCGCTTCGCACGCCTCTTTCACCGCCTCATACAGCAACCGTACCGCAGGCGAAAGCTGCTTGCGGTGCGGGCAAATCATATTCAGCGGCACCACGTCGCCCTGATACTCCGGCAACAGCACCTGGAGCCGCCCTTCACGGATATCATCCCCGACGTCGAGTTCAGATTTGAACGCGATCCCCTCCCCGGCAACCGCCAGGCGGCGAATCACCTCCGCATCATCGCTCACGATAGTGCCGGCAACCTGCACGTAATGGACCTTCCCGTCCAGGCTCAGCGGCCAGCGATCGAACGCCCTGCCGCGCAGCACGTAGGTCAGCGCATTGTGCCGGGCCAAATCTTCCAGCGTCTTCGGTTCGCCGTGTTCGGCTATCCAGCCGGGCGAGGCCACCAGCATCCGGCGGTTCTCCGGCGCGACGGGTAGGGAAATAAACGAGGCATCGTCGTTATCGCCGTAGCGAAACGCCACGTCTACCGGATCTTTAAATACGTCGGTCCGATGATCGGAAAACAGTATCCGCAGGCGCAGCGCGGGATGGCGCTGGCGAAAAGCGCGAAACACGCGCAGAAGCAAGTTGCGCCCCAGGTCGGACGGCACGGCAATTTGTAACGTACCGCGTACTTCGTCATCCGGCGTGCTGATTTTTTGCAGCCCCGCGTGCAGCGTATCAAGCATCTGCGTGGCATAGGGCAGCCAGGTTTCGCCTTCCGGCGTCAGGCGTAAACTCCGCGTAGAACGGGCAAAAAGACGAATATTCAGCGTCGTTTCCAGACGCTTGATCGCCGCGCTCACCTGCGCGGGCTGCAGCCCGGCCTCTCGCGCCGCATCGCTGAAGCTGCTTAACGCCGCAGCGCGGACAAACAATGCCAGATCTTCCAGCCGGAACATACACACTCCTCACCCCGGATTATTCTCAAAACAGGCGCGCGCCGATGAAAAACGGCGCTGCATCACCGTTTGCTTACACTTTTACCCAAACCAACGCTTGCCAATCCCTTGACCTATCAGGAATCATACGAGGCTGCGATTTTGTGTCCAGGATAATAATGGGGAAATTATGCGTAAAACAAAAATGATGCTTCTGGGCGTACTGTTGGCCTGCGCCAGCGGCGCGTGGGCGGCGACCGGCGAAGGTATACAGAAATATGAGCTGGATGGGGTCACCGCGGACTTCAAACAATTTCACATCGGCGATACCGTCCCGCCGCTGTACCTGACGCCAGAATACAACATCAAGCAGTGGCAGCAGCGCAATTTGCCTGCGCCGGATGCCGGGACCCGCTGGACCTACATGGGCGGAAGCTACGTGCTGATTACCGAAACCGAGGGGAAAATCCTCAAAATTTATGATGGCGAGATTTTCTACCATCGCTAAAAGCTGAACGCCAGCGCGCTCTCCCTGCCGCTGGCGTTTTTTGTGGCAAAATGCTATTCGTTAAAGCGGTTCTGTTTGTGCATAAATTCCTCGACGGCAATATATGAAGCAACCTGCTCATAGAGCATTAAAATACTTAATATCAGATCGCCGCCGCTACGCAGTAAATCATCCGGGGCCGTACGACTCTTGTCATCCGATAAAAAAACAATCTGTTCAAAAATATCACTGTACTCACCATAAGCGCCAATCGGAATCTCAGCTATCGGGAGATGCTCCTGGCAATAACGCAACGCGTCTGCTGCTTTCTCCGGCAGCGAGCGCGTATGCATAAAAATAACCAGTAGTTCTCGTAACTTAACGATTAGAGCAATATTATTCATCATGCACTCCGGAAATGTGTACGGCTATACTTTCCTTCCATCGTTTTTATATACGTATTACTGATAACATCCACGTTTCGCCAAATAAAAAGCCAAAATTAAATCTCATCACGGCGAATTAAAATCGTTACTTCTTTGCTATTAAAGCTCGCACAACCGCCAGAGGAAAACAATGTTAGCAATATGTTTTATTGATTAATCTCAATATCGCTAAATGTGAATAAAAATAAATAATATTTAACAGCGATATTATTCGCGCGGTGATTATCTCCTCGGTAGAAAACCGGGACGAAAAAACTAAAAAACCGCACGGCGAAAAGCGCCGGGCGGCTCAGGATAGTGAGGAGATTAGACCGCGCGGAAGGCTATCTCTCCGGGGATGACTTCCCCCTGCCAGTACAGCTGCGCCGCGACGCGGTCGGCCAGCTGGCGGTAGGTCTCGGTAAACTCGCTTTCCGGACGCGCAACCACCGTCGGCGTCCCTTTGTCGAGGTCTTCGCGCAGGGTAATATGCAGCGGCAGCTGGCCCAGCAGCTGAGTATGATATTTCTCCGCCAGCTTCTGCGCGCCGCCGGTACCGAAAATCGGCTCGTGGTGTCCGCAGTTGCTGCAGATATGCATGCTCATGTTTTCCACGATACCCAGCACCGGTACCTCGACTTTTTCAAACATCACGATGCCTTTTTTGGCGTCGATCAGGGCAATATCCTGCGGCGTGGTGACGACGACCGCGCCGGTGACCGGAATGTTTTGCGCCAGCGTCAGCTGAATATCACCGGTGCCCGGCGGCATATCCAGTACCAGATAATCGAGATCCGGCCACAGCGTTTCCTGCAGCATCTGCATCAGCGCCTTGCTGGCCATCGGGCCACGCCACACCATGGCGTTGTCGTCGGTCACCAGATAACCGATGGAGTTGGTAGCGAGACCGAATTTCATAATCGGCGCCATATGGGTGCCGTCCGGCGAAGTCGGACGCTGATCTTCCGCGCCGAGCATGGTCGGAATCGACGGCCCGTAAATATCGGCATCCAGAATGCCGACTTTCGCCCCTTCCGCCGCCAGCGCCAGCGCGAGGTTGACCGCCGTCGACGATTTACCCACCCCGCCCTTGCCGGAGCTGATGGCGATAATGTTTTTCACGCCGTTGATGCCCGGCTGATTTTTTACCCGCTGAAGCGTGGCGATGCTGTGCGTCAGCTTCCAGTCAATGGCTTTGGCGCCGGTAATGCGCAGCAGCTCGGCGCTGCACTGCTCCTTCAGCGCTTCAAACGCGCTGTTCCAGACGAACGGCATCTGAATTTCAATGTGCACGGTCTCGTCCAGCCAGGCGACGTGATGCAGCGCCTTCAGCGTAGTGAGGTTATGTTTCAGGGTTGGGTGCTGGAAATTAGCCAGGGTCCCGGCGACCATCGCGCGCAGACGCTCGGGGGATTTGGCCTGGGATTGCGAACTCATCCCGACTCCTTTGTTATTGTGAGTTGAATCTTGTGCGTTAAGTTTACCTTAAAGGGAATAATTCCCCCACCATAAGCTTTGGGCTTACCAAATTATTGCCTTTGCGGTAACATCAAAACCCCTTTTTACAATAGAAGATGTAATGCCCACTATGACTCAAGTCGCGAAGAAAATTCTGGTAACGTGCGCGCTGCCGTACGCAAACGGCTCAATCCACCTCGGCCACATGCTGGAGCACATCCAGGCTGATGTCTGGGTCCGTTACCAGCGAATGCGCGGCCACGAAGTCAACTTCATCTGCGCCGACGACGCCCACGGCACCCCGATCATGCTGAAAGCGCAGCAGCTCGGAATTACTCCGGAGCAGATGATTGGCGAAATGAGTCAGGAGCATCAGACCGATTTTGCTGGCTTCGACATCAGCTACGACAACTACCACTCCACGCACAGCGATGAAAACCGCGAGCTGTCGGAGCTCATCTACACGCGCCTGAAAGAGAACGGTTTTATCAAAAACCGTACCATCTCTCAGCTTTACGATCCGGAAAAAGGCATGTTCCTGCCGGACCGCTTTGTGAAAGGCACCTGTCCGAAGTGTAAATCACCGGATCAGTACGGCGATAACTGCGAAGTGTGCGGCGCGACCTACAGCCCGACCGAGCTTATCGAGCCGAAATCGGTGGTATCCGGCGCGACGCCGGTGATGCGCGAGTCCGAGCACTTCTTCTTCGACCTGCCGTCGTTCAGCGAAATGCTTCAGGCGTGGACCCGCAGCGGCGCGCTGCAGGAGCAGGTGGCGAATAAAATGCAGGAGTGGTTCGAGTCCGGCCTGCAGCAGTGGGATATCTCCCGCGATGCCCCGTACTTCGGCTTCGAAATCCCGAACGCGCCGGGTAAATACTTCTACGTCTGGCTGGATGCGCCGATCGGTTACATGGGCTCCTTTAAGAACCTGTGCGACAAGCGCGGCGACGCCACCAGCTTCGACGAGTACTGGAAGAAAGACTCTACCGCCGAGCTGTACCACTTTATCGGCAAAGACATCGTTTACTTCCACAGCCTGTTCTGGCCGGCGATGCTGGAAGGCAGCGGCTTCCGCAAACCGACCAACCTGTTCGTTCACGGCTACGTGACGGTCAACGGCGCCAAGATGTCCAAGTCGCGCGGTACCTTTATTAAGGCCAGTACCTGGCTGAATCATTTTGACGCCGACAGCCTGCGCTACTACTACACCGCCAAGCTCTCGTCACGTATCGATGATATCGACCTGAACCTGGAAGACTTCGTGCAGCGCGTCAACGCCGATATCGTCAACAAGGTGGTTAACCTTGCCTCGCGTAACGCCGGTTTCATCAACAAGCGTTTCGACGGCATGCTGTCCGCCGAGCTGGCCGATCCTCAGCTGTATAAAACCTTCACCGATGCGGCAGCAAGCATTGGCGATGCGTGGGACAGCCGCGAGTTCGGGAAAGCCATCCGCGAAATCATGGCGCTGGCCGACGTGGCAAACCGCTACGTTGACGAGCAGGCGCCGTGGGTGGTCGCCAAACAGGAAGGCCGCGACGCCGATCTGCAGGCCATCTGCACCATGGGCCTGAATATGTTCCGCGTGCTGATGACCTGGCTGAAGCCGGTTCTGCCGCAGTTGGCCGCCCGCGCCGAAGCGTTCCTCAACGGCGAACTGAGCTGGGATGCTATCCAGCAGCCGCTGCTCGGTCACAAGGTTAACGCCTTTAAAGCGCTGTATAACCGCATCGAAATGAAGCAGGTTGAGGCGCTGGTCGAAGCGTCGAAAGAAGAAGTGAAGGCGCTGTCAGCGCCGGTCACCGGTCCGCTGGCGGACGATCCGATTCAGGAAACTATCACCTTTGACGATTTCGCCAAAGTGGATATGCGCATCGCGCTGATTGAAAACGCCGAGTTCGTCGACGGTTCCGATAAGCTGCTGCGCCTGACGCTGGATCTCGGCGGCGAGAAGCGTAACGTCTTCTCCGGCATCCGCTCCGCCTACCCTGATCCGCAGGCGCTGATTGGCCGCCTGACGGTGATGGTCGCTAACCTGGCGCCGCGCAAAATGCGCTTCGGCATCTCTGAAGGCATGGTGATGGCCGCAGGTCCTGGCGGGAAAGATATCTTCCTGCTCAGCCCGGACAGCGGGGCTCAGCCGGGCCAGCAGGTCAAGTAAGGCTGTATAAAGCGCTGCTCCGGCAGCGCTTTTTTTTGAGCGCCACGATATTGTCGACGACATCGCCCGCCGGGTGCTGGCGCAGAAAGAAGAAAACGCTGGCATAAGCGCGAAACGGCGACTTCCGAGGATACGCCCGGCACCATCGCCCAATGCTGTATACAATTAGAGATGATGATTGATTAACAAGGAATGATAATGAAATTTAACCGCAGGATGACCGCCGCTCTGGGCGCCACGCTATTGATGGCCGCGCTTGTCGGCTGCGATAACAACAAAGATGAGGTCAAAACGTTTAACAACACGATCAACGGCGTTGATCTGACCTACATCTATCACTACAAAGGCGATGTCGTCACCCGCCAGGACGCTGAGAATACTATCCCCTATCAATCACTCGGGGTAAGTAACGAAGAGCAGGCGCGCAAGGTCATCGACCCTATCGGCGCGGCCTACAGCAAAATCAAAGGCGTTACCCACAGCGTCGACTATAAAGAGAACGTCGCGCAGGAACACCTCTCCATCGACTTTAATCAGGCTAAAATCAGCGAGCTGTGTCACTTGCCGGGGGCCAGTTTTTCCGACTGTTCACAAAAGTTCATTTCGCTGAGCGAGTCGGAGAAATTGCTGAAATCGCAGGGTTTTAAAGAAGTGAAACAGCCCTGACTGGTGCGGACTACTCCCGGCTTGCGCTGCGCTGAGCCGGGCTACGGAGCCGTGCATTTAGTAGCCCGGCTCAGGCGTTTACGCCGCAAGCCGGGGAGGCATATCAGGATTTCGCGTGTTCGCGCTCGGTCAGTCCGCGCAGGAAGTAGCGCAGGAACTGGTCGCCGCATTCGCGGAAGTTTTTATGATCCGGGGCGCGCATCATGGCGGTGATTTCCGGCATGGAGACGCGGAATTTCTGCTGGGTGAGGATAGCGAGAATATCATCCGTCTTCAGAGAGAAGGCAATACGCAGCTTTTTCAGCACGATGTTATTATTCACCCGGCGTTCGACCGCCAGCGGCGGCGCGGACGCATCTTTACCGCGTTTGTCGTAAATCAGGCCGTTGAGGAAATTCGACAGCACGATATCCGGGCAGCGCACAAACCCCTCTTCGTCTTCTTTTTTCAGCCAGGGAACCAGCTGTTCCGCGCTGACCGGCGCATCCGCCAGGGCAAAAATACGAACCAGGCCGCTGTTATTGGTTTTCAGGGTGTAGCGCAGGCTACGGAGAATATCGTTACTGATCATATTGCCTTCATGATGAAAAAATCTGCTGCTAAGTCTATCACGATTCCGCCGTTTTACAGCCCAATCGCCTCTTTCAGGCTCTTCAGGTAGCGGCGGCTGACCGGCACCGTTTGGCCAGCGCGCATCAGCAGCTCCGCCTGGCCGTTCTCCTCAAAGCGGATCTCCTTGAGATGGGACATGTTAACCAGATACTGCCGATGGCAGCGCAGCAGCGGCGTTCGGCTCTCGAGCGTGCGCAGGGTGAGCTCGGTAAAGCCCTCTTTCCCTTCGCGGTCGGTCACATAAATCCCGCTCATCCGGCTGCTGACGAAGGCCACATCCTCCATCTGCAGCAGCCAGATCCGGCTGTGTCCGGTGCAGGGAATATACTTCAGCGCCTGCTGGGTATCGTCGAGCACGGTCATATCCTGCAGGCTACGCTCCTGGCGCAGGCGAAACAGCGTTTTTTCCAGCCGGGCGGACTCAATCGGCTTCAGTAAATAATCAAACGCGTGCTCTTCAAAGGCCTTCACCGCGTACTCGTCAAACGCGGTAAGGAAGACGATATAGGGCCGATGCTGCGGATCGAGCATGCCGACCATCTCCAGACCGCTGATGCGCGGCATCTGGATATCCAGAAACAGCACGTCCGGGCGCAGCTTATGTACCGCGCCAATCGCCTCGACGGCATTCCCGCATTCGCCAACGATCTCAATATCAGGCTGGGTCTCCAGCAAAATACGCAGGTTTTCACGCGCCAGCGGCTCGTCGTCGACAATTAATACTTTTAACATGCGCTTTCCTCCAGAGGCAGTCTCAGCGTGACGCGGGTAAAACATTCCGGCTCGCAGGTTACGGTGATCCCGCAGTCGGTGCCAAAGCGCGCCCGCAGTCTGCGGTCGACCAGGTTCATGCCCAGCCCGCTGGCGCTGGGTTTGTCCTGATACAGCCCGGCATTATCTTCAATATCCAGCTGCAGCCAGCGCTCTTGCTGACTGGCGCGGATGGTGATTTCGCCCACCCCAAGGTGCTGCGAAGTCCCGTGTTTAATCGCGTTTTCGACGATTGGCTGCAGGGTAAACGCCGGTAGCTGATGCTGCCCCAGCGCCTCGGGCACCAGCATATGAATCTGCAAATTGGTCTGAAAACGCGCTTTCTCAATCTGCAAATAGGCGTTCACATGTTCAATCTCATCGGCCAGGGTCACGATCTCCGCTGGCCGCTTCAGATTTTTGCGGAAAAAGGTCGACAGATACTGCACCAGCTGCCCGGCCTGGTCGCTATCGCGGCGAATCACCGCTTTTAGCGTATTCAGCGCGTTGAACAGGAAGTGCGGGTTCACCTGGGCGTGCAGCAGCTTGATTTCCGACTGCGTCAGCAGCGCCTTTTGCCGCTCATACTGTCCGGCCAGGATCTGCGCCGACAGCAGTTGCGCAATTCCCTCCCCCAGCGTGCGGTTGATGGAGCTAAACAGGCGGTTTTTCGCTTCATAGAGTTTAATGGTACCGATGACCCGCTGATTTTCGCCGCGCAGCGGGATAACCAGCGTCGAGCCCAGCTTGCAGTTCGGATGAATCGAGCAGCGGTAAGGCACCTCGTTGCCGTCGGCGTAAACAACTTCGCCGGTATCTATCGCCTTTTGGGTATAGAGCGAAGAGATGGGTTTGCCCGGGAGGTGGTGATCGTCGCCGATCCCGGTAAACGCCAGCAGCTTGTCGCGATCGGTTATCGCCACCGCGCCGATATCCAGCTCCTGGATCAGCACCTGCGCGACCTTCATGCTGTTCTCTTCGTTGAACCCCTGGCGCAGGATCCCCTCCGTCGAAGCGGCGACCTTCAGCGCCGTAGCCGAAAAGGCCGAGGTGTATTTTTCAAACATCGCTCGCTTATCCAGCAGGATGCGCATAAATAGCGCCGCCCCGACGGTGTTGGTGACCATCATGGGCGCGGCGATGCTTTGTACCAGATGCAGGGCATCTTCGAACGGGCGAGCGATAAGCAGAATAATCAGCATCTGCACCATCTCGGCGAAAAAGGTGATCGCGCCGGCGGTGAGCGGGCTGAAGACTTTGTCCGGCCGCCCGCGTTTGACCAGAATACTGTGTACCAGCCCTCCGAGTAGCCCTTCTACGATGGTGGATACCATACAGCTCAGCGCGGTCATGCCGCCCAGCGAGTAGCGGTGAAGCCCGCCGGTCAGCCCCACCAGGCCGCCAACCACCGGCCCGCCCAGCAGCCCCCCCATCACCGCGCCGATGGCGCGCGTATTGGCGATCGAGTCTTCGATATGCAGCCCGAAGTAGGTACCGAGGATGCAGAAAATGGAGAAGGTTACGTAGCACAGGAGCTTATGCGGCAGCCGGACGGTGACCTGCATTAACGGGATGAACAGCCGCGTTTTGCTCATCAGCCACGCAATGACCAAAAACACGCACATCTGCTGAAGCAGCAGCAACACCAGATCAAACTCGTACATACCCGCAGACCACACTTCATTTGAAAGCGCGTAACATACACTGCTTGCTTATAACTTTCTTTGAAGCAATACATGAAAATGATAATTCATGTTCAGGATCACATTTCTTCGCGTCTCGCCGGCCCAAATTTGTACAAAAAACAGACAAAAATTCCCGCTTCGGCAAACAGCTTCTACAGTTAATGGAGGAGAACATAGCGGGAGGAGAAAATGGCGCTTTATACAATCGGCGAAGTGGCCCAGCTTTGCGATATCAATCCCGTGACGTTACGCGCCTGGCAGCGGCGCTACGGATTACTGAAACCCCAGCGTACCGACGGCGGCCACCGCCTGTTCAACGAATATGAGATAGACCGGATTCGCGAAATTAAACGCTGGATTGACTCCGGCGTGCAGGTGGGGAAAGTGAAAACGCTGCTGATGGATAATGAGCAGGAGGTGGCCGACGGCTGGCGCAAGCAGCAGGAAATTTTGCTCGGTTATCTGCAAAACGGTAGCTATCATCGCCTGCGTATGTGGCTTAAGGAGCGCAACCACAGCGAGTCAGCGCAAATTCTGGTGAAGAATCTGATTAATCCATTACGCCAGCGCCTGCTTAGCCCGCAGCCCACGCTGCTGGCGCTGCGGGGCATCCTTGATGGTATTCTGATTAATCATATCGCCCGCACTCTTTCATCCACGGCAAAATATCCCGGCAGCCATGCGCTGATTATCGGCTGGAATGTGAATGATATCACCCGGCTATGGCTGGAGGGCTGGATAGCCAGCGAACAGGGCTGGCGGGTGGACATTCTCGCCCATTCGCTGAACCAGCTCCGACCGGAGCTTTTCCCGGAGAGTACGCTGATGGTCTGGTGTGGAGAAGCGCCCTGTAGCGCCCAGGTCAATCAAATGCGCCTCTGGGAGCAGCAGGGCCAGATTATCTGGCTGAATCACGCCACCGCCACGTCTCCCGGAGGCGGCGCCTGACGCGCCTGTCCGGGCTACGGGTTATCTGCAATCTGTGGCCGGGTAGAAACCGCAGCAATGCCACATCGCGGCACATTCCCCGGGTTGCGGCG
>NZ_JBEAFH010000018.1:0-7401 GCF_040061575.1 Klebsiella sp. CB_Kp196
AACACAACCCGCTACGGGGGAGACTTACCCGAAATCTGATTTATTCAACAAAGCCTATAAAAGAAATAAAGAAAAAGATGAAACTGGCTAGCACATATGAGTTGTATCAATTCGCGTATATGTTAAAATCACTCACGGACTCGACCTAATCTCCTTTTTTAATTGTTAACACAGGTATTTTTATGTTATTGTATGTTGTTTTGTCTATTTCGCTGGTTTTATTATATGGGATGATAATAAAATATAAAGTGAAGTCAAGGAAATCACAGGGTACTGTAAAAAAGCCTATGGCAATCAGAAATAATAGAAATCTAAAGTAGATTCAAAGAGAATAGCTTTCGGGTATAAATGTAGTTATTCCGTCTTCAGTAAGTTAATGATAAATGCTTTACTCTACCTGATGTTATACAGGACGAGTTTTTCTCACTTTTATCTAATGTGTATATTGTTTTTTCTTTATATCTAAAACTGAAGTCATTGATTCCAGACAGGGCGCGATGACGGTAGTTATCCCGCCTTGTCATCGCACAAGAATACTGAAACTCTACGGCCAATCCGACTGACCAGAATAATCAGAATTATTATTGCACAACAAATTTCATTTTCCTCACGTCAGTGATTCCGGCGGGCGTTAAGTAAAAACGGAGATGTTCTGCCAAATAATTTATGATTTAATGTAGCTCTATATTATTTTTCCCGGAAATTAGTTGCAACAGATATATTCTGTCTTTCTCAATGAGAGCTGGAAATGTATCGCCAGCAGCTGCCAGCAGAGACCATACTTCCAGGATAGCATAGGCCTTTGTATATTCAAGTGCGAAACCTAACCCTTCCAGAGAACCTGCTCTGCGAATATGTTCACATATTGCATTTTCACATACCCGTGTTAAGGCTTCATAACTGAGCGAAAAATCATATTTTTTATCCATCTTAAGCTATCTTCACCCAAATGCAGATATCCGGTTACACGTTGCAATGCGTAACATTATCAATAATAACCCGATTATAACATGAATTTTCGTTTTGTAATGCCGATGTCACACAACATTTTACTCTTTTTTTTTCAAAAAAGAGTGTCTTTATTTTGGTGTACACCTTAGTGTGCGATCGCCCAGCAAGAAATGAATATTCGTTCTATACTAGTGGGTAAAAAACCGCATTACATGCATCGCTTAAAAGTTGCACCATGCATCTGGAGCCTTCACGAGGCTATTAATAACGCATGAATTATCTCTGTAAATCATAACCAGTATCTATCCGAACCATGTCACATTATTTGATTCATACCCGGGATGAGTAAGGCAAGAATAGGTATACTGGAATAGTATGTTCAGTGCCAGCTAATCGGTCAGTGAAGTTGGCGAAAATATAGCTTTATATCTTTTCAATTTGAGGGGAGATCTGCATGGTTAGTCGTAAGCTGGAACGTTTGATTAGCCCTGGAAAGTGGATACATAATCTATCAGTCCTCTCTTTATCGATTCTTTCAGCTGGTATATTTTTTTTGTATTATCTGAGAGCGTATCTTACCTGATTTTTCGGGATAAAATTAAAGACTATACTTCCGATGTGCTTGTTCGCTCTGAATCGCTCCTGGTTCAGACTGAATCTGTCAAGACTGCTGCAAAGTCACATTTGAATATAGGAGACAGTCCATGTACTAATGAAAATATCCTACATCTTCGGGTTGTAGTATGGCCCTATCCGTTGATTAAAGATGTTGGCTACATCATAAAAGGAGAATTAGCCTGTAGTGCTCTGTGGGGGAGTTTACGTCCCACCTTAAGTCTGGAACATTTTGATAAAAAATGGACTTCGCGGGAAGGAGTGTGGCTTTTTGGTATTAAGCTTATGGATGATATATCCGTCAATGGATATATTTCTGAAGGTATTATGGTGACCCTATCACCATTTGTCTTCAGACGATTCGAAACTGATATGTATTCAAAAAACTTTAGCGCTGTTGTCGGAAATAGTAAGCATGACAGGCATTACTTCAATATAGGACCTGATGCTCCTCTTCTTGATCGGCATGATAGCGTTCCACTAAGGTTTAGAGTGTTTAGGGCATGTAGCCTACATTATGATCTCTGTGTTGCAGGAGGTGGGTATTTTACGGGGATATTTTCAGAGCACTGGAGCATACAAATGTTATTAGTAACAGTGTCACTACTTTCCGGTTTAATGATTTATATTATCATTATGAACAGAGCAGAACTCAATAGTTCACTATCTGCAAGGTTTGTAAAGGCTTTGAAAAATGAAGCCCTGTCGCTGGTCTATCAACCTATTTACAGAATTGAAGACGGACAGATCTGCGGATTTGAGGCCTTGCTCAGATGGAAAGATGAAAGACTCGGGAATATTAGCCCTGAAGTATTTATACCGCTTTCTGAAAGGGAAGGGTTGCAGGAGGATGTGACTTTATTCGTCATTAACCATGCTATCCGAGAATTTATCCATACTGCTATTCAGAATGAAATATTTTTGAGCGTAAACATTAATCCAAGCGATCTTGATTCAGAAAAATTCAGGGATAAACTACTAGGATTAATTTCTGAATATAACATCCCATATAAAACAATCCTTCTTGAAATTACGGAGCGTCAAGGAGGGGATTTTGAAGGTATGAAAATTCACATTGATAAATATAAAAATCATGGTGTCAGGTTTGCCATCGATGACTTTGGGACAGGATATTCTAATCTTAATCTGGTAACTGCGCTTGATGTAGATGAAATAAAAATAGACAAATCGCTAACTAGTGCTATTGGTACTGAATCTTTACGATATGATCTTCTTCCCGGACTGCATGAGATGTTCCGCTCCATTGCAGATAAGATTGTGTTTGAGGGTGTAGAGACTCAGGAGCAGGTGAACTATCTGAAGACGTTCTGGCCACAGAGTTATGCTCAGGGCTGGTATTACTCCAGAGCGCTTCCGCTGGAAGAAGCGAGAAAACTTACCATCCGGGAATTGAACTGACCGGCACTTTCAGCGCAAACACTCAGCAATTGCTTGCCGATCAGCTGGTAGAAATTGAAGGGCAGTGTAATCACCTGCTGCTGGCGCAGGGGAAAGCGTTACTGAAAAGTCGTTCTGAACTGCTTAAATAACAGAGAAACCAGGATGTGATTTGATGCAAAACACGGAACAGCGAATGTAATATTTACTGAGATGAGCGAGCTTTGTCTCATAGTACAGAGGAGTCGGGGCTGCCAGTATCCGGTAGACAGCATTATTCGTCTGCAACATAACTCTGCTGGTTGCTGCGGATAACTACTCAGCGCCTTCCAGAGATGGCATTGATGAAAGTAGTAGAAAAAACCTGGAATCTTTGAAGATGTGTCCCTACCTCAGGGGGCTGGAGTGCCATCTGGCCCTAATTCAGCACAGTGCTGCAGATATGTGTTATGTACAAGTAGACACTGTCTTGAAAATCAGAAGTCGTTGAGGGTTGAATGCAATTCCAATATTTGCTTCAGCAGATAACGAGGACCGCTATCTATTGCATCTAGTGAATAGGAAGCCGTTTCCATTTTTCTCTAAAGCAACTGGTGTTGACATCCTGAATTCCTTCAAATGTCTGATATTCCTTTTTTCAAAGCACTAGAAAAATACCCGAAAGCTGTTAATCTAATACATTGACTGACCATACAGTACAGCGTTATTTTGTTGGGTTTACTTCACGTACTTTTTATTGTCGGATACTGTTGGGAAAAGACACAAAGAAGCAAGCCATTAAGCGGAATACTGCGTAGGGTTAGAATATACAATTAACTTTTCCGTGATAGGACTAGTGATAACAATATTTCCAGCATGGGCTGACAGGAGTATAGATGGAACTGCTCTCCATAGGTTAATACATCTCGCAATTAACACGCCCGCATATGCCACAAAACTGACGCCCATTCTCGGAATTTTTTTTGCCATTATCTTTCCTGCGGCCTAATTACTTTCCCCACAACTATGGTTTTTTATTAGAGTCTTCACCACTAAATAAATTATAATAAATTGATTTTATTAGACATCTGTCAGAATCTATATGGTCAGCACGTATTGCATGCTCTAATGTTTCAAATGCTAAATTATGCGCGGCCTCAGAAAATATCCCAGGCCAACCCTTACTCAGCATAGACAGTCCTTTAAGGACTCTTATCTGTATCTCCCTCATACCGGCACCATCGCGCGCGACAGGTGAGAAAAAGTCTTCCAGTAGATCGTTATTCTGAAGTGGTGCAACATGAACTGAAGGATATTTCACTTCTATTTCATCAGATTTATTCTGCGCGTAAGTGGAAAGTATACGAACACCTCTGCCAATGACATCAATGGCGGTTCCAGGATCGTTCACTGCGGGGGAAAGTGCCCGGCAGGCTATTTCGGCCATGACGCTAAGACAAAATCGGGGATCCTGAGCAAATGAACGTACATCCGAGACAATAATCGTCTCAAGTAAATCGGCGCTGATTGATGACTCCTGGCCTTGACTCAGGTACAAAACGGGCATGGATGGATGGATGAAACTGCCTGGCTGCGCCACGAGGTATACATGACGGGGATCATTGGTCAGCAGCTTGCTAAGTTTCACCATATTAATATATTCAACATAGCCAATCTTCTTCGGATAAACTGCAACCGTTCCTTTCGGCTGTTCATTGTTCTCAAGCCATGGATATCCGCCGAGACAGGGATTTCTTGCTCTCGCAATAAATGTTTCGATGGCCGCCTGTTCTACTTTTGCCGTTGTCTCACCTACCCTTCCCAGAGAGGTCAAATGCTGTATCCAGCGAAGCAATGTGATGAGGATTAAGGCAATGACAACCAGTGTGACAATGAATAAAATGACTCTCCCCCTTTCTCCATAAGCTCCCATACTGAGGGCAATAATCCCTACCAGACTGAAGAGAAAAGAACCGATGAAGGTGGCCAGTACATTTTGTGTGGTTACGTCTTCAACAACTAAACGCGTAGCTCTGGGAGTCACATTAGTAGTGGCTGAACCGTAGGCTGTGACCATGATACTCAACGAAAAAGTGGTCACTGCCAGCATACTCGATGCCAGTATGTTCAGAATGTTATCGACTGCTTCCGCACCAACCTTCACGGAAACCGACTCAGGTATCATTGATTTAAAAAGAATTGATAAAAGGGCCGTTATTATCGCGACAATGGCGAATAACGTTGCCCTGAACCATAGCTTTTTAACTGTCTGCTTCAGAATCCATTTCCAGCGTGAAATCATTCTGCATTCCTCATATTGCGGCCGGGATAAATAATTGCCGCCCCCAGGACGGCATGTTGCTATTAACGAACGAGGTGCAGGAAGTGCAGATGTTTTTCGTACTGGTCCAGTATGTCATTAATCAGCTGCTCCTGGTTCCAGCCCATCACATCATAATTTTGACCGCCTTCTTTGAGATATACCTCAGCGCGATAATATCTATGTTGTTCAGTCTGCTGCTCATTATTATCCATCGCGGCGAGCGCGAAGGTCGGTGAGCTATACCCGCGAAGCCTCACTTCATATATAAAATTCAGCTCGTTACCCAAATCGACTTCAAGACGAATACGATCCTCGACTGCGTCACTGATGTGGCTTATCGTCCCCTGCTTGTTCAGCTCTTCCTGAACCAGCGTCATGGCGGGCTGGATGACGTCGTCCATAAAACGTTTCACAAGAGATCGCTTCGGCAGATACGCGATATTGCGTAACCTTCTCTGCCAGGGAATTGGGTTACGTGCAGCCGTAGGAGCAATTGTCGCCATGCTCAGGCTTTCACGCTTGGTCAAATCCCGGCGCAAAGCTTTTAAAAGTCCGTATATGGATATCAGTAAGATCACTGAGAAAGGCAATGCACTCGCTATTGTCACTGTTTGCAGCGCACTTAGCCCTCCGGCAAGGAGAAGCGCAATTGCGACAATGCCCATGAGCGAGGCCCAAAATATTCGCTGCCAGACGGGTGTGTTTGCCACTCCACCTGTTGCCAGAGTATCAACTACCATTGCCCCCGAGTCAGCAGACGTGACAAAGAAGACGATGACCATCGCCATTGCGATGAATGACAGCACGGAAGAGAACGGGAAATGCTCCAGGAAATTAAACAGGGCCAGCGCCACATCCTGCTGAACAGTATTGGCGAGGTCTGTGGCCCCCTGGTTCATAATGAGATAGATCGCGCTGTTACCAAACACTGTCATCCACATTAGCGTAAAACCCGCGGGAACAAACAGCACGCCGGTGACAAACTCGCGAATGGTTCGCCCGCGGGAGACCCGTGCGATGAACATCCCCACAAACGGCGACCATGAAAGCCACCATCCCCAGTACAGTAATGTCCAGCCCCCCAGCCATTTGCTCGACTTAGGCTCATACGCGTAAAGGTTGAACGTTTTACTCACCAGTTCCGAAAGATAACCGCCCGTATTTTCCACAAATGACTTCAGCAGAAGCACGGTTGGTCCCAGACACAGGACCAGCGCCAGGAGCAACAACGCCAGACCCAGATTGAGCTCAGACAGGATACGTATTCCCTTATCCAGGCCGGACACCACTGAAATCGTCGCTAACCCCGTGATGACCACGATCAGAATAACCTGCACCGTTTCATTGATGGGCACCCCGAAAAGATGGTTCAAACCGGCATTCACCTGCAAAACGCCGTAACCCAGCGATGTCGCGACGCCAAAGACCGTGCCTATAACAGCGAAAATATCAACCGCATGGCCTACAGGCCCGTATATGCGATCGCCAATAATGGGATAGAGTGCGGAGCGCAGAGTTAAAGGCAGACCGTGACGGTAACTGAAGAACGCCAGAATCAGCGCCACAATGGCATAAATTGCCCATGCGTGCAGTCCCCAGTGGAAGAAGGTCAGACGCATTGCTTCCTTGGCTGCCGCAACGGTTTCTGGCGTGCCAACGGGAGGCGAAAGATAATGCATTACAGGTTCGGCAACGCCAAAGAACATCAGGCCGATCCCCATCCCTGCCGAAAAAAGCATCGCAAACCAGGAATGGTAGCTGAAATCAGGCTGCGCATGGTCCGGGCCCAGCTTGATATCACCGTAGCGTGAGAGTCCAAGGAACGTGACACTTAGTAAAATCAGGGCCACAGCAAGGATGTAGAACCAGCTGGCATTCGTGAAGATTTGTTGCTGTAGTAGTTTAAAATTTTTGTCGGCGACATCCGGGAATACGGCGGCAAAGGCGACAAGAAGGAAAATTAGCAAAGCAGATGTAAAGAATACCGCTTTGTTAATCTGGCTTGTAGACTTCTTCGGGATTGTATCATTATCACTCATAATCATTTATTCCATTAATTAAATCCGCACTGGATAGACGGTGACCTGCTCCCCGTTGATTAATACACCGTGATGTTAGTAATGTCTTCATAAGCC